>JBKPHO010000189.1:0-3792 GCA_046729915.1 Actinomycetota bacterium | reverse complement strand
GGGGCGCTCGGCTCCGGCTCGGACGACCCGATGCTCGTCGCGCTCGCAGACGCGCGCTCGCGCTACTCGATCCCGGACCGCGTTCTGCACGACCTGGTCGACGGCGGCCTCCAGGACACCGAGCAGGACCGGTACGCCGACTTCGACGCCCTGCAGGGCTACTGCCGCCTGGTAGCGGGTGCCGTCGGTGTGGCGTGTGTTGCCGTCTACGGCTCGGACGACGTCGAGCGCGCCGAGACGCTCGGCGTCGCGCTGCAGCTCATCAACATCATCCGAGACGTGCGCGAGGACTGGGAGCTCGGCCGCGTCTACCTGCCGCAGGACGAGCTGGCCGCGTACGGCGTCACCGAGGACGACATCGCGGCCGGCCGCGCGGGCGCGGAGTGGCGCGCGCTGATGGCGTTCCAGGCCTCGCGCGCGCGCGCGTTCCTGGAAGGAGGGCTCGGCCTGCTGGAGACGCTGGACTCGCGCAGCGCGGCGTGTGTCTCGACCTTCGCGGGCCTCTACCGCGCGACCCTCGATCGGATCGAGGCGCGCGGGTTCGACGTGTTCGACGGCTCACTGCGGTTGTCGCCGCTGACGAAGCTCCGCATCGTCGGAGCGGGGTTGTTGCGGTGAGGGTGGCGGTGGTGGGAGGCGGCCTCGCCGGCCTCAGCGCCGCGCTCGAGCTGGTCGACGGCGGGGAGGAGGTAACGCTGTACGAGGCGCGCCCGACCCTCGGGGGCGCGGTGCAGACGCTGCCGCGGCGCGAAGGTGACCCGGAGCCGCCGCCCGACAACGGCCAGCACGTCGCGCTCGGCTGCTTCACCGCGTACCTGCGGTTCCTCGAGCGGATCGGCGAGGGCGGATCCCTGCGACGCGTGCGCCTCGAGCTGCCGGTGATCGACGAGCAGGGCCGGACCGCGACGATCGCGCGCTCGCCGCTCGCGCTTGTCCGTTACCGCCACGTCCCGATGCGTGACCGCCTCGGCATCCTGCGGCTACTGGCCGGTCGTGGCAAGGCATGGACGGCCGCGACGTTCGCGGACTACCTGCGCGCTCAGGGCCAGTCACAGCAGGCGATCGACCAGTTCTGGGACGTCTTCATACGGCCGGCGCTCAACCTCCGCAGCGACGAGGCGAGCGCCGAAGCCGGGCTCTTCACGGTCCAGACGGCGCTGCTCTCCGGTCGGGAGGCCTCTCGCCTGCTGCTCCCGGCGCGGCCGCTGGGGGAGATGCACGGCGCGGCGGCCGCTCGTGCACTCGAGACCGCGGGGGCGACGGTGCAGACGGGAGCCAAGGTCGAGAGCCTCGACGAGCTCGACGCCGACGCGGTCGTGGTCGCCGTCCCCCCGCGCGAGAGCGCACGCCTCCTCGGCGAGCCCGAGCCGGAGCTCGAGGACTCGCCGATCGTCAGCGTCCACTTGTGGTTCGACCGCACGCTCCTGCACCACCCGCTCGCGGCACTGCTCTGCAGCGACGCCCACTGGGTCTTCGACCGGGGCGCGCTCACCGGCCACCCGCCCGAGCGCGGCCAGTACCTGACGGTCGTGTCCTCGGGTGCGCCCGAGTTGATGGAGCTGCGGGGCCGCGAGCTGGTGGAGTGCGTCGCGCGCGAGCTGACGGCGCGGCTCGGGGAGGCGGAGCTGCTCTGGTCGCGCGTCAGCCGCGAGCCGGCGGCAACGATCGCGGTCCGGCCGGGGAGCGAGCGGCACCGGCCCGGCCCGCAGACCGAGCGTCCCAACGTCAAGCGCGCCGGCGCCTGGACCGCGACCGGCTGGCCGGCGACCATGGAAGGAGCAGTCCGCAGCGGGCTCGTGGCCGCATGGCTGCTGACCGGATCCGGCGAGAGGATCGCCGCATGACGGTCGCACCCGAGCGAATCGAGACGCGCCTCGACACCGCGATCGACGCGGCCACGGAGCGCCTGCTCGAGCTTCAGCACCCGGACGGCTACTGGGTCGGCGAGCTCGAATCCAACGTGACGATGACCGCGCAGCACCTCTTCTGGCACCACGTCCTCGGACTGCGCACGCCGGAGCTCGACCGCAAGATCGCGAACGAGCTCCTGGCGCGGCAGCGCGACGACGGGACGTGGGCGATCTGGTTCGACGGCCCGGGCGACCTCGACACGACGGTCGAGGCCTACGCGGCGCTGAAGCTCGCGGGGGTCGACCCGGGCGCGAAGAGCCGCGACTTCATCCGCTCCAAGGGCGACATCCCCCGCACGAGGATCTTCACCAAGTGCTTTCTCGCCCTCCTCGGCCAGTGGCCGTGGCAGCGGGTGACGCCGATCCCGGTCGAGCTCGTGCTGCTGCCCCCGTCGGCGCCGTTGTCGATCTACGACTTCTCGTGCTGGGCCCGGGGCACGTTCGTCCCGCTCGCCGCCTGCCGCGCGCTGCGGCCGGTCCGGCCGGCGGAATTGGACCTGCGAGAGATCGGCTCCCGGCCCGGCGAGACCAGGAGGCCTCCGGCTCCGTCCAGCCTCCGGCGCCGCGCCCTAGAGGCGGCTGAGGCCTGGGTGCGGGCCCACCAGGAGGCCGACGGCTCGTGGGGCGGGATCCAGCCGCCGTGGGTCTGGTCGATCCTGATGCTCGCCGCGCTCGGGCACGGGCTCCAGGACGAGACGCTCAGGCGGGCGGTCGAGGGGTGGGAGGGCTTCACCATCGACGAAGGAGACCGGCTGCGGCCGGAGGCGTGCCAGTCCCCGGTCTGGGACACCGGCCTTGCGGTGCTCGCGCTACGGGACTCCGGCCTGGGCCCGGAGCATCCGGCGCTGGTGCGCGCGGCCGACTGGCTCTTGAAGGAGGAAGTGACCGTCACCGGCGACTGGGCGGTGCGCAAGCCGGACGTCGCCCCGGGCGGGTGGGCCTTCGAGTTCGAGAACGACCTCTACCCCGATGTCGACGACACGGTGGTCGTCGCGCTCGCCCTGCGCCGGTGCCACCGCGGCCGCGAGGCCGTCGACCGCGGCCTGGCCTGGGCGGCCGGAATGCAGTCGCGCCGCGGCGGCTGGGGCGCCTTCGACGTCGACAACGAGGCCTTCTGGCTCTACAAGCTTCCGTTCTGCGACTTCGGCAAGGTCACGGACGAGCCCAGCGCCGACGTGACCGCGCACTCCCTCGAGGCGCTCGCTCCCGAGCAGGGCTTCGACGACGAGGTGCGGCGTGGCCTCGACTGGCTCCTGGCCGAGCAGGAAGACGACGGCTCCTGGTTCGGCCGCTGGGGTGTCAATCACGTCTACGGAACCGGCGCGGCGCTCCCCGCGCTCGAGGCGTGTGGAATCGACCAGTCGCACGCCGCGTTCAACCGTGCGGTGGCGTGGCTCCACTCGGTCCAGAACGAGGACGGCGGGTTCGGCGAGGATATCCGCTCCTACGCCGACCGCGCCTGGCGTGGGCGCGGGCCCAGCACGGCTTCCCAAACGGCATGGGCGCTATTAGCCTACGTCGCTGCAGACGAGGCGAGCAGCCCGGCTGCCCGCCGCGCCGCCGACTGGTTGTGCACCGCCCAAGGAGCAAACGGCGATTGGAAGGAGGAGCAGTTCACCGGAACCGGATTTCCGCTTGACTTCATGATCCGCTACCACCTCTACCGACTGCACTTCCCGTTGCTAGCCCTCGGCCGTCTACGAGAAAGGCTTTCGCGATGAAGTTCCCGCTCGGCTCGACCGTTCAGATCGCACGCTACGTCGCCCAGCAGCAGCGCAAGGGCGAGCGCTACCCGCTCGTGCTGATGCTCGAGCCCACGCTCGCGTGCAACATCGCCTGCATCGGCTGCGGGAAGATCCGCGAGTACGAGTCGAACAAGGCG
>JBKPHO010000188.1:0-2564 GCA_046729915.1 Actinomycetota bacterium | reverse complement strand
GCTCGACCGCATCGAGGTACACGTTCGTGAAGTTGCCCTTCTGCGTCTCGTGGAACTGGATTCGCGCACGCTCACCCTCTGCGGCGAGCGCCTGACGCGCGATCGGTTCCTTGAAGGTCGAGTACTCACGGCCGCTGTCGTCGACCAGGACGAAACGCGTGTTCCCAGACTGCGTCTTGTGCGCCTCGACGCGCTCGACGTTGACGATTGCTTCCGGCATCTGGTTCAGACTTCCCCGAGCGCCTCAGCCTGGAACCTCGTCTGCTTCAATACCCCTCTTCGCGAGGGGTCGCTTGGCCCAGGGGGGTGAAGGCCGTGAAGTGGTTCCTTCTGCTGGCGATTGCAGCCGCAGCATTCGTCGTCGGCACCGCCGGCGCTATGAACGTCAAAGCATCCGGTCACGACCGCGGGAAGTCCCACGCCGATCCCGCGGCCCATCACAGCCTGCGCGAGCCGGTCACCGACCAGAACTTCTACTTCGTCATGGCCGATCGCTTCCAGAACGGGGACACCGCCAACGACAACGGCGGCCTACCGCCGGGCACCGGCGCTGGGCAGTCGGGGTTCGACCCGACCGGGAAGGGCTGGTACCACGGCGGCGACCTCAAGGGCCTCACCACGAAGCTCGACTACATCAAGGGGCTCGGCACGACCGCGATCTGGCTCACGCCGAGCTTCAAGAACAAGGCGGTGCAGCCGGAGGACCGCTCCGCCGGGTACCACGGCTACTGGATCACCGACTTCACGCAGATCGACCCGCACCTCGGGACGAACCAGGACCTTCGCGCCCTGGTCGACGCGGCCCACGCGCGCGGCATCAAGGTCTACTTCGACATCATCACCAACCACACGGCGGACGTGATCAAGTACACGGAGGGCGGCCGGATGCCCTATGTGTCGAAGGACCAGTCGCCATACCTCACGGCGGCCGGGACGCCGTTCGACGACCGCGACTTCGCCGGCACCGATTTCTTCCCGACGCTCGCGCCGGCCGGCCAGCCGTCGTGCTCCGCCCCGCCGCCCTCGTTCAGCAGCTTCCCGTACCACCCCTGCGTGCCGGACGCGGAGCAGAATGTGAAGGTCCCCGCCTGGCTGAACGACGTCAGCCTCTACCACAACCGCGGCGACACGACGTTCACCGGCGAGAACTCCCAGTACGGCGACTTCTTCGGCCTCGACGACCTCTTCACCGAGAACCACCGCGTCGTCGACGGGATGATCGACATCTACAAGACGTGGATCCACGACTTCCGCATCGACGGCTTCCGGATGGACACGATGAAGCACGTCGACGACGCGTTCTGGCAGAGGTTCGCCCCGGAGATCGAGGCCTACGCGAAGTCGCAGGGAATCCCCGACTTCTACATGTTCGGTGAGGTGGCCGAGGACTTCAGCCGGCCGATCACCTCGCACTACATGACCCACGACGACGTGCAGGGCGTCCTCGACTTCCCGTTCCAGACCGCCGCGACGCGGTTCGCCGCCGGCTCCGCGCCCACCGACGAGTTGCGCGACTTCTTCGTCGACGACGACTGGTACACGGACGGCGACTCGAACGTCTACAACCTCCCGACCTTCCTCGGCAACCACGACCGTGGGCGCATCGGGATGTTCGTGCGCAACGCGAACCCGGGCGCGAGCGAGGCGGAGCTGCTGCGTCGCGACGAGCTCGCGCACGCGCTCATGTACCTCTCGCGCGGCGACCCGGTCGTCTACTACGGCGACGAGCAGGGCTTCACCGGCGCGGGCGGCGACCAGGACGCCCGGCAGGACATGTTCCCCTCGCAGGACCTGCAGTACAACAACCTCAGCGACCCGATCCCCGGCGACGACGGGGCGGGCAACAACGACGACATCGGATCCGATGCGACGCCGATGGACGACAACTTCGATCCGTCGCACCCGCTCTACCGTGAGCTCGCGCGGCTGGCGAAGATCACCCGCCGGAACCCGGCGCTGCGCAACGGGGCCGAGCAGAGCCGCTACTCGTCCTCGTCCGCTGGGATCTACGCGTTCTCGCGGATCGACCGCTTCCACCGGTACGAGTACGTCGTCGCACTGAACAGCGCCGAGCAGGCCGCCTCCGCGTCGATTCCCACGTTTGTGCCCCGCAGCCGGTGGGTCAAGGTCTACGGCGACGGGCCGGCGTGGCTCCGTAGCGGGAGCGACAAGCGCCTCGACGTCACGGTCGGGCCGCTCTCGACGGTCGTGTACCGGGCGAAGAAGCACATTCCGCGCAGCAAGGCGGCACCCTCGATCTCGCTCGACGTGCCGGCCGAGGGGCGAGACCGCCTGGAGGTCCGCGCCGACGTCGCGGGCAGCTCGTTCTACGAGGTGACCTTCCTCGCCAAGGTCGGCAACGGTGCCTGGCAGGACATCGGCACTGACGACAACGCGCCCTACCGCGTTTTCCACGACGTCTCCGACGTCGAGCCGGGCACGACCGTTCGGTACCGCGCACTAGTGCTCGACAACGCGCACCACACACGCTCGAGCGCGACGCGAAGCTCCGTGGTCGCGCCGCCGGCGATCACGCTCGAGGCGCCGAACGAGGGCCAGCGGGT
>JBKPHO010000187.1:0-4471 GCA_046729915.1 Actinomycetota bacterium | reverse complement strand
GAGATCCTCGACCTGCTCGAGAAGGCCTACTGGATGGAGGTCGAGACGGTGATGAGCTACCTCGCCAACTCGGTCAACCCGGACGGCGTGCGCGCCCAGGAGATCCGCGAGGCGCTCGACGAGGACATCCAGGAGGAGCTCGGCCACGCGCGGCTGTTCGCGAACCGGATCAAGGAGCTCCACGGCATCGTGCCCGGCTCGCTCGACTTCAGCGCCGACCAGACGTACCTGCAGCCGCCTGCGGAGCAGACCGACATCGTCCACGTGATCAAGGGCGTGATCGAGGCCGAGACCGGCGCGATCGAGCACTACAACCACATCATCGAGACCACCGACGGCGTCGACTGGGCGACCCAGGACATGGCGATCGAGATCCTCCGCGACGAGGAGGGCCACCGCCGGCTGTTCGAGGGCTTCCTGCGGGAGTACGAAGCCGAGGGTCGCGGCTAGCACGCGCCGAACCGGACCGTCAGCGCCGTCGGCTCAGGCGCCGATCGTCTCGCGCACCCGCCGCACGAGGTCGGAGGCCTTCGGCACGGCCTGCTCGTCCTCTTCGAGGATGGCGCGGAAGGCCTCGTCGCACCAGTGCTGCTTGTCCTCCTCCGGCGCGTCGGCGAGCAGGATGCCGATCAACCGCTCGGCCCCGTCCAGGCGACCCCAGAGGTAGTCCTGCTCACGCCCGTGGCGGCTGAGGAACGCGCCGAAGTGCCCCTTCTGCGCGCCGATCAGCTTCTTCTGGTTGGGGTCGCCCTCCACCGGGATGCGGTGCGAGTCGCGCGGGCTGAGGCGGACGATCTCGACGTGGTCGCGCTCGCCCACGTCGCTGAGCGCCTGGATCGGGTAGAGCAGCACGTCCCAGAACGGGAAGCCGAGGTAGCGCACGAGCAGGTCCCACCGCCGCTCATCGCTCCAGCCCTCGGTCAACTGGAGCAGTCCTGAATAGAGGTCGGCCGTGAAGCCCGAGAGCTGCTGCTTCAGGTAGGCGTGCAGCGCCTCCTCGAGCCCGTCGAGCTGCGCGGCGTGCTCTTGCACGAACGCGTGCGCGTCGAATCCACGCTGCTGCATGAACATCCGCATTGCGTCGACCGCGAAGCACGTGTCGAAGCGGCCCCGGAGCGTCTCGTCGAAGTTCTTGCCGGACATCGCGTCACGCACCGTGCCGACGGCGTCCCAGAGCCGTCCCTTCGCCTCGTCGATCTCGGCGCGCTCGGGGTAGCCCTCGGTGCCGGCCTTCGTGTAGAGGTGGCTGAGGCCGTCGATCACGAAGCGCAGCCGGCGCTCGGAGTAGGCGAGGTCGAAGCTGATCAGGAAGTCGACCTGCGCCTGTGAGGGCTCGATCCGCTGCTCGAAGAGCCCCTTTGTCTCCGCCCACGCCCGGAGTGCGCTGCGGGCAAGGAGTGCGTGCGTGGAGTCCGGCGGCAGGTCGCACACGAGGCCGGCGGTCTCCGCGTAGCGATCGACGACACCGCTGATCTTGAGCCGGACGTAGGTGGCGTAGCTGAAGCCGGCGCTGCGCCGGGCCTCGTCGGAGGTCGCCTTCCTGATCTCCGCGAGCTTCGGGTCGGCGGGGTCCTTCGGCACCGACGTCAACGGTCCCGCGATCTCGCGGACACGCGCGTCGATCGTGTCCCAGCTCGTCTCGATGATGTCGCGGATGCGCCGGACTCGCTCGTTCAGCGCACCCACCTCGACGAGGTCGTCGAGGATCGGCTCGGAGCGGGGGAGCCCGGTCAGGCCGCCGAGCGCCGCGGCCAGGGTGGAGGGTGCCTTGCGGTGCGTGGGGCTGAGGCCGACGCCCGGGTCGGGCTCGAGATAGAGCAAGCGGCGGACGACCTGGACGTCGGCCGCGCGCTCGCGGATCGCGTCGATCGCGGGCCCGAACGGCTTGTTGTCGAGCACGCCGCCGTCGACGAACCAGGTCCAGGCCGCCGGGAACTTGGCCAGCTCGTAGAGGCGGAAGAAGCGCCGGTCGAGATCCTCCCAGTCGACGGAGCGTTCCTCGCCGAGCCAACCGCGGAGCGCCTCGAAGCTCACCGGCGGGAAGACCCCGGGGATGCACGAGGTGGTGCGGGCCGCAAAGGTGAGCGCGCCGTTCGAGTTGCGGTCGAAGTCGTCCCGCCCGTCGTCACCGCCGAAGCGAAAGCCGAGCACGTGCCGGTGGCGGCGGTCCTGGATCGGGTTCGGGTCGGCGTAGGGGACCTGGCGCCCGTAGCCGTAGAAGTCCGTCGCCGTCACGAACAGCTCGAGCTTGTGGCGCTCGGGCATCAGCGTCTCGATGCCTGCCGGGCTCGAGCCCTTGTCGTCCATGGCGTGGAAGGCGTCGTAGATCCAGCGCGCCATCAGGTCTCCGCGCAGCGGTGCGTGCCTCAGCCCGCGCAGCGCGACCCACGCGGCCTTGAGCGGGCGCCACGGCAGCCAGCGCGGCGCGGCGAGCAGCCCGTCGATGTCGCCGCGCTCAAACCAGAGGTCGCGGAAATCGTCCATCGAGCGGTTGTGCGCGAGTGCCTTGGCGAGGCAGACGCCGTTGATCCCGCCCGCGGAGGTGCCCGCGATCGCGTCCACCACGACGCGCGTCCGCAGCTGCTCGGGGCTCTTCCGGGCGAGCTCGTCCAGGAGGCGGCCGTAGACCCGCTCGCTGGGCGACCCTTCGTCGCTCGCCGCCTCCAGCAGGGCCGAGCCCTTGACGAGGCGGTGGAGCTCCTTCGTCACGCCGTGCATGTAGACCGCGAGCGAGGAGCCTCCGTAGCAGACGAGCGCAAGGCGGAGCTCCCTCGTCGGTGCGGCGGCCACGGGCGTAAGGCTGGCATCGCGTGAGGAGAAGTCAAGCGTGCGGCCGCGGCTAGAATCAGCGCCGATGGCCGAGACCGGGACGATGCGAGTCAAGAGCGGCCTCGCCGAGATGCTCAAGGGCGGGGTGATCATGGACGTCACCGACGCCGAGCAGGCGACGATCGCCGAGGAGGCCGGCGCAGTCGCGGTGATGGCTCTCGAGCGCGTGCCCGCCGACATCCGCGCCGAGGGCGGCGTCGCCCGCATGGCCGACCCAGACAAGATCCGCGAGATCCAGGAGGCGGTCTCGATCCCGGTGATGGCGAAGTGCCGCATCGGCCACTTCGTCGAGGCGCAGGTGCTCGAGGCGCTCGAGGTCGACTACATCGACGAGAGCGAGGTCCTGACGCCTGCCGACACCGCGCATCACGTCGACAAGTGGGCGTTCACGGTGCCGTTCGTCTGCGGCTGCACGAACCTCGGCGAGGCGCTGCGCCGGATCGCCGAGGGCGCCGCGATGATCCGCACGAAGGGCGAGGCCGGCACCGGCGACATCGTCAACGCCGTCAAGCACATGCGCGCCGTCTTCGGGCACATCCGCCGGCTCGGCGCTCTGCGCGAGGAGGAGCTCTACGCCGAGGCGAAGGAGCTGAGCGCGCCGTACGAGCTCGTCAAGTGGGTCGCCGAGAACGGGAAGCTGCCGGTGGTGACGTTCACTGCCGGCGGGATCGCGACTCCAGCGGATGCCGCGCTGTGCATGCAGCTCGGCGCCGACGGCGTCTTCGTCGGCTCGGGGATCTTCAAGTCCGACGACCCGTCACCACGAGCGAAGGCGATCGTCGAGGCGACGACGCACTACCGCGACCCGGAGATCCTGGCGCGAGTGTCGAGCGGCCTCGGCGGTGCAATGAGCGGCCTGGCCGCAGCGAGCCTCGCTCCGGAAGAGCTGCTAGAGACCCGCGGCTGGTAGCCCGCTCGGGCGAGAGGACTCTCGCCAGGCGACGGGATCGACGTCAGCCGTCAGGAGAGCGCGCGCTCGAGCGCCGCACGGTCTGTCGGCGCTCCATGCGCCGGCAGAACGACCTCGACCGGCAGTCGGAGCAGCGGCCGCAGGCCTTCGACCACCTGCTCGCGCGTGACACCGTGCTGCAGCACCTCTCGCGGGACCTCGAAGCCGCGACCGAAGTCGACCAACGCGTCGCCGGCGACGACCGCACCCACACGCTCGATCCAGAGCACAAGGTCGTTGTGCGACCGTCCGGGGGACGCCTCGAGGCCGATCGGAAGCCGGTCACCCGCTCCGTACAGGTGCGCCTCACCACCGCCCTCCACCAGCAGCCACGCGACGTCGGGGCTGTGCCAACCCTCCGGGATCTGCTCCGGAGCAAGGCCGTACTTCCGCATGAGGTCATCTGCGGTGTCGGGCGGCGGCGTGAACACCGGCGCGCCGAAGCGCTCGGCCAGGCTCTGCGCATCGCGTTCGTGCCAGGGTGCGGTGAGTACCACCACCGGCTCGCGGTCGCCCGCGACCTCGAGGATCTCCTCCGGCACGGCCAGCGGGTCGAAGAGGAGCAGCCGCGCCCCGTCGTCGAATGCGTAGGACGAAACCACCTCCGGCCACCATTGATCCGGCGTCCACTCGGGATGCGGCGCCTGCCAGTGCCACAGCCCAGCCTGGAGCTCGCGCACAGCGCGATGCTAC
>JBKPHO010000186.1:0-1762 GCA_046729915.1 Actinomycetota bacterium | reverse complement strand
CGACAACCTGACCGTGCTGCTCGTGCCCGGCGCGCTGGAGGCCGGCCTCACCGACGCGCGCTATTGGCTCCCGCTCCTCGGAGGATTCGCGATCGCGTGGCCGTTCGCGTTCGCCGTCAACCGCGCGATGATCCGCCGCGGGAAGGGTCACGCGATCGTCCACGAGCACCACCACTGAGTTGATGTCGGCGGGTGCGCTCAGGCGTGGGCCGATCCAGCCCTAGCCACGAGCGGCGCGGCCGTGCGTGACCGCCTCGGCAACGAGAACGTGCTCGACCGGAAGCGGCGTCAGCCGCCGCGCCTTCTCGAGCAAGCCGCGCTCGAGCCAGTAGGACTCGGAATCGGGCGGCATCGCGAGCAAGACGCGGGTCGCGGCAAGCGCCCCGAGCGCGTCGGTCATCGACTCGAGCGGCTTGTCGGTGCCGACGGAACCGGTAGCGGGAATGCCGCGTTGGCGCAGCATCGCGACCGTGATCGACATCGTCTGCTCGGCCTCCGTCGTCTCGGCCGACTCGTCGTCGGTCAGGAAGTGCAGCGGCGACACGCGCAGTGGGACGACGACGTGGAGGCCGGCACGGCCGCGGCGAGCAACGACCGCCTCGCACAGCAGCGCCTCATCGCAGAGGGGGTCGGCGACGACGAGCAGGCGTTCGTCGCCGTCGTCCGCCCGGGCTGGCAGCCGGGGGCTGACGCGCGTGCGCTCGAAGGCGATCGGTATCAACGCCGCCAGAGAAAGAACGATCGTGGCGACGACCACGAACCCGACCCAGCCGATCGGAGGCGGCTTGATCAGCAGCGCGACGACGAGCGCCTCGGCAGCGAGGATCGTGCCGACGGAGATCAGCAGGAAGCGGACGCTGATCGCTGGGCGCGTTCGCCTCACTTCGCCGCTGACCTCGGCAGTCCCCGACGCAGCGCCTCGGCGAGGACGACGGCGTCGTTGTGCTCGTCGTCGCGAGCCGCGTAGACGAGCGTGACCGGCTCGCGCCGCGCCCGGCGTCTCAGCTCGGTCAGCCGCGGGCGCTGGGCGCGGAGCTCGTCGAGGTAGCGCCGCCCGAACTCCGCGAACCGCTGCGGCTCGTGCCCGAACCAGCGCCGTAGTTCGTCGCTCGGCGCCAGCTCGCGTTCCCAGGCGTCGAGCCTGGCGCGCTCCTTCGACAGGCCGCGCGGCCAGAGGCGGTCGATCAGCACGCGGTACCCGTCGGCCGCCGTCGCCGGCTCGTAGACGCGCTTCAGACGCAGGTCCACGCTAGGCCTTTCCGGCAACCCCTGAGCGCGTCGCAACAGATCTCGGCCGGGGGCGCCCGGCCGTCAACGTCGCCAGTGCAATAGCGGAGGCCAGCCCGCCGATCGCCACGGGCCCACCACGGCCCGGAGATCCGCTCGACCCAGCCAAGTGCGGCGTCGAGCGAGAAGCGACCTGGCCCGCCGGCGGTGACCGCGAGCGCAGTCGCGATGATCAGGAGGTTGTACTCGTAGCCGCCGGCGGAGTTGAAGAAGCCCTTGCGCCAATGGACGGTGCCGATCGCGTTCAGCATCACGAGGACGAGCGCGAGCGTAGCCAGCGGCGTCGCCAGGCCGAGCGCGAACAGCAGCCCACCGGCGAGCTCGCCGGCCGCGATCGCCGTGACGAACGGCGTGGGAAAGCCGAGGCCGGTGAAGAAGCTCCGCGTTCCGGAGAGGCCGCCGCCGCCGAAGGAGCCGAACAGCTTCTGCGCGCCGTGGGCGCCGAGAGCCAGCCCGGCGACGAGCCGCAGCAGGA
>JBKPHO010000185.1:0-7103 GCA_046729915.1 Actinomycetota bacterium | reverse complement strand
GCCGCACCGGCGCGACCAGCTCGAGCGCCCGGGCCGGCGTCGAGCCGTAGTACTCGGCCAGCCAGAGCGCGAGGTCGACGAGCACCGGCGGCAGCTCCTGTACGACCTTCTCGACGGGCAAGGCCTTCACCCCGAGCGGCGCCGCCTCGACGACCTCGACCACGACCCCGCGCGCCCGCGAGCGCCCGAACGGCACCGAGACGACGGCGCCCTTGCCCGCCCTGTCCGGGAGCTCGTAGGTGAACTCGCGCCCACCGAGCGCGCGCGTGGTCACGAGCGGGACTACCGTGCCGAAGCGCACATCGGCAAGCTAGACGCCGGCGGCGACGAGCACGAAGTCCGTCGCGAAGCCGAGCGTCAATCCGAGCAGGATCCCCCAGGCCGTGACGGTCTTGCTCGAGAAGAGCCGGCAGACATTCATCAGCTCCATCACGACGTAGAGGATCGAGCCCGCCGCGAGCGCGAGGAACAGCACGGAGACCGCGGTCGAGGTCCACGCCTGTCCGACCACGGTCCCGAAGAAGGTCGGGAAGCCGCCGATCACTCCGAGCAGGCCGAGGAAGCGCCAGCTCGGCGGCTCGCTGTCGCCGCTCAGCGGAGCGACGATGCCGAAGCCCTCCGTCGCGTTGTGGAGGCCGAAGCCGATCACCAGCACGTACGCGAGGCTGAGCTTGTCGAGGGCTGCCGCCTGCCCGATCGCGAGGCCCTCGGAGAAGTTGTGCAGCCCGATCCCGGTCGCGATGAAGAGCGCGAGCCAGCGGGCCGGCGTCAGGCCGGTGAAGTGCGAGCGCTCGAGCTCGGTCGCCGAGGCCGCGCCCGGCCCCAGGAAGCTGCGCCGCCGGCGCTGCTTCATCCAGGTGTCGTAGTAGACGAGGCTCAGCAGGCCCAGGGCGAAGCCGCCGAACGCGAGCGCCGAGAGCCACGAGAACTGGCTCCAGTCGCGGTCGTTCAGCGCCTCTTCGACGGGCTCGATCGCCTCGACGAGCACGTCCCACAGCAGGAACAGCAGGATCCCGGTCGCCGTCGCGCTGAGGAAGACCTTGAACTGCTGGCCGACGTCGTGCAGCCGTCCCATCGGCAGGCCGAGGAAGATCGTCGAGCCGGCCAGGAGCCCCAGCAGCAGGATGTGCCCGGTGGACATGCGCCCGCGACACTAGCAGTTGTGTAAGGGTGCCCTTACACGGACCCGCGAGTAGAGTTTCGCCGTGGCCCAGGGACACTCGGTCGACGAGTACCTCGAGACGATCTACTTCCTCGCCTTTCCGATCGGCGAGTATCGGCCGAACCGGCAGGGATCGCCTACCCTCGCGTCTCGCGTAGCGGAGATGCTGGGCGTCTCGCGCGCCTCGGCCGGCGAGATGCTCAAGCGGCTGGAGGCGGACGGCCTCGTCGAGCGGGGCGAACGGAAGGAGGCGATCCTGACCGCCGCCGGGCGCGAGCGTGCCGAGCACGTCGTGCGCAAGCACCGGATCGTCGAGCGGCTGCTGACCGACTTCATGGGCTACACCGCGGCCGAGGCGCACGTCCACGCGGACGAGATCGGCGAGAGCTTCAGCGACGACATGATCGACCGAATCAGCGAGCGCCTCGGCAACCCGGACCGCTGCCCGCACGGCTGGCCGGTGGATACCGACTTCGAACAGGCCGAGAACAAGGAGCTGGCTCCGCTGGCCGACCTGACGCCCGGGACGCGCGCGGAGATCGTCCGCCTCGCCGAGCACGACGGCGAGCTCCTGCACTGGTTCTACGACCAAGGGTTCGTGCCCGGTGCGGATGTCGAGGTGCGAGAGGCACAGCCGGCGGCTGAGCAGCTCACCGTTCGGCTGAACGGCAGCGAGCAGACGATCGCCGAGAAAGCCGCAGCAGGCCTGTTCGTCCGGCCCGAGCGCGAGCTCAACTAAACAGACTGTTACTGAACGGATTGGCCCGAACCCTCAGCGTCCGTGCGGGTTCGAACCCATCAAGTAGCTGACTGTTACTTGCTCAGGCCGGGGTCTTCGCTGCGATGCCGGCGGCTTCGCGCAGGGCGGCGGCCTTGTCGGTCCGCTCCCACGTGAAGTCGTGGTCGTCGCGGCCGAAGTGGCCGTACGCGGCGGTCTTCGCGTAGATCGGCCGCAGCAGCTCGAGGTCGCGCAGGATCGCGGCCGGCCGCAGGTCGAAGTGGGAGCCGATCAGCTCCTCGATCCGCGCAACAGGGACGTTCTCTGTACCAAACGTGCGCACCGCAACCGAGACCGGGTGAGCGACGCCGATCGCGTACGCGACGTTCAGCTCGCAGCGCTCCGCGAGCCCGGCCGCGACCACGTTCTTCGCCACGTAGCGCGCCGCGTAGGCGGCCGAGCGGTCGACCTTCGTCGGGTCCTTGCCCGAGAAGGCGCCGCCGCCGTGTCGTGCCGCGCCGCCGTAGGTGTCGACGATGATCTTGCGTCCGGTCAGGCCGGTGTCGCCCATCGGCCCGCCGATCACGAACTTCCCGGTCGGGTTGACGTAGACGAAGTCGCGCTCCTGGAGCCGCTTCTCGTCGTAGAGGTCGGGCGGGAGGATCGGGTGCAGGACGCGCTCGACCAGGTCGGGCTTGATCAGCGTCTCCGCGTCGCACCCGTCGGCGTGCTGCGTCGAGACCAGGATCCGCTCGATCTCGACCGGGCTCTGGCCCCCCTCGTCGTCGACCTCGTACCGCACGGTCACCTGCGCCTTGCCGTCGGGCCTCAGGTACGGGAGATCGCCCACCTTCCGAACCTCGGCGAGCCGCTTGCAGATCTTGTGGGCGAGCATGATCGGCAGCGGCATCAGCTCAGGCGACTCGCTGCTCGCGTAGCCGAACATCATCCCCTGGTCGCCCGCGCCGACCCGGTCCAGCGGGTCGTCGTCCGAGGGGTCGTGCTGCGTCTCGTACGAGGCGTCGATGCCCTGCGCGATGTCCGGCGACTGCTCGTCGAGCGCCACGACCACGCCGCACGTGTGCGCGTCGAAGCCCCACTCCGAGTGGGTGTAGCCGATCTCCGAGATCTTCCTGCGGACGAGCGAGGGGATGTCGACGTAGGTCTCCGTGGTGATCTCGCCGGCAACGACGACAAGGCCTGTCGTGATCAGCGTCTCGCAGGCGACGCGGCCGTCCGGGTCGTCGGCGAGCACGGCGTCCAGCACCGCGTCCGAGATCTGATCCGCGACCTTGTCGGGGTGGCCCTCGGTAACCGATTCGGAAGTGAAGAGAAACTCGCGTGCCGCGCGTGCCGCCATGTTGGCGGGCAAGGCTACTTGATCTCGAGAAACGCGTCGAACGTGCGCTCGGACGACGAGCCCTCCGACCACGCGAGCAGCGAGCGCAGCGGTCGCAGGTTCTCGGTCACGTCGCTCGGCAGGCTGTGGCCCGAGAGCCCGGCGAAGCCCTCCAGTAGCGGGAGCGCGTCCTTCAGGTCGAGGTAGACGAAGCCGCCGCTCGAGTCCGGCATCCCCGCCGCGTCCCTGGCCTCCTTGAAGTCGGCGCTGTTGGGCAGGCGGTCGCCGGAGCTGCCGAAGTCGGCGATGCCGCTCATCCCGCTCGACAGCAGGACGGTGTTGTCGACCGCGCCGTAGTGGATCGCGAACTTGCCGAAGTCGATCGTCTTGACCTCGTGCCCGCCCTGGGTGCCTGTCTCCACGCGCGCCTTGCCGCCGGCCGCGAGGTGGGAGGCGATCTTGTCGAGCGTCGCGAGCGCCGAGCTGACGTCGGTCTCCTCGAGCGCCAGCGTGAGCTCCGGGATCAACGCTCCGGGCCGCGCGTAGAACGCCACCTCGCCGCGCAGCAGGGTGAGCACCTGCTCGATCGACACGCCGAGCGCCGCCTGCAGCTGCTCCAACGCCGCTCCCACCTGCGGGTTCGACTCCAGCCTCTTCAGCTGCTCGCTCGTTCCCTGCCCACGGAAGGAGAGCAACGCGAAGGCGTCGCCTGGGACGCTGCCGATCAGCTTGGAGGCGAAATCGCCGCCGCTCAGATCGCCGCCGCTGGAGGCGCCGCGGATCCTGATGCCCTCGCTCTCCGCGCTCGCGGAGACCGCGAGGTACTTCAGCTTGTCGAGCCCGAGCAAGGAGAGGCCTAGCCCGGAGCTGTCCTGCGAGGCGTTCCGCCCGACGAGCATGCTCACGCGGCTGCCGTCGACGAAGGCCTTGACGAGCGCGTCGGCCGGAAGCTTCCCGAGCGCCTCCTTGTACGTGCCGTCGTCGGCCAGGGCGGTGCGGTCGCCCTTGAGCACCGCGGTGATCGCCGCCTGGCTGTAAGAGAGGGCGTACCAGCCGTCGACCTCGCGGTAGACCACCCGTTCGCCCGAGGTCTCGTCGGCGTTCAGCTTCGTGACAAGGGCCTTGAACTTGGCCGCATCGTCGGGCTTGGTCAGTGCGACCGCCTGCGTGGAGGACTCTGTGCCGCCGCTCACGATCGCCACGTCGACCTCGGGCCCGAGCGCGGGCTTGACGTCGTCTTTGTAATCGACGCCCTTCTTCGAGAGCGACCGCTCGAGCTTTGCAATCGCCTCGTCGCGGCCGGGGAACTTCTGCGCGAGCTCGTCGAGCTGGTGCCACTGGCCTGAGCCGAGGTCGCTGTCGACCGCGACGAAGGCGAGCACGCCCGAGCGCACCAGGGCCGCCCCCGCCGGGGTCGAGCCGCCGCCCGCGCTGGTGCTTCCGTCTGTGCCGCATGCGGCGAGCAGCAGGGAAAGCGTCGCCAGGACGGCGGCGGTGAATACACGGCGAGTCGGCATGGTCACTCTCACGATACGCGGGAACGGCGTCGTTGGCCGTCCTCCCCGCTCTGTAGCTTCTGTATCGATGGATATCGGCGCGCCCGAGACAGAACGAGAGATAGAGATCGCGCCGCTCGAGGAGCCGGTTCCGGCCCCGGCGCCGGTGGAGGAGCCCGCCGAGGAGCCGGTCCCGACCTGAGCCGCGGGTGAACGACGTTTACACCGAACCGATCGTCGGCTGGCGGCTCTGGCACGTCCGCCGGCACGACGATGCGTACCGCCTCGAGTCCTTCACGTGGCACCACGTGAGCTGGCCCGCTCGACGGCGATTCGAGGCCCGGTGCTCCACGCACGGCGGGGCGGCGCCGGTCCAGGGCCATGAGTGCGGCATCTACGCCTTCAGCACCAGGCAGCTTGCCGAGGATCTGCTCCGGCGATACACCGGCGTCCGGCAGCACTATGGCCTGCGGCACCATGAGCTGCCTCCGCTGCGTCGAGGGTGCCCGATCGCCCTCGGCCGTGTCTCGCTTTGGGGTCGCATCGTGGCGCGGGAGCATGGGTTCCGCGCCCAGTACGCCTATCCGTACGAGCTCTTTCTGATCGGCGGCGACGGCGACGTTGCACGCGAGCTAAGAGACGTGTACGCGGTCGACGTTTCGTCGAGCTGAGCGCCCGGTCCGTGCTCGTTCCACTTGACACGACGTAGCCGACTGCGTTAGTCAGCACGCTGCACCGTGCCGCTGGAGAGCCGGCGCAGCCGCCGAAGACGCGTGGCATGCGGCACTTGACGGCGATCCCGCCCACTCTCGAGCGGAGGCAAGAAGTCGGAGAGAGGGAGGTGGACGTGGCCGAAACCACGACAGAACCGAGAGGGATGATGGGGGTCTGGCACGTTCGTATGGGCGCCGGCGCGGCTTGGCGGAGGACGGTATGGGGCGAGTTCCTCTCGGAGTACCTTG
The DNA here is from genome assembly GCA_046729915.1 of Actinomycetota bacterium. Classification (GTDB taxonomy): domain Bacteria; phylum Actinomycetota; class Thermoleophilia; order Gaiellales; family Gaiellaceae; genus AC-32. The sequence continues at coordinate 1,426 of JBKPHO010000185.1, read as the reverse complement.
GCACATTCGTGCTGATTGCCTTCGGCGACGGCGTGGTCGCGATGGCCGTCGCCGCCCTGAACCAGTCCGGCCGTGCTGCGACCAATCACACGATCTTCCTGGCATCGGGCGACTGGCTGCTCATCACCTGGGGATGGTGCGTGGCGGTCGTGCTCGGCATCTACGTCGCCGGCGGAGTGAGCGGCGCACACATCAACCCGGCCGTCACGATCTCGCTTGCCCTACGCCGTGGGTTTCCGTGGACGAAGGTACCGCACTACATCACCGCGCAGGTCGCCGGAGCCTTCACCGCCGCTGCCCTGGTCTACCTCAACTACAAGGACGCGATCAAGGGCTACGAGCACGCGACGGGCGCGGTCCGCGGCGAAACCAGCTCGATCGCCTCGTACAGCATCTTCGCCACGTTCCCGGCCGGGTACTTCCACAACCCGGTCGGGCCGTTCATCGACGAGCTGATCGGGACGGCCCTGCTCGTCGGGGTCGTGCTGGCGGTGATCGACAACCTGAACCTCCCGCCGAAAGGGAACCTGGCGCCCTGGATCATCGGCCTCATCGTGGCCGGGATCGGGATGTCGTACGGGGCGAACACGGGCTACGCGATCAACCCCGCCCGCGATTTCGGCCCGAGGCTCTTCGCCTGGCTTGCCGGCTGGGACAAGATCGCGCTGCCGGGGGACTACGGCAACGTCAACTGGTACTGGTGGCTGCCGATCGTCGCCCCGATAGTCGGCGGAATCATCGGTGCGCTCGTCTACGACTTCTTCATCAGCCACGTGCTGCGTGCCCGCGGCGAGCCACCGGCCGAGGACGTCGAAACTCGAGGCGAGGTCGTGGAGGAGCTGTGAAAAAGCTGATCAACAAGCCGGAAGACGTCGTCACCGAGGCGCTGCATGGGATCGCCGCAGCGCACCCGGACCTCGTCAACGTGCACTTCGACCCCAACTTCATCATCCGTGCCGACGCGCCGATCCAGGGCAAGGTCGGCCTGGTCTCTGGCGGCGGCTCGGGGCACGAGCCGATGCACGGCGGCTTCGTAGGGCCGGGCATGCTCGACGCCGCGTGCCCCGGTGAGGTGTTCACGTCTCCGACGCCCGACCAGATGCTCGACGCGACGAAGGCCGTGAACGGCGGTGCCGGGGTGCTGCACATCGTCAAGAACTACACCGGCGACGTGATGAACTTCGAGATGGCCGCGGATCTCGGCCAGAGCGAGGGAATCGAGGTCGAGGCGGTAGTCATCGACGACGACGTCGCCGTCCAGGACAGCCTCTACACCGCAGGGCGGCGCGGCGTAGGCGCGACGGTCCTGGCGGAGAAGATCTGCGGGGCCGCTGCCGAAGAGAAGCGGGCACTCTCCGAGGTGGCCGACCTCTGCCGAAGGGTGAACGCCAACGCGCGCAGCATGGGCATGGCGTTGACCTCGTGC
>JBKPHO010000184.1:0-3735 GCA_046729915.1 Actinomycetota bacterium | reverse complement strand
CAAGGGAACGTCGAGGCGCTCGGCGAGGTGGAGGACCATCTCGCGGCTCGGGCGCGCCCGGCCGGTCTCGATGAAGCTGAGATGACGCGCCGAGACCGCCGAGCGCAGGGCGAGCTCGAGCTGGCTGAGATTGCGCCGCTGTCGCCACTCACGTAGCAGCGCCCCCGCAGACGGTGCACCCTCGGGGACAGCCATGACGGGACCCTAGCCCCTTACGTCACAGGTAATCGACTCGCAGGCCCGGCGCGGGCACGATGGACGAGCCGGGCCCGGCGTACGGCCGGCCGGCACCGTTGGAGGTGAGATATGAGAGACGTAATCGCAGTGGAATACGTGACGGTCGACGGGGTGATGGAGGATCCCGCCTGGTCGAACGAGTACTTCAACGACGAGCTCGCGAAGTTCCAGTACGACCAGCTCCTCGCGAGCGACGCGCTCCTGCTCGGGCGGGTGACCTTCGAAGGCTTCGCGGCCGCCTGGCCCTCGATGGAGGAAACGGAGGGCGACTTCGCCGTTCGGATGAACGCGCTTCCCAAGTTCGTCCCCTCGCGGACACTCAATGAACCGCTGGCATGGAACGGAACCCTGCTGAAAGGAAACCTCGTAGAAGAGGTCGCGAAGTTGAAGCAGCAGCAGGGCGAGGACCTTCTGATCTATGGCAGCGCCGAGCTCGTCAACGCGCTTCACCCGCACGGACTGATCGACAGGTACACGCTCATGGTCTTTCCGGTCACGCTCGGAGCGGGAAAGCGCCTCTTCAAAGAGGGAACCGACAAGACCGACCTGAAGCTCGCCGACGTGAAGACGACCAGCACGGGAGTCGCCCTGCTCACGTACCGCACGGCCAGCCCGTAACTACGACGACGATGGGGATGGGACCGCGGCCGGACAGCAAGTACACGCGCACCTGGTCGCCGTCCGGGGAGATCGACTACGCCACGCTCGGCGAGGGGACCCGGCTGCGGTACCTGAAGACCGGGTCCGGCCCGCCGCTCCTGTTGCTGCACACGGTCCGGACGCAACTCGATCACTTCCAGCTCGTGATTCCGAGGATCCAACGTGCTTTCACGATCTACGCGGTCGACCTGCCGGGCATGGGCTGGTCCGACATCCGTCCGGGCGCGAGCTACGCCGAGCCGGCACTCCGCCGGGCGATCGTCGAGTTCGTCAACGCACTCGGCCTTAGCAACGTCACCCTCGCAGGCGAGTCGATGGGCGCGACCGTGTCACTGACCGCCGCGACCGAGGTTAGAGACCGCGTTCGCGGCGTCGTCGCGTTCAATCCGTACGACTACTCCGTGGGCGTCGGACGTGCGAATCGGGTCGCCTCCCTGTACATCGGCGGCGTGCGCCTGCCGGTAGTCGGCCCGATCATGACGAGGACGGAGAACAAGCCCGTGCTCGGCGTTGTGCTGCGGGGCGGCCTGGTTGACGGGACCAAGCTGCCGAGTCACTACCTCGCCGAGCTACGCCGGGTGGGTCGTCGCCGCGGCTATCCGGGCGTGGCGCGACAGGTCTACCGCAACGTGGACAGCATGATGGCCGCCCGAGCGCTCTACGGTCGCATTAGCGCCCCGGTCAGCCTCGTCTACGGAGACCACGACTGGTCGCATCCGCAGGAACGTGAAGCCAATGTCACCCTGCTTCCGGGCGCGCGATCGATCTCGCTTCACGGCAGCGGACACTTCACCGCGCTCGAACGCCCCGACCGGGTCGCGGAGATCCTGCTGGAACACGCCGATGCCTGAAAACAGGAGGTCCCGATGAGTGAGAAGACCGTTCAGAGCGAGGCACCGCGATGAGCGAGCTCAGGTTGAAGATGATGATGTCGCTGGACGGCTTCACCGCTGGTCCCCACCAGAGCGCGGAGAACGCCTTCGGAATCGGTGGGATGCAGCTCAACGAATGGCTGTTTCCGCTCAGTGCCTTCCGCGAGATGCAGGGGGAGGAAGGCGGGGAGGTCAATGCCAGCACGCCGATCGTCGAGGGCTCTGACAATCTCGGCGACGCGAGACCGCGGCTGGAGCAGGTTCAGGTGGTCGAGGCGCCCGGCGTCACGCACATCAGATACCGGATCAGCTGACAGTCGGCCGACGAGTCGCGGTGGACCGAGCCGCGGCACACGACTAAGGCAAGAACGGTTGGTGCTGCACGGCCCTAGGTTCCGAGCGCCTCGATCACGAGCCTCGCGACCTCGGCCCCGGAGTACTGCTGCTGGCCGGTGATCAGATGTCCGTCACGGACGGCAAACGGCTTGAACCGCCCGGCCTGGATGTAGTTCGCACCCCGGTCCTTGGCGGCATCCTCGATGTGCCAGGGCATCACCCGTGTGCCGACGTATTGGTCGGCGTACTCCTCCTCCACGTTTGCGAAGCCGGTCATCGTCTTTCCTGCGATGAGAGGGGAGCCGTCCGAAAGGGTGACGTCGATCAAGGCGGCGGTGCCGTGGCAGAGCGCGCTCGTCACCTTGCCGCCTTCGTAGAACGTGCGAAGCGCATTCTTCAGCTCGTCGTGCTCACGGAACGTGAACATCGGCGACTGGCCGCCGACGACGACGAGCGCGTCGTAGTCGTCGTAGTCGAGGCCGCTGAGCGCTGGAGTGTCCTCGATCAGTTGCATGTACTCGGGCGTGTTCAGGAAGCCCATCGTGATCAGGTCGCCGAACGAGTACCTGCTCTCGTCGCGCGGGTCGCTCCAGGCGTCGAGCTCGCACTTGCCGCCGTTGGGGCTGGCGACCGTCACCTCGTAGCCGGCTTCCTTGAACGCGAACCAAGCATGCGTCAGCTCGGCGCCCCAGAAGCCGACCGGGATCCCGAGCGTCGTCGACGTCGCCGCGTTCGCGATCACCATCAGGATCTTCTTTGGCTTGTCGAGGTTGGTGGAGTTGATCTCGTCGCTCATCCCGCTCCTAGACAGACTCGATGTGCACGAACGCGGCCATGGGCTCGCGGTCGAGAATCGGGACCTTCTCGCCGCCACGGAGCTTGCGCACTCTGGCCAGGGCGTCGAGCGCAAGGGCGGCCAAGCCGGCGAGGCGCTGTAGGTGGAGCTCGTCGTCTTCGCCGAAGTCCCCGCCGTCGAGCTTGTCCGATACCTGCAGCAGTCCGTAATTCCGACCGTCCTCACCGACGATCGGGACCGCGTGCAGGCCGCGTAGCGGCGGGTGTGAGCCAGCAGCCTCGGCAAAGCCACGCCAGTCCGGGTGCCGCTCGACCTCAGCTTGCGTGAGGCGAAGCGCCGTATTCTCGTCGACGACCAGTGCATGCAGCCCGATGCCGCGACCGGGCGTGGTGAAGTCGCGGAAGGCCGCGTACTTCTCCGAGAGCGAGAAGTACTTGCGGGCGCGAGACCAGTCACCTTGGACGATCAGGCTCATCGCGGCCTGATGCGTACCGATGAGAGCCCGCGCAAGCTCGCAGCTCGTCTGCAGCGTCTCGTCGACTCGGCTCTCGAATTCCGCCCGCGCCCGATCGGCGTTGACCATCAGCCTGTGCTCGAGAGCGTCACGTTGTAGTGGCGCATCTCCTCGATGTCGTTGACGAACGGCCCCACCGCGTCGAAGAAGCTGCGGAATTCCGGGCTCTGGCGAAAGCCCGACAGATGCCCCTCCTCGGAGTCCCACTCGATCCGAACGACGTGCTGGGTGGGATCCTCGCTGCAGCGCGAAACTTCGTAGCGCTCGCAGTGCTCGGAGGCCGCGAGCGAGTCGCCGGCTTTTCGATAGGCCTGCTCGAA
>JBKPHO010000183.1:0-2207 GCA_046729915.1 Actinomycetota bacterium | reverse complement strand
GGGAGCCGCCTGCGCCGGTTCCGGCTCGTAGTACTGCTCGTCCTGCGCGGACCAGCGCTCGGCCTGCCGGCGCGAGACGCGGTTCGAGACAGCTGTCGCGGTCCCGGCGATGACCGCGGTGCGAGCGACTCCGCGGAGTAGTCCTGGCATCGTGCTTCGCTCCTTTCCAGTCGTGGTTGCTAGGCCTGTGCGGTCTCGAGCTCCTCGAGCTTCTGCAAGAGCGCGTTGACCGGGATCCGCCCGCTGGCGACGAGTTGCGCGCCGCTCCTCCTCAGAGCCGTCGCGAACGGCGCCGCCCACCTGTTCTCGTAGACCAGGATCGCAGCCGAGGCGCCGGGCTCGAGCGCCGCACCGGCCTCGTCGTAGTCCTCCTGGTCCAGAACTCCCGAGGACGCACCCTCGAACTGGACGAGGTCGAGGCTGCCGTCCGAGTCGATGTCGGTGATCGCCAGCCCTTTCACCGTCCCGTCCTCTTCCTTCATCACGAAGGCGATGTCGATCACGCGGATGATGCCCCGCTCCGTCAGGCCGACGAGCAGCTCGAGCCCCTCCCCGGTCGGCTCCTTGCCGGGCGGCCACTCGACGATGACGTAGTCGACCGGGCCCAGCTCGATGTCCTTGTCGCTCACTTGCGCGCCTCCTTGTGTCCCATCCGGTTGCCGGACTCTACCGTCATTCGAGCGCAGCCACGTCGTCCCAATGCACGATCAGCGCGTAGAGCACGACCGCGGTCAGCGCCAGGACCGTGAGCGCCCACAGCGGATATTGCGAGCTACCGACGAACCCGAGCTGGACGATGAAGTTGAGGCTGCCGACGACGATCGTGAACCAGCGTGCCCACGTCGCTCCCGCGAGGAGGCCGAGGCCGGCGCAGCCGACGACGATTCCCCAGAGCAGCGTGATCCAGCCCCAGGTCGTGGTGTCGAAGACGATGATCTGGTTCGGCTGGAGGACGTAATACTCGCTCCTGATGATCGCGATCAGGCCCTCGAAGAAGTCGAGCATTGCGATGATGATCATGAGCCAGCCGGCGAAGCCGATCCAGCCGGTCCAAGCGGTGCTCCTTCCCGCTGCCCGTGTGTCCACTGCCCGTGCGGCCACTGCCCACTCCCTTCTCGAAGCGGTTGTCGTTGGTGTGGCGATTTTCCTCCCGCGCCGCGCCGATGTCCATCATCCCTGCGGGATGAAAGGCCTTCACGTGCCCGCAGCAGGAGGGCGCCGGGCGGCGGCGAATCGGACCCTCCGCCGTGGAGCACGCCTTTGCGAATCCGTCCGGCCCCAGCGGCCATCCCTGGCGCACGATCGCCGTCGTAGCCGCCGGGATCGCGACGCTCGAGCTGCTCGGGCTCGTGGCGGTGGGCATCGCGTTCCTGGCGAAGCCCGTCATGCACCGGGCGCGCACGCAGGCAATTGCCAGCGCGGCCGCGGCGAACAAGCCGTCGAAGGCGCCGGTGGGGCCGCTGCTTCCGCGGCGCGCGGTCTCGGTGACCGTCCTGAACGGCAACGGCGTCTCGGGCGCGGCGGCGGCCGAGGCCTCGCGCGTGCGCGCGCGCGGCTACAAGATCCGCCTGGTGGGCAACGCGCCGCGGGGCGGCTACGGGAGGAGCGTGATCATGTACCGCGCCGGCCTCCGCGGCGAGGCCCAGCGCCTCGGCCGCGACCTGCAGATCTGGCTCGTCTCCCCGCTCGACGGCCTGCGCCGGCGTGACCTGAAGGGCGCGAAGCTGGCCGTCGTGGTCGGCGGCTGAATCGGGCGTGGCGCGCATCGGCGCGTAGCATCAGCGCCGTGTCGCCGGACGAGCGCAAGCAGGCCGAGATCGACTACCCCGCCGTCGTCGGCGAGGAAGGCCGCCGGTGGATCCAGTCCAAGCCGTTCGGCCACAACCCGCGCGAGACCGCGCGCCTGCTGATCGACTTCGGCTACGTCCTGCAGCTGCTCGACCTGCACACGGGCTCGAGCCTGGTCGAGCTCGGCTGTGGCTCAGGCTGGATGACCCGCCTTGCCGCCCGCCACGGCGTTCACGCCGAGGGCTACGACATCTCGCCGGAGATGATCGAGATCGCGAGAGCCGAAGCGGAGCGCGAGGGCGTCGAGGCTCACTTCGAAGCCGGCGACTACGAGCAGCTCGACCTCGGCTGCCGCTTCGACGCATGCCTGCTCTACGACGCGCTCCACCACAGCGGCCGCCCCGAGCTCGTCCTCGCCG
>JBKPHO010000182.1:0-2012 GCA_046729915.1 Actinomycetota bacterium | reverse complement strand
GTGCCCAGGCGGCGGCAACGGCAGCGGCTCGGCACCTCGCTGCGCGAGCAGCGCCGGCGATTTACCCACTGGAGCCATCTCGACGACGTGCAGGCGCGGTGGCGGCGCTTGCCCAAGAGGGTGCGCTCGTTCAGCCCGGCGGTCGCGCTGATCGCGCTCGTGGCCTGCTACCCGTTCTACCTCGCCAGCCTCCCGTCCGGGAACGTGCCGCTGATCTACTCGTTCCCGTCGGTTCGCTCGGCCGTCACGATCCTCGTCTTCACGACGATGGCCGTCGGCCTCAACGTCGTCGTCGGATACTGCGGGCTCCTCGACCTCGGCTACGTCGCCTTCTACGCGATCGGCGCCTATACGGCGGGCTGGCTCGCCTCCGGCCAGTTCCAGCAGGTGAAGTTCCACTTCGGCTCCGTCGGGGTCACGCACGACGCGCGCGGGATCCACATCTCGATCTGGCTCGTGCTCCTGGTCGCGGCGCTCCTCACGGCGTTAGGCGGAATCATGATCGGCCTGCCGACGCTCCGCCTGCGCGGCGACTATCTGGCCATCGTGACGCTCGGCTTCGGCGAGATCATCCCGCAGTTCGTCCGCAACGCGGACAGCCTGCACGGCTTCGATCTGACACACGGCACGTTCGGCATCAGCCCGATCGACTCGCCGGGTTTCGGCAACACGCTCAAGGACGCGCTCGGGTTGCCCGGGAGCTACCAGCAGGAGTTCGACGCCGACCGCCTGTTCTTCTGGACCGGCCTCGCGTTGCTGCTGGTCACCATCTTCTGCTGCATCCGGCTGCGCGACTCGCGGCTGGGCCGCGCGTGGATCGCGATCCGCGAGGACGAGACCGCGGCCGGGGCGATGGGTGTCCCGCTGATGCGGACGAAGACCTGGGCCTACGCGATCGGCGCCTTCTTCGGCGGGGCTGCGGGGGCCTACATCGCGAGCTTCAACGCCGGCGCGTTCCCGAGCCAGTTCAGCTTCAACATCTCGGTCTTCCTGCTCTGCATGGTGATCCTCGGCGGGATGGGCTCGATCTGGGGCGTGACCATCGCGGGGGCGGTCCTCGCGTGGCTGAACGTCGAGGGACTGGCGAACATCGGCACGTGGCTGAACGACAACGTCTTCCCCGCGAGCCACCAGATCGAGGTGGCGAAGTACCAGTTCGGGATCTACGGGGTCATCATCGTGCTGATGATGATGTTCCGGCCACAGGGTCTGATTCCCGAGGCGCGGCGAAAACGCGAGATCGAGGAGGCGGACCTTCATGGGCCGCTCGACGAGCCGCTCTACGAGATGCGCGGCGCGGACGAGCCCGGCGCCGGCGAGCGCGGGGCGGCGGGGAGCGTTCCGCGCGGATGAGCGCCGGCCCGAACGGCAACCTGCTCGTCGCGACGGAGGTGCGCAAGGAGTTCGGCGGCCTGATCGCCGTCAACGACCTCACCTTCACGATTCCGCGGGAGTCCGTGGTGAGCCTGATCGGGCCCAACGGCGCCGGCAAGACGACGTTCTTCAACGCGCTGACCGGGCTCTACAAGGTCACGGCCGGCCAGATCACCTTCGACGGCGCCGACGTCACCAACCTGCCGCCGCACGCGATCACGAAGCTCGGCGTGGGGCGGACCTTCCAGAACATCCGGCTCTTCCCGCAGATGACCGCGCTCGAGAACGTGCTGGTCGGGATGCACTCCCGGCTCAAGGGCGGGATCCTCGGCTCGGTCCTGCACACGCCTCGCGTGAGGCGCGAGGAGCGGGAGGCGCGCGAGAAGGCACGCGAGCTGCTCGCGTTCGCCGGCCTGCGCAGGGCCGACGACGAGCTGGCCGAGTCGCTCGCCTACGGCGACCAGCGGCGGCTCGAGGTCGCGCGCGCCCTCGCCACGGAGCCGAAGCTGCTCCTGCTCGACGAGCCGACGGCCGGAATGAACCCGCAGGAGACGGTGACCTTCATGGAGTTCGTCTCGCGCTTGCGCGAGCAGCGGCCCGTCGCGATCCTGTTGATCGAGCACGACATGAAGGTCGTG
>JBKPHO010000181.1:0-26138 GCA_046729915.1 Actinomycetota bacterium | reverse complement strand
GCCCCGTTCGCGACGATCGCGAACGTCTCGCTCTGGGAGACGATCCGCCGCTCGCTGGCGACGACGTTCATCACGCTGCTGCCTGTGCTCTCGCTGCTGATCTTCGGCGGGGCGACGCTGAAGGACTTCGCGTTCGCGCTGCTGGTCGGGATCGCATCCGGCGCGTACTCGTCGATCTTCATCGCCGCCCCGTTGCTGACGATCTGGAAGGAGCGCGAGCCGGAGTACGCGCGCCGGATCGCCCAGGACCTGCCGCTGAGCGACCGGGAGGCGGCGGTCGAGGCCGCCGAGGAGGCGCTCGCGGCGCAGCCGGCGCCCGACCTTTCGCCGGTCGGCGCGGTCGAGCGCGCGGTGACGGCGAACCAAGCGAAACGCGAGCGGCGACGGCAGCGACGGCGCGCGAGGCCTCATGGCCGCGCCCGCTGAGCTTCGCGAGATCGCAGAGAAATTCGTCCTCGCCGGTGTCGGAGCGGTGGCGCTGACGGCCGAACGCGCGGACGCCCTCGCCGACGAGCTCGCGGCCCGAGGGGGCCTCGGGCGCGAGGAGGCGCGTGCGCTCGTCGAGGAGCTCGTCGGGCGCTGGCGCAACGAGTCCGCTCGGCTCGGCGAGCGCACCGGTGCGGGCATGGCCGGGCTCTTTCGCGAGCTCGGGCTCGTGACGCGCGACGAGCTCGAGGAGCTGGAGCTCCGCGTCGCCCAGCTCGAGCACCGGCTCAGGCTGCTCGAGGCGTGAGCCTGCTCGAGCGGCTGGGCAGCGTCGAGACGGCGTGGTGGTTCGGACGCCGCCTGGTGCCGCTCGTCACCCGGGCGCTTGCGCCGGCAGCCGCGTACGGTGCCGACCGCGTGCCGGCGACCGGAGGCGGAGTGGTCGCCGCGAATCACTTCTCAGGGATTGATCACCCCCTGATCGGCATCTTCTGCCCTCGCCCGATCTTCTTCCTCGCGAAGGCCGAGCTGTTCGAGGTCCCGATCCTCGGATCGACGCTGAGCTGGCTCGGCGTGTTCGGCGTTCGCCGCGGCGAGGGCGACCGCGACGCGCTCAGGCGGGCGCGGGAGATCGTGCGGGAAGGCGAGCTCGTCGGCATCCACGTCGAGGGAACGCGCCAGCGCTTCGGCCACCCGGGCCCGATGCTGCCGGGGGGCCTGATGATCGCGATGCAGGAGGGGGCGCCGGTGATCCCCTGCGGCATCGACACCTTCGGCTGGTCGCCGAGGAACCGGCGCCGATGTGCGGTGGTCTGGGGCGAGCCGATGAGCGTCGACGACCTGCCTCGGAACCGGAAGGGCTATGCGGAGGCGGCGGAGCGCGTCGGCGCCGAGATCGTCCGCATCTGGCGCCAGGCCGCGGAAGCATCGGCCGCGGGCTTGCCGCCGCAGCTGCCGGACGGAACCCGCCGGAACGGGATCAACCCGAAGTTCTAGTCGTCCGTGCCGCCGGGCCCGGATGCAACACTGGGCCCGTGGCGAGCACGACCAGCGGGAACCTCAGCCGGATGTCCGAGATCGCCCAGGTCGCGGTCAGGCACGGCTTCGGCTACTTCTTCGAGACTCATCGCCTGACCGACCTGCTCCCCGGCCGGCCGAAGCTGGACGCCCACGAGCCGCCCTCGCGTGGCCAGCACCTGCGCGAGATGCTGGACGAGCTCGGCCCGACCTTCGTCAAGTTCGGGCAGCTCCTCTCGACCCGCCCGGACGTCGTCCCGCCGGACATCGTCACCGAGCTGCAGGCCCTCCAGGACGCCGTGCGCCCGTTCCCGTACGAGGACGTCGAGCGCGTCGTGCGCGAGGAGCTGGACCTGTCGGTCGAGCAGCTCTTCACGGAGTTCGACCCGATCCCGGTCGCGGCCGCCTCGATCGGCCAGGTCCACCGGGCCACGCTTCCGAACGGCCGCCGGGTCGCAGTCAAGGTCCAGCGGCCGAACGCGCCGCGGCAGATCGAGGCCGACCTCGCCCTGCTCTACCAGGCCGCCCGTCTGATCCGCGAGCGGGTGCGCGCGCTCGAGTTCATCGACGCGCGGCAGCTCGTCGACGAGTTCGCGCGCTCGATCCGCCAGGAGCTCGACTACCGCCTGGAGGCGCGCAACGCCGAGGCGTTCCACCACCGCTTCTCCGGCCATCCCCACGTTCGCATCCCGCGCGTCTACTGGAGCTACACGCGCACGCGCGTGCTCACGCTCGAGCTGCTCGAAGGCGTCCAGCTCGCCGACCTGCCGCTCGAGGCGTGGGAGATGGAGGAGCGCCGCCGCCTCGCCTACCTGATGGCCGAGACGTGGATGACGATGATCTTCCGCCACGGGTTCTTCCACGGCGACCCGCACCCGGCGAACATCTTCGTCCTCGGCGACCCGGAGCACATCGGGCTCGTCGACTTCGGCCAGGTGGGGAAGCTGACCGACCAGGACATGTCGAAGCTGACGCGGCTCTTCATCGACGCCGCGAACGAGCGCATCGAGGCGCTGCCGCGCCGGCTCGCGGAGCTCGGCGTCCGCTACCCCAGGGAGCGCGAGGACGAGTTCGTTCTCGAACTACGCGAGATGTACTCGCGCTACTACGGCGCCAGCCTCTCCGAGATCGATCCGCTGCAGGTGATCCGGGAGGCGTTCCAGCTCATCTACCGTCTCAACCTGCGCCTGCCGACCCGCTTCGTCATGCTCGACAAGGCGATCGCGACCCTCGGCTCGGTTGGAGTCGAGCTCTACCCGGACTTCAACGTCTTCGAGGTCGCCAAGCCGTATGCGCGCGGGCTGATGCTCGAGCGCTACACGCCGCAGCGGGTTCTCAAGCGCGCCCGCACCGAGGGGCTCGAGCTGGCCCGAGTCGCTCGCGACATGCCGTTCCAGGTGCACGACTTGCTTGAGGAGGTCCGCGACGGCCAGATCGAGGTCGGCTTCGTGCACAAGGGGCTGGACGAGTTCATGCGGAAGCTCGACGTGGCGTTCAACCGGCTCGTGATCGCGCTGATCGTCGTGGGCGGGCTGATCGGCTCGAGTCTGATCGGGATCTTCTCGACGAAGGGCCCGCAGATCGCCGGCGTCAACTTCCTGTCCTTCGTCGGCTTCATCCTGTCGGGCTTCCTGGGCCTGTGGCTGCTGTGGGGCGTCCTGCGCTCCGGGCGGCTGTAGAAACGTCGGCGCACTTTCGCGCCAAAGGACATCTGGCGGAGCGGGGGAGCCGGCGCTAGCTTCGATTCCATGTCGCGGGCGCTGCTTCTCGCCGAGGCCGAGCAGGGGACTCGGGAGTTCCTCGAGCGGCACCTGGCGAGCGACGGCTTCGCGGTGCTCGGTGCGGACGCGGGCCGGCAAGCGCTCGAGCTCGTCGAGCGGGAACGTCCCGACCTCGTGCTGGTGGGCGGCCTCCCCGACGCTCCGGCGCTCGAGGTCTGCCGCCTGCTGCGCGAGGGCGAGCCCGGTCGCTGCTGGGACCGCGACGTTCCGGTGATCGTCCTCGGCGAAGCGCGCTCGTCGGATCCGGTCGACCGCGTGCACGCCTTCGAGCGCGGCTGCGACGACTTCGTGCCGCGGCCGTTTCACTACGAGGAGCTCGTCGCCCGGATCCACGCCGTGCTGCGGCGGACGCAGCCGGGCGCGCGGGAGCGACTCGCGGCCGGTGCGCTGGCGATCGATCGCGCGACCCGCAGGGTCACCGTCCACGGGCTGACGGTGGCTCTGGCCGCGAAGGAGTACGAGCTGCTCCTCAAGCTGGCCGCACAGCCGACGCGCGTGTTCACGAAGGACGAGCTGTTGCGCGACGTCTGGGGCTTCCGCTCGCTCGGCCGGACACGCACGCTCGACTCGCACGCCTCGCGCCTGCGCCGGAAGCTGGCCCTCGCCGGCGCCGAGGACTGCGTGCTCAACGTGTGGGGTGTCGGCTACCGGTTGCTCGCCGACCAGGAGGAGGTGCGCCGCTCGGCGTAGACGGTACGCTCCCGCGCATGGCCGAGCCCGTGCGCGTGACCATCGTTCCCGGCGAGCCGGAGGCCGAGGTCTTCTGCGGGCTTCTGCGGGCGAACGGGATCAAGTGCGCGCATCGGCCGACCGCCGAGGACGACTCGGCGTTCGAAGGCTTCGGGGGCGAGGGCGGCAACCGCGAGATACTCGTCGACCCGGCCGACCTCGAGGCGGCGCGGACCCTGCTCGAAGAAGTCTGAACCGTCCGCCCTCGCTCTTAGCCTGGGCGCGCGTGGCGAAGCGACGCGAGCACATGGAGCACCACGGCACGTTCGGCCAGGACGCCTTCGGCCGGGGCGCCGAGCACGCGGCCCGCTTCTTCGGGACGCCGCAGTACATCATCGGTCAGACGATCGTCGTCATCCTCTGGATCGCGATCAACTCGCTCGGGCTCGCGCTGGACTGGGATCCCTACCCGTTCATCCTCCTCAACCTCGCCTTCTCGACCCAGGCCGCCTACGCGGCGCCGCTGATCCTGCTCGCCCAGACCCGTCAGGCCGAGCGGGACAAGCTCGCCATGGACAAGGCCGAGCGGCGGCACGCCGAGAGGGAGCGGCGTACCGCCGAGCGCGCCGCCGCGCTGAAGGGCGAGACCGACAAGCTCGAGCAGCTACTTCAGTCGAACACCGACCTAACGCTGCAGGACAAACAGTTGACCGAACAGGTAGCCGGCCTGACGCGGGAGATTCATGAAGCTCTGGTGGGCCGCAGCTGAGCTCGACGGCTTGAAGAGGTCGAGCAGGGCACGCTGGACCGTCGTCGTCGGCGGATGCTGGTTGTGGGCGCGGACGACCTTGAAGACCTCGCACGCCTGGTAGTCGTTCACGGGGGTTTGCGCCCCGAAGTACGCCGGCAGCGTGTGCGCGGCGAAGTAGCCGTCCAGGCCCGTCCAGGTGTCTTGGAACGCGTCGGCCGTCGCGGCGGTGGAGCAGGCCGTGTACGCGAGCGACACGAGGATGCCGTCCTCGTCCCTGGCGACCCGCTTCCGCAGTGTCTTGACCTGCTTCTGCAGGGTCGTGATCTGCTTCTGCAGCGAGCGCAGCGTCGGGCCCTTGGTCGGGCCGGCGCCCGCCGGGGAGACGGCGACGACCAGCCCGAGTGCGGCGATCGTCGCGATTGCGAGTACGTGCCTCATGGTTCCTCCTGTCCGAACGAGAGATGTGAATCCCTCATATCTTTCGCTCGAACAGCAGTCAAGGCTGCGGCAGGGCGCCCTCCAGCTCGAGCAGCGTGCGCTTCCGGTCGAGCCCGCCGCCGTAGCCGACGAGCGAGCCGGTCGATCCGACCACCCTGTGGCACGGCAGGACGATCGGCACCGGGTTCCGGTTCATGACCGTCCCGACGGCGCGTGCGGCGCGTGGACGGCCCGCTCGGGCGGCGAGCGTGCCGTAGGTGGTGAGCTCGCCGTAGGGAACGCGCGCAAGCTGCTCGAGCACGGCTCGGCCGAACTCACGCGCGGGCCGCAGGTCCACGGGGAGGTCGAACTCGCGCCGGCCGCCCACGAAGTACTCGTCGAGCTGTCGGCGCGCCTCGTCCGTGGGCCGCGGCGACCGCAGCACCCGCGTCCCGAACAGGCGCGCCAGGCGCTCGGCTTCCGCGTCCGGGTCGGCGTCGTACGAGATCTCGCAGAGGCCGTGGTCGGTGACTGCCACCAGCAGGCGGCCGATGGGCGTGTCGTGCAGCTCGTAGGCGACGTCGAGTAGTCCCTCGGCGGCCGCGGCGTCGCGGAAGCGGCGGTCGAGCTCGGGAGAGACGGTCATGGCAGCTCCTTTCTGCGCAGCCGGCGAACGCCGGACGAGGCCGCCTGGCGGGCCGCTTCGGGAGACGAGCCCAGCGCCGCGCCGATGTCCTCGTAGCTGAAGTCGTAGCCGTAACGGAGAAACACTGCGGCGCGCTCCTTTTGCGGCAGGTCGGCGGTCAGGCGGCGAATCTCTTCGTACGGGAGCGGCTCGTCGACCGATTCGAGATCCGGAACGTCGGTCGAGGTGAGGCGCCGGCGCCGGAGCGCGTCGAGCGCGACGTTGCGCGCGATCGCGAGCGCCCAGGCGCGCAGGTGCCGCCCGTGCTCGAGGGTCGGATAGGCTCGCAGCGCGCGCAGGAAGGTCTCCTGGAACGCGTCGTTGGCTGCATCCCGGTCGAGCATCGCCCGCAGCTGCTTGAGCACGGGGCCCTGCTGCTCCTCGTAGAACCGTTCAAACGGGGGCACGCGAACCGCTTCCATCACCTCTTCAAACGTAGCGGCCCAGGCCGGTGTGAGATGACGACCTCCGCGGCGGCCATGCTTCGGGAATGGCCACGAGATCGGAGCATCACGGCATGGCGGGGCGGCGGGCGGCGGCCGCGCTCGGGGCCGGTCTCGCGCTGTTGGCCGTCACGCTCGGAACCGGCGTCGAATGGGCTGTCGCCGTAACGGCCGCCTGGGGCCTTGCGGCGCTGCTCATCGTCGCGGTGGTCTGGGCGATGATCGGACCTATGGACCCAGCGGCGGCCAGGGCGCATGCGCAGGCCGAGGACTTCTCGCGCCCGGTCTCTGACCTCGTCGTGCTGGGCGCGAGCAGCGCCAGCCTGATCGCGATCGGCTTCACCCTCTCCCGGGCCGGGCACCACACAGGAGGCGACAAGGCGCTCCTGATCCTGCTTGCGATCGTGGTCGTGGCGCTCTCGTGGGCGGCGATCCACACGATCTACACCCTCCGCTACGGCGACCTCTACTACGGCTCTCCCGTCGGCGGGGTGGACTTCAACGAGGACGAGCCGCCGGACTACCACGACTTCGCGTACCTCGCGTTCACGATCGGGATGACCTTCCAGGTTTCCGACACGAACCTCACGGCGAAGAAGGTCCGCAGGACGGCGACCCGCCATGCGTTGCTCTCGTTCGTGTTCGGCGCCGTCATCCTGGCGCTGGCGATCAACACCGTCGCGTCGCTCTTGGGCTAGGGATCCCGCCTCGGCGAGTGCTACCGTCGCCGGCGTGAGCGAAGACCCGCCGCGTGTGCCGGCAGGCGTGCTGACGCCGGTCGTCCGCCACCGGAGGCGACGCCTTCTCCCCGGAAGCGCGCTCGTCCTTCTGGTGCTCGGCGCGGCGGCCGGAGCGGCGGCTGCCTTCCACTCACGGTCGGCCGGGCATCCGGCGGCAGCCGTCAAGCCCGCGCGTACGGGTGAGGCTCATGCCATCGCAGCGGAGCAATCTCGACCGCCGGCACCGAAGCGGGCTCGACCGCCTGTTCTGCTGACGGGTCCGCCGCGCTCGGCTCGGCCGTTGCGCCGGCCGACGGCCGCGCGCGCCGCGGTCGTCGTCGACGCCGGGACGGGCCGAGTCTTGTGGGCGCTCCGGCCGCATCAACGGCTGCCGATCGCGTCCACGACGAAGATCATGACGGCGCTCCTCGCGCTCCAGCGGCTCCGGCCAGACGAGCTCGTTCGCGTACCGCCCTCGGCGACGCGCGTGCCGCTCGTCAGGGAGGGCCTGCGTCCGCACGAACGCGTTCTCGCCTGGAAGCTCTTCGACGGCCTGCTCCTCTTCTCCGGCAACGACGATGCGATGACGCTGGCGATCGCCACGGCGGGGACGCGGCGAGCATTCCTCGAGCGGATGAACGAGAAGGCCCGTGAGCTCGGCCTGGGCGACACGCACTTCTCGAGCGTGAGCGGCGTGATCGACCGAGACAACTACTCGACGGCCTGGGACCTGGCGGCGCTGACGCGGGTCGCGCTGCGAGACTCGCGGTTCCGGCACGTCGTCCGCACGCGCATCGTCCACGTGCCGTGGTCGGCGCCGACCTACGAGAAGGTCTACGTCAACAAGAACCCGCTGCTCGGCAGCTATCGCGGCGCGGACGGCGTGAAGACCGGCTGGACGCGGCTCGCCGGCCATTGCCTGGTCGCCTCCGCGACCCGGGGCCGGAGGACGATCATCGCAGTCGTCCTCAACGACCCGAACGCGCCCGCCGACGCACGGCGCCTGCTCGACCTCGGCTTCCGAACGCCCGCCTAGCGGATCCCGAGACCCGAGTAGAAATCACCCTTTCGGGTGGTCCGAAAGGGTTGCGGAGTGGGGAGCTGTGGTTTAAAGTGGTGCGAAGTGGAAGATGCTGCTAGGTGAGTACGAGCACACGATCGATGACAAGAACCGCCTCACGCTACCGGCCAAGTTTCGCCAAGCGCTTTCCGGCGGCCTCGTCATCACGCGTGGCATGGACGGGTGCCTCTACTGCTATCCGCAGGCGGAATGGGAGCGGCTGGTGGAGGGCCGCCTCGCCGGCCTCGACCCCCTCAGCCGGGAAGGGCGCCTGATGCACCGCTACTTCTTCGCGGGGGCGTCCGAGGCCGAGCCCGACAAGCAGGGCCGCGTGATGCTGCCCTCGACGCTCGCCAAGAACGCCGGCATCGGCCGCGAGGTCGTGGTCGCCGGGGTCCGGGACCACCTGGAGATCTGGGACCGCGGCGCATGGCGCGACCACGTCAAGCAGCTAGAAGGGAGTGCGGAAGATGTTGCCGAACGTCTTGCGTCCCAACGCGACTGATCACGTCCCTGTTCTCGCCGACGAGATTCGCGGAGCCCTTGCCGTGCAGCCGGGCGACACCGTTGTCGACGCCACCTTCGGCGCAGGCGGGCACGCGGAGCTGCTCGCCACCGACCTCCAGGGCAGGGGCAAGCTGATCGCGATCGACCGCGACGCCTCGGTGCGGCCCTACTTCGACCGTGTTCGCCGCAGGACCGGCGTCCAGGGACGGTTCCTGCGCGGTGAGTTCTCAGACGTGCTCGAGCAGCTGGCCGGGAACGGCGTGCGCGCCGACGCGATCCTCTTCGACCTCGGCGTCTCGTCGATGCAGATCGACCGGCCCGAGCGCGGGTTCTCGTACGCCACGGACGCTCCGCTCGACATGCGCATGGACTCTTCTGCCGAGCTCTCCGCGCGCGAGTTCGTGAACGAGGCCGGCGAGCGCGAGCTGACGCGGATCTTCCGCGACTACGGCGAGGAGCGCTACGCGCGCCAGATCGCGCGAGCGATCGTGCGCCGCCGGCGCGAGCAGCCGTTCGAGCGGACGGGCGAGCTGGTCGAGACGATCAAGGCGGCGATTCCCGCGCCCGCGCGCTTCGGCGACGGCCACCCGGCCAAGCGCGTCTTCCAGGCGCTGCGCATCGCGGTGAACGACGAGCTCGGCTCGCTCGAGGCAGCCTTGCCGTCGGCGTTCGAGATGCTGCGCCCGGGCGGGCGGCTGGCAGTGATCAGCTTTCACTCGCTCGAGGACCGGATCGTGAAGCGCTTCCTGCGCGCGCGCGAGCGCGGCTGCACGTGCCCGCCGGACTTCCCGGTGTGCGTCTGCGGTCACGAGCCGGAGCTCCGGGCGCTGTCGCGCAGGCCGGTGAAGCCGTCCCAGCGAGAGCTCGCCGCGAACCCGCGCGCGTCGTCGGCAAGGCTCCGCGCGGCGGTCAAGACGGAGACCGAGGAGTAGCGCCGTGGCCTCCTGGAGCGACGCCGCCCCTGCTCTTCCGTCTCCGCGTCGGCGCTCGCGCCCGCGGCCGAGGCCGGCGCCCAGACGCCGCCCGCGCGCACGTCGCGGCGTGGCCGGCGGGGTCGTCTGGATCGCTGTCGTCGCCGTGCTGCTGGCCGGGGTGGTCGCGCTCAACGTCGCCGTTCTGCGACTGAACGTCCAACTCGACCGGCTGGACGCCCAGCGTGCGCAGCTGCGCGCGGAGAAGCAGGCGCTCGCCTCGCAGCTCTCGATGACCGCCGCCTCGCCACGGATCCAGCTCCAGGCCCAGAAGCGCTTCGGGCTCGTGCCCGCGGACCCCGCGGAGACGACGTACGTGCGGCTGCGGCCGCGGGCGCGGTGAGCACGCTACGCGTCCGGCTACTCCCTTCTTCGTCCGATCGAATGACGGCTATCGAGCCAGCACAAAGCGGGGCGTGAGCTGAGCGGGAAGGCCGCCAACCGCCGCATCCGGCTGCTGCTCGCCGTCTTCGTGCTCGCGTTCGGGGTTGCGTTCCTGCGCGCGGCCTGGCTGCAGGGCGTTCGCGCCGCGTCGTTCGGAAGGCTTGCCTCGAGCCAGCACAGCGAGGACGTGGTGATCCCGGCTGCACGCGGGACGATGTACGACCGCGGCGGCGTGCAGCTCGCGATCGGCGAGCAGGCGCAGACGGTCTACGCCGACCCGCGCCAGGTGACCGACCCGAAGGGCGAGGCCGAGACGGTCTCACGGACGCTGCAGCTCGACCCGAACGAGGTCTATCGCGCGCTGACCGACCGGACGCGCGGCTTCGTCTACATCGCGCGCAAGGCCGACCCCGCGCTCGCAGCCAAGCTCGCGCGCAAGGGCCTGCCCGGGCTCGGCTTCTATCCCGAGGAACGGCGCTTCTACCCGCAGTTCGCCCTGGCCTCGCAGGTGATCGGCTACGCGGGTGTCGACAACCACGGGCTCGCCGGGCTCGAGCTCTCTCTCGACCGGCGCCTAGCGGGCCGGCCGGGGCGCGAGCGAATCGTCAAGGACGCCTCGGGCCAGACCATCGACACTGTGGTCTCGCGCGCCGAGCGCGACGGCGAGGACGTCTACCTGACGCTCGACCACACGATCCAGTCGAATGCGCAGGCCGTGCTGAGGAACACCGTTCAGCAGTGGCACGCGAGGAGCGCAACGGCGATCGTGCTCGACCCCGCGACCGGTGCCGTACGCGCGATGGCGGTCGCGCCGGGGTTCGACGCGAACAGGTATCCGGAGACCTGGCGGGAGCTGCAGCGCAACCGAGCCGTGACGGACACCTACGAGCCCGGCTCGACGTTCAAGCTCGTCACGGTCGCCGGCGCGCTGTCGGAGCGGCTCGTCTCGCCCTCTACGAGCTTCACGCTCCCGTACGAGATCCAGGTCGCCGACCGCCGGATCCACGACGCCGAGCCGCGCGGGACGGAGACGATGAGCGTGGCGCAGATCCTGTCTCAGTCGTCGAACGTGGGCGCGATCACGCTGGCCGAGCACCTGGGGCGGCACCGGCTCGTGCACTGGATCTCGCGGTTCGGCTTCGGTAGGCGCACCGGGATCGACTTCCCAGGGGAGAGCCCGGGGATCATGTTGCCCGAGGATCGCTGGTCGGGCTCATCGATCGGCAACATCCCGATCGGCCAGGGCATCGCCGTCACGCCGATCCAGATGGCGTCCGCCTACGCGACGATCGCGAACGGCGGCCTCTGGGTGCGGCCCCACCTCGTCGACCACGTGGGCGAGGGCAGGTCGGTCCGGACGGCGCGACTACGCGTCGTCTCGAGGTGGGTCGCCTCGCAGCTGATGGCGATGCTGAAGAACGTCGTCGCCGAGGGCACCGGGACGCTGGCGGCCGTGCCCGGCTACCAGGTTGCGGGGAAGACCGGCACAGCGGCGAAGCCGGATCCGCGGGGCGGCTATTCGACCTCGCGTTACGTCGCGTCGTTCGTGGGGGTGGTCCCGGCCTCCCGGCCGCGGCTGGTGATCCTGGTCTCGGTCGACGAGCCGCGCGGCGCCATCTGGGGCGGCGTCGTCGCCGCGCCGGCGTTTGCACAGATCGCGAAGTTCGACCTGCAGTACCTCGACGGCGGCGTGCCGCCCGACGCGGCGGGGACGGCGGCGTCGGCGCAGTAGCACTCTCGGCCGGGCTGCGGCAGTATGCCGCCCGTGGTCCCGGAATCCCCGCTCGTGCAGACCGAGAACGGGCTCGTCCCGAAGGGGCAGGGCTGGTTCGTCCTCAACGCGCGCGAGGCGCAGTGGTGGGACCGCAAGGGTCGCGGCGTCCTGTGCGAGTTCGAGGGCGCAGGTTTCGAGGGCACGGCGGACTTCCTGCAGCTCGGGATCAACCTCACCGTCCTCGGCCCGGGCGAGCCGATGGCGATGTACCACCGGGAGAACGACCAGGAGGACTTCCTCGTGCTCGCCGGGGAGGCGCTGGCGATTGTCGAAGGCGAGGAGCGCCCGCTGCGCCGGTGGGACTTCCTGCATTGCCCCGCGGGGACGGACCACGTGATCGTCGGCGCCGGAGACGCGCCGTGCGTGGTGCTCGCCGTGGGCGCCCGCGACCGCTCGACGGGGCCGGACTGGGGCGCCTACACGGTGGACGAGGCTGCGCAGCGCCACGGCGCCGGCGTCGAGCGGGAGACGACCGACCCGCACGAGGCGTACGCCCGGTTCCCGAAAGGCGAGCTGACCCGCTACGAGGGTTGGCTACCCGAGTCCGTCGCCGCGCGATCTGAGTGAGGGCCGGCCACCTCGCCTTCGCTCGCGGCCTGATCCGAGCCCAGTTTCGCCGGAACTTCCCTTGTGGTCTTAGTACGGTTCGCCCGGCCTCCTCCCCGAGGCGATCGTATCGTGGCCGGGCGCGCGTGTCTGTGCCGGAAGTGTCACAAAAGTGCTGCAAACGAGCGGTTATCCACTCACAGTGAGCATCGGCCCCGCCTGAGGCCCCTGGTAGACTCGCGCCGCGATGGACATCGAGCGCGTCACCGCTGCGCTCGCGCCCGTAGACGTCCTGGGACGCGCTCCCGTCGAGATCGCAGACCTGGCCTACGACGCCCGCGCCGCCGGGCCAGGGAGCCTCTACTTCTGCGTTCCCGGAAGCCGGGCCGACGGTCACGACTTCGCGCCGCAGGCGGTCGAGAAAGGGGCCGTCGCGCTCGTCGTGGAGCGCCCGCTCGAGCTCGGGGTCCCGCAGATCGTCGTCGAGGACGCGCGGCGGGCGATGGCCCTCGCCGCCGACGAATTCTTCGGGCGGCCCACGGAGGAGCTCCAAGTCGCCGGCGTCACCGGAACGAACGGCAAGACGACCACGGCGTTCCTGCTGTACTCGATCCTCGCCGCCGCCGGCCGCCGGCCCGGGCTGCTCGGCACAATCGAGAGCCGGGTCGGCGGTGAGAGGCGCCCCGCGATTCGCACCACGCCCGAGGCGATCGACCTCCAGCGCACCTTCCGCGAGATGCTCGACGCGGGTGACCGCAGCGCCGCCGTCGAGGCGACCTCGCACGGCTCCGAGCTGGGCCGGCTCGAGCGCGTCCGCTTCTCGGCGCTCGTCTTTACCAACCTGACGCAGGACCACCTCGACTTCCACGGCACGATCGAGCGCTACTTCGACGCCAAGCGCAGGCTCTTCACGGAGTCGACGCCCCCCGCGGCCGTCAACGTCGGCGATCCCCAAGGCCGCCGCCTGGCAGAGGAGCTCCGCGGCCACAACCGGCTGCTCACGTTCGGGCTCGTCGACGATGCCGAGCTGCGCGCGGAGAACCTCGAGCTCGACCCCCGCGGCGCCCGCTTCCACGCCGGGGGCATCGAGCTGGAGACCCGCCTGCGGGGACGCTTCAACGTCGAGAACGTCCTCGGCGCGGTCGCCGCCGCTCGGCTGCTGGAGATCCCCGATATCGCCGTCGCCCGCGGCGTGAGGGAGCTGCGCGGCGTCCCCGGGCGCTTCGAGGCCGTCGACGAGGGCCAGCCGTTCGCGGTGCTCGTGGACTACGCACACACACCCGACTCGCTGGAGAACGTCCTCCGCACGGCCCGTGACCTCGCGCAGAACCACGTCATCTGCGTCTTCGGCTGCGGCGGTGACCGCGACCGTGGCAAGCGCCCGCTGATGGGCCGGATCGCGACCGAGCTCGCCGACGTCGCGATCGTGACCTCCGACAACCCGCGGAGCGAGGAGCCCGAGGCGATCATCGCGGAGATCCTCGAGGGCGCCCGCGACGCCGAGGTCGAGCCGGACCGCCGCAAGGCGATCGCCGACGCGATCGCGGCCGCGGAGGAGGGCGACGTGGTGGTGATCGCCGGCAAGGGCCACGAGCAGGGCCAGCAGTTCGCCGACCGCACGATCCCGTTCGACGACCGCGAGGTCGCGCGTGAAGCGCTCCGGCGGCTTGGAGCACCGGCTTGATCACGGTCCGGATCGACGAGATTGCCGCGCTCCACCTCGGCGAGCTCGACTCCCGCGCGGACGAGATCGCCGGCGTGCAGGTCGACTCGCGGCGGGTGAGGCCCGGCGACCTCTTCGTCGCCGTCGGGCGCGGCGTCGATTTCCGCGAAGACGCTCTCGAGCGCGGCGCCGCGGCGACGCTCGTCCCGGAGCACCCGTTCGACGCCTTCGCCGCCCTGGGCAGTCTCGTCCGCGACCGGTCGAGCGCCCGCGTCGTCGGCATCACCGGCTCGACGGGGAAGACCTCGACCAAGGACATCCTCGCCGCGCTCTGCGCACCGCTCGCGCGCACCGTCGCCGCGGAGGCGAGCTACAACAACGAGATCGGCGTTCCGTTGACGCTCTGCCGGCTCGAGCCGGATACCGACGTGTGCATCCTCGAGCTCGCGATGCGCGGCTTCGGGCAGATCGCCGATCTCTGCCGCATCGCGCGGCCTCACATCGGCGTGGTGACGAACGTCGGCCCGGTGCACCTCGAGCTCGTCGGCTCGCTCGAGGGCGTCCTGCGCGCGAAGGGCGAGCTGGTGGCGGCGCTGCCGCCAGGCGGGACGGCGATCGTGCCCGAGCGGTTCCCGGTGGAGCGCGACGAAGTGGAGGTCGTGCGGCTCGCCGAGCCGCCGGCCGAGGGGCAGAACGGACGCACGGTCGTCGGCGGTGTCAGCTTCAACTTCAAGGCGCAGTACCAGGTCGCCAACGCCGCCGCCGCCCTGGCCACACTCGACGCGCTCGGCCTCCCGCGGCCGGAGAGCGTCGACGTCGACTTCTCGCGCTGGCGCGGCGAGGAGCTGCCGCTTCCCGGCGGCGGCCTGCTGATCAACGACTCCTACAATGCGAACCCGGTCTCGATGAGCGCTGCGCTGGCTCATCTAGCGACCACGGCGGGCAAGCGGCGGCGCGTCGCCGTCCTGGGCGACATGGCCGAGCTGGGAGCCGGCGCCCCGGCCTTTCACCAGGAGGTCGGCCGCGAGGTGGCGAGGCACGGCGTCGAGGTGCTCGTTGCCGTCGGCGAGCTCGCGCGCGGATACCTGGACGGGTCCGTCGGCGTCCCGGTCAGGCGCTGGGCGCCGGACGCAGCGACCGCCGTGGCCGAGGCCGCGGAGGTCGTGCGGCCGGGCGACTGCGTCCTGGTCAAGGCCTCGCGCGTGGTCGGGCTCGAGCAGGTCGCGGACGCGCTCGCGGCGGTGAGCGCTTGAGCCGCGTTCTGCTGGCAGGCGTCATCGCCCTGCTGATCTCCATTCTCGCCGGCCCGAAGTTCATCGCCTTCCTGCGCCGGAACGAGTTCGGCCAGCAGATCCGCGAGGAGGGGCCCGAGCACCACGTCGCCAAGCAGGGCACCCCGACCATGGGGGGCCTCTTGATCCTGCTCGCCGCCACCGCGGGGTTCCTCGCGCTGAGTAGGTACACCGTCCCCGCGCTGACCGTGCTCTTCGTGACGCTCGGCTGCGGCGCGATCGGGTTCCTGGACGACTTCATCAAGCTCACCCACCGGCGCTCGCTCGGCCTGAACGGACGCTGGAAGCTGATCCTGCTGGCCCTGATCACCGCGGCCGTCGGCGTCGCCGCGGAGCACCAGCACCTGCCGACCGAGGTCTACATCCCAGGCGTCGGTGACCTGCAGCTCTCGTACGCGTGGTACGGGCTGCTCTTCCTCGTGATCGCGGGCGCGGCGAACGGCGTCAACCTGACGGACGGGGTGGACGGGCTCGCGGCCGGGACGGTGGTCATCGCGCTCTTCACCTTCGCTTCGATGATCGTGATCTCGTGGATCCGCTCCGGGCCGCCGGGGCATCGCTTCGACACCAAGCTCGACCTGGCGATCATCGCGGCAGCGCTGATCGGCGGCGCGATTGGGTTCCTCTGGTACAACGCGTGGCCGGCCGAGGTGTTTATGGGCGATACCGGCTCGATGGCGCTCGGCGGCGCGCTGGCGGCCTTCGCGATCTTCACGAAGACGATCTTCCTGCTGCTCCTGATCGGCGGCATCTTCGCCGTTGCGGCGCTGTCGGTGATCGTGCAGGTCTTCAGCTTCAAGTACCTCAAGCGGCGGGTCTTCCTGATGGCGCCGATCCAGCATCACTTCGAGTTGAAGGCGTGGTCGGAGACGAAGATCATGGTGCGCTTCTGGGTCGTGACCGGGATCCTCTGCGGGCTCGGCTTCGCCCTGTACTACCGCTACTTCACCGGGTTCCGCTGAGCGACGTCGCTTGCGATGTCGCCTTCAGGTCCAGCCGGCGTTGCTGGCTCGATCGTCTGCGCCGCTGGCCAGGTGCGCCGGGATCTAACGTTTCCGCATGAACGCGCTGCCGCAGCGGGTGGTCGTGCTCGGGCTCGCGCGCTCGGGGCAGGCGGCGGTCGAGGCGCTCGAGCGGCGCGGGGTGGAGGTGGTCGGCGCCGATCGCGAGCTCGGGAACGACGCAGACGTCTCGCTCCTCGACGGGGCCGAGGTCGTCGTCAAGAGCCCGGGTGTGCCGCGGGAGGCGCCGCTCGTCGCCGAAGCCGAGCGTCGGGGCGTGCCGATCTGGAGCGAGGTCGAGCTCGGCTACCGGTTGCTGCAGCCGCGCCTGGTCGGCGTCACCGGCACGAACGGGAAGACCACGACGGCAGAGCTGCTCGGGGTGATGCTCCACGTGCCCGTGGCCGGCAATGTCGGCCGCGCGCTGACCGGCCTCGACGGCGAGGTCGAGCCGGGCACGGTCGTCGTGTGTGAGCTTTCGAGCTTCCAGCTGGAGGACGTGCACGAGCTCGCCTGCGAGGTCGCCGTGCTGCTGAACCTCGAGCCGGACCACCTCGACCGCTACGCATCCTTCGAGGACTACCGCGACGCGAAGCTCCGCATCTTCGAGCGGGCGCGCGTGAAGGTCGTGCCGCGCGGCCTCGGGCTCGAGGGCATCGAGTTCTCGGCCGACGACCCGCTTCCGGCGGAGCCGCGCATTCGCGGCGTGCACAACCGCGAGAACGCTGCCGCCGCGACGACCGCTGCCCGCGCGCTTGGCGTGCCCGACGAGCAGATCGCCGACGCGCTTCGCACCTTTCCCGGCGTGCCGCACCGGCTCGAGCTCGTCCGCGAGCTGAACGGCGTGCGCTACGTGAACGACTCCAAGGCGACCAACGTCGCCGCAGCGTTGCGCGCGCTGGCGGCCTACGACGACGAGCCCGTGCACCTGATCCTCGGCGGCTCGCGCAAGGGCGAGGACTTCACGCCGCTCGCCGCCGCGGTCGGGCCGAACGTGCGCAGCGTCCACGTGATCGGCGACACCGCGGACGAGCTCGCACGGGCAATCCCCCAGGCCGAGCGCGACGGCGACCTCGCGACCGCGCTCTCGGCCGTCCACGCGCAACCCGGCGACGTCGTCCTGCTGTCGCCGGCGTGCGCGAGCTACGACCAGTTCCGCGACTTCGAGGAGCGCGGCGAGGAGTTCAGGAGGCTGGTGCAGAACCTGACGGGGTGAGGCGCGGCCTCGAATCGAGCGTGCTCATCCTCGTGACCCTGGGGCTGGTCGCGTTCGGCCTCGTGATGGTCTACAGCGCGACCTCCGCCTCGGCCGCGCTGGCGAACGGCGACTCCGCGTACTACCTCAAGCGGCAGGCCGTCTACGCGTTTCTCGGGCTCGTCCTGATGGTCGCGCTCTCGCGCGTGGACTACCATGCGCTGCGCGCGCTGGCTCCTGCACTCATGGTGACGAGCCTCGTGCTGCTGCTCGCGGTGCTCGTGCTCGGCCGCAGCGCGAACGGGGCCCGCCGGTGGATCTCGTTCGGCCCCGCCGCGTTTCAGCCCTCCGAGCTCGCCAAGGTCGCCCTGGCGGTGTGGGCCGCGGCGTACCTGGCGCGCCGCCGACCGCCGCGGACGCTGTCGGAGCTGTGGCGCCCGATGGGGCTTCTGACCGTCGTCTTCTGCGGGCTGATCCTCGTCGAGCCCGACCTCGGCACCGCGATCGGGATTGTCGTGATGCTCGCGGCGATGCTGCTGGTCGCCGGCACCCCCACACGCACGCTCGGCGCGGGCCTCGGGATCGCGGGCGCTCTGGGCCTACTCGCCGTGTGGCTCGAGCCGTATCGCCGTGCGCGCCTCTTCAGCTTCCTCAACCCGTGGCAGGACGCGCAGGGTGCCGGCTTTCAGACCGTGCAGGCGATGATCGGCCTCGGCTCGGGCGGGATCTTCGGCGTCGGCCTGGGCCAGAGCGTCCAGAAGACGAACTATCTCCCGGAGGCGCACACGGACATGATCTTCGCGATCATCGGCGAGGAGCTCGGGCTCGTCGGCGCGACGGCCGTGATCGCCGCGTACTGCGCCTTCGCGTACGCGGGCTTGAAGATCGCGCTCGACTGCCGCGACCCGTTCGGCAAGCGGCTCGCGACGGGCCTGACCGCCCTCGTCTGCGGCCAGGCGGCGATCAACCTCGCCGCGGTGATGGGGCTCGCACCGCTCACAGGGATCCCGCTCCCGTTCGTCTCGTACGGCGGCTCGAGCCTCGTCGTGGCGCTCGCCTGCGTCGGGATCCTCCTTAACATCGCGGGCAATGCGGGAGCCAAGCGCGCCAGCGTTCCTGATCGCGGCCGGGGGGACCGCCGGCCACGTCCTGCCCGCGCTCGCGATCGGAGAGGAGCTGCGCGCCCGCGGAGCACGAGTGACGTTCGCCGGGTCGCCGGATCGCGCCGAGGCGCGGCTCGTTCCTGAGGCGGGCTTCGAGCTCGAAACCTTCCGGGTGAGCGGCCTGCCCCGGCAGCCCGGCCTTGCCCAGGCCCGGGCGGCGCTGCGGGCGTTGGCGGCGCCCGCGGCCTGCGACCGGATCCTGGCGCGGCGCAGCCCCGATGTGGTGCTCGGTGCCGGCGGGTACGTCGGCGGGCCGATGGTGGTCGCGGCCGCACGGCGGCGCATCCCGACCGCGCTGACCGAGGCCGACGCGCACCTCGGGCTGGCCAACCGGCTGGCCGCGCCGTTCGCGAAGCGCGTCTTCCTCTCGTTCCCGATCGCGGGCCGCGAGCCGCCGAAGTACCGCGTCACCGGCCGGCCGATCCCGGCTCGGTCGCGGCCGCTGCCGCGTGACGAGGCTCGGCGGCGGCTCGACCTGCCCGCCGACGGGCCGGTGCTGCTCGTCGCCGGGGGAAGCCAGGGCGCGCGGGCGCTGAACGACGTCGCGATCGAGACCTTCGGCGCCGCCGGCCCGGCCGTCATCCACCTCTGCGGGGAGCGCGAGTACGAGCGGCTGAGCGGCTCCGTCTCCCGCCCCGACTACCGGCTGCTTCCTTTCGTGGACGAGTACGGCGTGGTCCTCGCCGCGGTCGATCTCGCGCTGTCGCGCGCGGGCGGCGGCGTGTGGGAGCTGGCGGCTGCAGGGGTGCCGGCCGTCCTCGTCCCGTACCCGCTCGGGACGGCCGACCACCAGACCAAGAACGCTCGCTTCTTCCAGGGCGCCGGCGGCGCGATCCTCATCCCCGAGAGCGAGCTCGGGCAGGTACCGGAGACGGTCCGGTCGCTGCTCGACGATCCGCGGCGGCTGGAGCAGATGGGCGCCGCGATGCGGCGGGTCGCGCGCCCGGACGCGGCGGAGAAGATTGCGGAGGAGCTGATGGCGCTTGCAGCCGCTCGCCGGTAGGCGCTTCTGGTTCGTCGGCATCGGCGGGGCCGGCATGAGCGCGCTTGCGCTCGTCGCGCGGGAGTGGGGAGCGGAGGTCGGCGGCTCCGACCGGGCCGGCTCCTCGTACATCGAGCGTCTCGAGGCTGCGGGAATCCCGGTCACGATCGGCCACGACGCCGCGAACGTGCCGGACGGGGCGGAGGTGATCGTCTCGAGTGCGATCGCGGCGGACAACCCTGAGGTGTCACGCGCGCGCGTGAAGAAGAGAGGGGAGCTGCTGGCGGAGCTCGTCGAGCTGCGCCCGTCGATCGTCGTTGCCGGCGCGCACGGGAAGACGACCACCACTGCGATGGTCGCATTCGCGCTCGACCGGCTCGGGCTCGACCCCGCGTTCCTGATCGGCGGCGAGATCACGCAGCTCGGCGGGAACGGCAGAGCCGGCGAAGGCTGGCTCGTGGCGGAGGGCGACGAGTCGGACCGCTCGCTTGAGCTGCTGCACCCGCGCATCGCGGTGGTGACGAACGTCGAGCTCGACCACCACGCGACGTTTGCCTCCGAGGCCGAGGTGCGCGAGCTGTTCGAGCGCTGGCTCGAGCGTGCGCCGGCCTCGGTGCGCGGCGAGGAGCTGGAGCCCGTCGACTTCGCGCTCGTGGTTCCCGGCGAGCACAACCGGCGCAACGCCGCCTGCGCGCTCGCGGCGCTCGAGCTCGCGGGAGTGCTGCGGGAGGACGCCGCTCGGGCCCTGGCCGAGTTCACCGGTGCAGGCAGGCGCTTCGAGCTTCGCGGCGAGGCCGCCGGCGTGCGGGTCTACGACGACTACGCTCACCATCCTCGAGAGATCGCGGCGACGCTCGCAGCGGCGCGCGGCGCGGTCGATGGCGGGCGGCTGCTGGTCGTCTTCCAGCCGCACCTGTACTCGCGCACGCGGTACCTCGCGCACGACCTCGCGCGTGCGCTGGCGTCTGCGGACGCAGTGGCGGTCACCGGCGTCTACGCGGCGCGCGAGGAGCCGGTGCCGGGCGTGGAGGGAAAGCTCGTCGTCGACGCCCTCGCCGCCGAGCGGCCAGGGATGACCGTGGGGTGGACTCCGGAGCTCGAGGACGCGGTGCGGTTCCTGGCCCGCCGGGCCCGCGCCGGCGACGTCGTGCTCACGATCGGCGCCGGTGACGTGGAGCGCGCTGGGCCGCTGCTGCTCCAGGAGCTGGGGTGAAGGTCGAAGAAGCCGTTCCGCTCTCGCGCTTCACGACGCTCGGCGCCGGCGGTCCGGCGCAGGCGTTCGCCCAGCCCGGGTCGCTCGCGGAGCTGGAGCAAGCGCTCGCCTGGGCGCGCGAGCGGGGCCTCCCGGTCGCGACGATCGGCCTCGGCTCGAACCTGCTCGTCGCGGACGAGGGCTTCGCCGGCCTCGTCCTCAAGCTCGATGACGAGCTGGCGGAGGCCCGCACCGAGGGTGAGCGACTGATCGCCGGGGGCGGTGCGGCGAACGCCGTCTGCCTGCACCGCGTCCGGGCCGCGGGCCTCGGGGGCTTCGAGTTCGCATGCGCGATCCCGGGCACGGTCGGCGGCGGCGTCTGGATGAACGCCGGTGCGTACGGCAGCGACTGGGCCGCAATCCTCGACCGCGCGCTCGTCGTCGACGAGGACGGGGCACGCTGGTTGACGCCCGCTGAGCTCGGGCTCCGCTACCGCCATTCGGGGCTCCACCACGGCCAGGTCGTCGCGCGGGCCGAGTTCACGCTCGGCGCGCTGCCGGAGGAGCAGATCAAGGCGAACGTCTCCCGCCTGCAGGCGCTGCGCAAGGCCGCGCAACCCACGAACAAGCGCACCTTCGGCAGCGTGTTCAAGAACCCCGAGCACGAGTTGAGCGCCGGCCGGATGCTCGAGGCCTGTGGCCTGAAGGAGCACCGCATCGGAGGTGCGCAGATTTCGCCGCGTCACGCGAACTTCATCGAGAACGCCGACGGGGCGCGCGCCGCGGACGCTATCGCGTTGATGGCGGAGGCCCGGCGTCGCGCGTTCGAGCAGTTCGGGGTCGAGCTCGTGCACGAGGTCGAGTTCTTGGGACCGCTCGAGCTCCCGCCCCTTTCGTAGGAGGAACGAGCGCTGCGGCGAAAGCCGCGTCGTGCCTCAGCGCACCGCTCAACGTGCCCGCGGCCAGGCTGCGGTCGTGCACCTGCCCGCGCTTCAGCGGGCGCCGGTCTTGCGCCTGCTCCCCTCCGGCCGTTCCCTCTTGATCGGCTTCGCCGTCGTTCTCGGCGCCGTCGGCCTGTACCTGCTGGCGCGGGCGACACCGATGTTCGCGCTGAGCCGGATCGAGGTCGAGGGCGCGCCGCCGCCGGTCGCGGCGCACGTCCGCGCGGCTCTCGCACCGCTCGAGGGACAGAGCCTGTTGACGCTGGACTCGGCGGACGTCGCCCGCCGCCTTGCGGCGCTCCCGGACGTCGCCGCCGGCGGTCACGACCGCGACTTCCCGCACACGCTGCGGGTTGTCGTGCGTCCGGAGCATCCGGTGGCAGTCGCGCGGCGCGGCCCCAAGGCGTGGCTGGTCGCCGCGAGCACGCGCACGATTGCCTCGGTGGCGCCGAGATCCCACCCGGGTCTGCCGCGGATCTGGCTCGCTCACTCCGGGGAGCCGGAGGTCGGCACGACGATCGCCGACCGCTTCGGCCTCCGAGCGGTACGGGCGCTGGCGCTCGCACGTGAGGCTCGCTTCGGAGTGCGCGTCCGAATGGCTCGCGCCAGGGAGCTCGATCTGACCTTCATCCTCCGCTCCGGGCTCGAGCTTCGACTCGGCGACCTGCGAGAGGTGCCTCTGAAGCTCGCGGTCGCGTCCGAGGTGCTGCCGGGGTTGCTGTCGCGCGGCGGCTACGCGTACCTCGACGTCAGCGTGCCGGAGCGGCCGGTGGCTGGCGCGACTCTATACTCTCAACCTGAGCCTTAGTCTCCGCGCGTGTGCTTGGCGTTGACAGCTGCCTCTACGGGGCGTACCCTGCCGTGCCGTAAGACGCACTGTCCACTGCAGCTTGAGGTCGAGACGAGTTGAGCGTACGGGATCAAAGCGGGAACTACCTGGCCCTGATCAAGGTCGTGGGCGTCGGCGGGGGCGGCTCCAACGCCGTCAACCGCATGGTCGACGCCGGCCTCTCGGGCTGCGAGTTCATCGCCGTCAACACCGACGCGCAGGCGCTGCTGATGTGCGACGCCGACGTGAAGATGCCCATCGGGGCCAACGTCACGCGCGGTCTGGGCGCGGGGGCCGAGCCGGGCGTCGGCCGCGCGGCCGCCGAAGAGAGCCGCGACGAGCTGAAGGAGGCACTCAAGGGCGCGGACATGGTCTTCGTCACCGCCGGCGAGGGCGGCGGCACAGGCACGGGTGCCGCGCCGATCCTGGCGAAGCTCGCTCAGGAGATCGGCGCGCTGACCGTCGGCGTCGTGACGAAGCCCTTCTCCTTCGAGGGCCGCCGACGCGCCGAGGTTGCCTCCCGCGGCGTCGACGAGCTCCGCGACGAGGTCGACACGCTGATCGTGATCGAGAACGACCGGCTGCTCCAGGTCGTCGAGAAGCGCACCTCGATCGTGGACGCGTTCACGATGGCCGACGACGTCCTGCGCCAGGGCGTCCAGGGCATCACCGACCTGATCACGATCCCCGGGCTCGTCAACCTCGACTTCGCCGACGTGCGGACGATCATGACCGAGGCCGGCTCGGCGCTGATGGGAATCGGCAGCGCGTCCGGCGAGAACCGCGCTACCGAGGCTGCGCGCATGGCCGTGTCGTCGCCGCTGCTCGAGTCCTCGATCGAGGGCGCGACCGGGATCCTGCTCAACGTCACGGGCGGCTCCGACATCGGCCTCTTCGAGGTCAACGAGGCGGCGCAGGTCGTGACGTCGGCGGCCGACCAGAACGCGAACGTGATCTTCGGTGCCGTGATCGACGAGTCGTTCCGCGACGAGGTGCGCGTGACCGTGATCGCAACGGGCTTCGGGCCCGGGCGAATGCGCCGCCGGAGGCGCGTGGAGGAGCCGGCCGAGGAGGCGAGGCCCGATACGGAGGGCCAGCGGGAGACTCCTGCCGAGCGGTTCGAGGTCACGGACGACGTGCTCGAAGTCCCGTCGTTCCTGCGCGACTAGCTTCGCCGGCCGGCCGGGATGTTTAGGCGCAGTGCGGCGCGGCAATGACCGTCGTGCCCTCTCGGGTCGACCGTAGAGGTCGACCCGCGATGACCCGGTCCGGCCGCCCCGGCCTCGACACGTCAGTCGAAGCCGGGGCGGCTCCCTTTTCGGCTCCATTAGCATCAGCGGCCGATGCAGACGCTGCTGCGGACGCCGCTTTACGACCGCCACGTCGCGCTCGGCGCGCGGCTCGTGCCGTTCGCCGGCTGGGAGATGCCGGTCCAGTACGAAGGCGTGATCCCCGAGCACCGGGCCGTCCGGACCGACTCCGGGGCGTTCGACGTCTCCCACATGGGCGAGCTCCTCGTCGAGGGGCCGAGCGCGCGCGAGTTCCTCCAGTCTGTGCTCTCGAACGATCTCGGCCGGATCGGGCCGGGACGAGCTCAGTACACCCTGCTCACGAACGACCACGGCGGGATCGTCGACGACCTGATCGCCTACGAGCTCGGGCCGGCGCGTTTTCTGCTGATCGTGAACGCCTCGAACCGCGGGGCCGATTTCGAGTGGCTGCGCGACCGTGAGCCGGCCGGCGCCGAAGTTCGGGACGCGTCCGACGACTTCGCGCTGATCGCCGTCCAGGGGCCGCGCTCGCTCGAGCGTCTCGGCCTGGCCGAGGAGCCTGCGTTCACCTTTGCCGAAGGCGAGGTGGAGGGCATCGCGTGCACGATCAACCGGACGGGCTACACGGGCGAGAAGGGTGTGGAGCTGCTCGTCGACGCAGAAGCCGCCGGCAAGCTCTGGGACCGCGTGCTCGTGCGTGGGGTCGCCCCGTGCGGCCTCGGCGCGCGCGACACGCTGCGGCTTGAGGTGTGCTACCCCCTGCACGGCAACGACATCGGCCCGGAGACGGATGCGATCTCGGCCGGCCTCGGCTGGGTGTGCGCGCTCGACAAGGACTTCACGGGTGCCGAGGAGCTGCGACGGATCAAGGCAGCAGGCCCTGAGCGGAAGCTTGCCGCCTTCGTCATGGAGGACGCAGGCATCCCGCGGCAGGGGATGGCGATCGTCGAGGGCGGCGAGGTGACCTCCGGGTCGCACTCCCCGATGCTCGAGCGCGGGATCGGCATGGGCTACGTGCGCTCCGAGCTCGCGGAGCCGGGCACCGAGCTGACGATCGACGTGCGCGGCCGCCCTCGCCGCGCGCGCGTGGTCAAGAAGCCCATCTACTCGCCGGGCGAGGCGTGATGGCGGCGGCGGAGAGCTATCCAGACGAGCTGCGCTACCACCCCGAGCACGACTGGGCCCGGATCGAGGACGGCGAGGCGACCTTCGGGATCACTTGGTTCGCACAGGACGCGCTGGGCGAGCTCGTGCACTTCGAGGCGCCGGAGGAGGGTGCGACCTTGACGAAGGACGAGGCGTACGCAGAGGTCGAGTCCGTCAAGGCGGTCTCGGACGTGATCGCCCCGCTCTCCGGCGAGGTCATCGAGGTGAACGCGGCAGCCGTCGACGCTCCCGAGACGGTCAACGACGACCCCTACGGCGACGGCTGGCTCGTCCGAGTGCGCCTCACCGATCCCGGCGAGGCCGACGAGCTGATGGACGTGGAGGCGTACAAGCAGCACCTGGCCGAGCAGGGGTGAGCTACCTCGCACTGACCGAGGCCGACCGGGAGGCGATGCTCGAGGCGATCGGCGTTGTCTCGCTGGAGGAGCTGTTCGCCGATCTGCCCGATGGCGTCCGGCTCGAGCGGGAGCTCGAGCTTCCGCCCGCCCTGAGCGAGCAGGAGCTGACGGCCTATTTCGAGTCGCTCGCGGCGGAGAACGCGCACGTCGGCTCGGAGCTGTCGTTCCTCGGCGCGGGGATGTACGACCACTACGTCCCGGCGATCGTCGACGCCGTGCTCCAGCGCGGCGAGCTGCTCACCGCCTACACGCCGTACCAGCCGGAGCTGAGCCAGGGCGTGCTCCAGGCGATCTTCGAGTACCAGACCGCGATCTGCGAGCTCACCGGGATGGACGTCTCGAATGCGTCCGGGTACGACGGCACGACGGTCGCCGCCGACGCGTGCTTCATCGCCAAGCACGCAACGGGCCGCGCGAAGGTTGTCGTGACGGAGGCCACGAACCCTCAGGTCCGGCAGGTCGTGAAGACGTACGCGCCCGGGTTCGGCCTCGAGGTCGCCGAGGTACCGCATCGCGAAGGCGCGACTGACCCGGACGAGCTCCGCAGGGTCGCGGCGGACGCCGCCTGCGTCATCTTCCAACAGCCGAACTTCTTCGGCGTGCTGGAGCCGGCGCCCGAGCTCGCGGCCGCCGCGAGCGAGGCCGAGGCGCTCCCGGTCGCCCACGTCGACCCACTGTCGCTCGGCGTGCTCGAGGCGCCGGGCAACTACGGCTGCGCGATCGCCATCGGGGAGGGCCAGTCGGCGGGGAACTTCCTCTCCGGCGGCGGGCCGCACTACGGGTTCCTCGCGGCACGCTCGGACTTCATCCGGCGCATGCCGGGCCGAATCGTCGGCGAGACCACTGACGCCGCGGGTAAGCGCGGCTATGTCCTCACCCTCCAGACGCGCGAGC
>JBKPHO010000180.1:0-8156 GCA_046729915.1 Actinomycetota bacterium | reverse complement strand
CGAGCGTCGTGCGGCCGCGCATCACCTCCGTCAGGGCGGCGCGGATCGCGTGCACTTTGGTTGCGTCGACGGCCGAGGTCGCGTCGTCGAGGACGAGCACCGCCGGGTCGGCGAGAATCGCCCGGGCGATCGCGATCCGCTGCCGCTGGCCACCCGAGAGCGAGAAGCCGCGCTCGCCGAGCACGCTGTCGAAGCCGTCCGGAAGGTCCGTGATGAACTCGGCCGCGCCCGCCAGCTCCGCGGCGCGCTGGACCGCTTCGTCGTCCGCCTCGGGGCGGCCGACGCGGATGTTCTCGCGGACGCTCTCGCTGAACAGGAACGTCTCCTCGAAGACGAGCGCCACGGCTCGGCGCACGTCGGCGAGCCGCAGGTCGCGCAGATCGTGTCCGTCGAGAAGCAGTCGGCCGTCCTCCGGGTCGTAGAGGCGCGCCAGGAGCCCGGCGACCGTGCGCTTGCCGGAGCCCGTCGCGCCGACGAGGGCAAGCGACTCGCCCGGTGCCACGTGAAGGTCTAGGCCGTCGAGGACAGCATGATCGCCCTCGTGGCCGAAGCGGACAGCCTCCAAGCGAACGTCCCCTCGAGCGGGATGCTCGAGCTCCTGCGCGTGGCGCGGCTCCCGCAGCCGCGGCTCGGCCTCCAGCACCTCGGTGATCCGGGCGCTCGCGGCCAGCGCCTTCTGCAGCGTCGTGACCCGCTGGCCGAGCACGCGCAGCGGCCAGACGAGCATCACCACGTAGGCGTTGAAGGCCACGAACGAGCCGGTGCTCAGATCTCCCGCCATCACCTGCCGGCCAGAGCACTGCGGCGATCCCGAGAAGCGGGAGCATCTCGAGAAACGGGTTGAAGACGGCGTCGAGCCGCGCCAGGTCGAGCGCGCGGCGCAGGACCTCGTCGCTGCGGCTCCGGAACCGCCCGGAGAGGGCGTCGCCCGCCCCGAGCCCCTTCACGACGCGGATCCCGCTGACCGTCTCCTCGACGAGCGTCGACGCCTGTCCCCACGCAGCCTGCAGCCGGCGCGTGCCGAGCTCGTACCTCCGCGAGTAGCGCCAGCCCGCGAGCGTGACTAGGGGACGAGGGTCAGGACGACGAGCGCGAGCTCCCAGTCCAGCGCCAGCATCACGATTGCGACCGCGACCACCGTGAGGACGTAGCCGATCGTGTGGCCGATCGCGTCCATCATCCGAGCCACGTGCTGCGAGTCGGAAGAGGCCCGGCTGAGTAGCTCGCCCGGGCCGACGCCGTCGTGGTAGGCGGCGTCGAGGCGCAGAGCGTGCGCGAAGAGCGCGTCCCGAACGCGCGCGTCCGAGCTCGAGCGGTTGCGGATCGCGAAGATGTGCCGGAAGCCGCCGCCGACGACCTCGAGCAGACCGACGCCGAACAGCGCCAGCAGCCAGAGCACCAGCGCGTGGTGGTCGCGCGCGACGATGCCGTGGTCGATCGCGTACTTGACGATCAGCGGTGCGGCCACGGCTCCGACTTGCCAGAGCAGCCCGGAGACAGCCGCGCCGGCGACGCCGCTCCGCTGCTCGCCCACAATCGCGCGCACGAATCTCCACGCCGCCGCGCGGCGTGCCTCGGATTCCCCCATGCCACAAACCTACCGAGCGCGTGTCCGAACGGCCATGGCCTAGGGACAGTCCCTGGGACCTGTCCAAAACGGACGGTGCTGTGACCAGCGAACGCGCCTGTGGAGCCGAAGCGCTGCCGGACGGCGGCTGCCGCGGCGCGTCGGAGGGACTGTCCCTAGGACTAGGCTGAACCGGGACATGAGGCCGGCGATCGAGCAGCGCTTTCCACGGCCCTCGGTGATGGGCGTCGTGAACGTCACGCCGGACTCGTTCTCGGACGGAGGCGTCAACCTCGACCCGGCCGACGCGGCGGCCACGGCGCGGCGGATGGTCTCCCAAGGAGCGGCGATCGTCGACATCGGCGGAGAGTCGACGCGGCCCGGCTCCGAAGGCGTCAGCGCTGGCGATGAGCTCCGGCGCGTGGTGCCCGTGCTCGAGCGGCTCCAGGGCGAGGTGCCGGTCTCGATCGACACCTCGAAGGCCGAGGTCGCGAGAACCGCGATCGAGCTCGGGGCCGAGCTTGTGAACGATGTGACGGCGCTGCGCGGCGATCCGGGGCTGGCCGAGGTCGTCGCCGAGTCCGGGACGTACCTCTGCCTGCTGCACATGCGAGGAGAACCGCGGACGATGCAGGCGGACCCGCGCTACGACGACGTCGTCTCCGAGGTCGCCGCCTTCCTCGACGAGCGCCTCCGCGCGGCGGTGGCGGCAGGCATCCCGGAGGAGCGAGTCTGCCTCGACCCCGGGATCGGCTTCGGCAAGACCGTCGAGCAGAACTTCGAGCTGATCCGCCGTCTTGACGAGCTCGTCGCGCTGGGCCGCCCGGTGCTCATCGGGATCTCGCGCAAGAGCTCGCTCGGGAAGCTGCTCGGCGACCCGAACGCGACCACCGGCTCACTGGCCGCCAGCGTCGGCGCCGCGGTCGCGGCCTACGAACGCGGCGCGACGATCCTGCGCGTCCACGACGTCCGCGAGCACGTCGAGGCGCTCACCGCGGCCCAAGCCGTCTTCGCGTGACCGTGGTGGTCGAGCTCGCCGGCCTCGAGCTTCCGGGCCGGCACGGAGTCGAGGACTGGGAGCGCGAGACCGAGCAGCCGTTCCTGTACGACATCGAGCTCGAGCTGCCCGAGCCGGCCGCGGACGACATCGAGCACACGGCCGACTACCGCCGCGTGGTCGAGCTCGTAGCCGCGGTGTCGGAGAACCGGCAGTTCCGACTGCTCGAGACCCTGGCGGCGGAGGTCGCCGATGCCCTGCTGGACCGGTTCGCCGCCCAACGCGTCCGCGTGCGCGTCCGCAAGCCGCAGGTGCAGCTCGGCCCGCCGGTCGAGCACGCCGCCGCCACCGTGGAGCGCCGCCGCTCGTTCTAGCGAACGGGCGCGACGCTGAGCGAGTACGACGCCTGGACGACAGTCTTCGGCAGGAAGACGTCGACGTAGACGAACTGCGGCGAGCCGCGCCCCCTCAGCGTCACCCGCTCGAACCGCTTGCCCGCGTGTGCCGAGACGCCGAGCAGATCGCGCCTGGCCGCGGCGCCCCGCTCGAAGACCGTCCTCGTCTGCGTGCCCCAGACCTCCAGGTTCACGTTAGCGGTCGGCCTCACCGTCACCCGCACACGGCCGGTAGCGGGCAGGAAGACGCGGTACACGTCCTCCGGGTCCTCGCGCCGCTCGACCTGCGCCGCGATCGTCCTCCGCGGCCGCTGCTTGTTCGTCAGCGGCGGCTTTCCGGCGCGCGTGAGCCCGTTGGGCTTGACGAGGTAAACGTCCTCGTTCGGCTCCACTGGGTCCGCCGCCGGCGCCTTGCGCGCAAGCGCAGCGGGCACGTTGAGGATCCCGAAGCCGGTGTTCGCGTCCCAGCCGCGCTTGCCGACGTCGCGCGCCGAGCGGCGCATCAGCTCGAAGAGCTGCGTGTTCGTCAGCCTCGGCCGCAGCGTCCACACGGCGGCCGCGGCCGCCGACACGAGCGGCGCCGAGAAGCTCGTTCCGTCGACGGAGGCGTAGCCGGTGCCGCTCGGGTCCCAGATCTTCGGGATCGCGACCGGGATGTCCTGGCCCGGGGCGGCGAGGTCCATCGCAGGCGACGCGCTCGAGAAGCCCGTCACGCGATCGGTCTCGTCGGTTGCGCCGATCGTGAGCACGTGCGGGAAGCTCGCCGGATACGAGAGCGAGCTGCCCCCCTCACGGTCGTTGCCGGCCGAAGCGACCACGAGCGAGCCTTCTGCGACGAGCGTCATGATCGCGCGCTCCTCGACCGGGATGCGGTCGAAGCCGCCGAGACTGAGGTTGACCACTCCAGGCCCGCTGCGTGCCGCTGCCGAAAGGCCCGCGATCTCGTCGCCGACGGTGAGCACGCCGCTCGGGCTCGCGTCCCAGAGCTGCAGCTTCGCCTGCGGGTAGATGCCGACCAGCCCCTTCGCGTTGACGGGAGCGGCAGCCACGGAAGCGGTCGCGGTGCCGTGCAGCTCGTCCTCGTTGGCGCCGAAGCTCTGTCGATTGAGCGGGGTCGTGTTCTGCCGCCCGAGAAACTCCTCGTGCGCGAGGTCGACACCGGAGTCGATCAGCGTCACCGGCACTCCGGGGCCGGGTGCGACCCAGTCCTGGACGCCGACGCGCGAGGTCCACCACTCTGACGACGACAGCGGGTCGATGAACTGGCCGAGGAAGCCGCTCGCTGCCCGCGGATCGGTCCCCAAAGGCAGATCCGGCGTCACCGAACGGACGAGCCCGCGCCGCTCGAGACGTGGGAGCAGTCCTTCGGCCGCCCAGCTCGTCAGCCGCCACAGCGCGAGCGACGGGGCGAGCAGCTCCCCGCCGGCCCGCCGCAGGAGCGGCGCCGCCGTCGCGCCCCGGACGTGGTCGAGCTCGACGAGCGTGCGAGGGTACGCCTGAAGCCCATGCAGGGAACGAGAACCGGACACCACCGGCCGCCCCGGATGGGAGAGCACTGCCGCCTGCGCCGATGAGCAACAGCCGAGGACAAGGACGACCAGCGCGAGGCGGCGCATGAACCGCACACCGTAGCTGGGACGGGTGCTCGATGCCCGAGAATCCCTCGGGATGGTGAGGAGCTTCGTCGGGCTCGGCTCGAACCTCGGCAACCCACAGGCGCAGATTCGCCTCGCGCTCGAGCTGCTCGGGGCCGAGGAGGGCGTGGAGATCGTGGCCGTCTCGCGCCTCCGCGAGACCGACCCGGTCGGCTACGAGGAGCAGCCCCGCTTCCTGAACGGCGCCGTCGAGTTGCGCACCACGCTCTCGGCGCGCGAGCTGCTCGAGCGGCTGCTCGCGATCGAGCGCCGGCTCGGCCGCGTGCGGGGCAGCGGACCCCGCTTCGGCCCGCGCACGATCGACCTCGACCTGCTGCTGTACGGCGACGGCGTGATCGAGGAGCGGGGACTCGTCGTCCCGCACCCGCGGCTACACGAGCGCCGCTTCGTGCTGGAACCGCTGGCCGACCTCGATGCGGCTCTCGAGGTGCCCGGCCGCGGCCCGATCCAGGCCCTGTTGGCAGGGCTATGATCTAGCGCATGTCGCACCTCGACGAGCTCGACGAGTTCGAGGCAGAGCTAGAGCTTGCGCTGAAGCGGGAGTACTCGGCGGTCTTCGCCCTCTTCCGGTACTGCGTCCTGACCCAGGACGCGACGTACCTCTGCAACCGGCTCGACCTCCAGTACGTCCCGCAGCCGAGCTACCCGTTCTTCCACCTGAAGATGGAGGACGTCTGGGTCTGGGACAAGAACCGGCCGACCCGCATTATCCCGCGCGCCCAGGTCTACACCTCGAGCGACGTGACCGTCGAGGAGCTGCGCGGCGAGGGCGACGAGCCGAGCCTGACGGCGGAGGCGCTGGCCGAGCGAATCGGCGAGTCGCTTTCGTCCGATGACGAGCTCTAGTTCCTACTCGCCGCTGTCGGCCTCGCCGTCCGCTCCCACGAGCGGCTCGGCCTGCGGCCGCTTGTCGACGACGAGGTAGCCGTCCGTCCGGGCGACGACCCGTTCGATCTCCGGGTCCTCGTGTCCCGGCACGACGGCGAAGCGATCGTTGTCTGAGCGCACCCGCTCGTACTCGGAAGCCGTCATGGAGACGAACTCCTCGCATTCCGGGCGGCCGCACTCGCAGCGGAACTCGAGCTCCCCGTCGTCGGGCAGGACCTGGAGTCGCTCGCCCACCTCGTGAATCCGCTCGTTCACTTCCCGGAGCAGGGCCTCGTTCCGGGCGGTGCGCTCTTCGCGGTGGTCCACGGCAGACGATTGTAGAGCTAACCCGAGGGCTTCGCGCGTCGTCTCATCTGACGACATGCCGCGACGGCTCGGGGTCTCGCTCCGAGCGCTGGCACTCGGCTCGGCTTCGGGCCTGCAAACGTCACGCTCGAGCCTTGGTACCTACCCGGAGCTCGGTTTTCCGCCGCCGGGCAACTGGAAGGTATTTCCCTCGGGCGGGAGGTGTGCCGACGATCCGGACCCGTACGACGATCCGCGCAGCCTCTCGTACCAGGCGGTCTACTCTGACTGGAGCATCCCGGCGCTGGCGCTGAAGTAGGCTCGGCCGCATGGCTCTCCTGGCGATCGACGTCGGGAACACACAGACCGTCTTCGGGCTTTTCGAGGGCGCGGAGCTGCGTGAGCACTGGCGTGTCGCGACCGAGCGGAACCGCAGCGGCGACGAGCTCGGCGCCCTGTACCGGAGCTTCCTCGATCTCTCGACGGTGGAGGGCGTGGCGCTGGCCTCGACGGTGCCGCAGCTGCACCGCTCGTACGTCGACTTCGTGGCCGAGTACGTCCGGGCCGAGCTGCTCGAGCTCGGGCCCGGCGTGAAGACGGGAGTGCCGATCAGGTACGACGACCCGCGCGAGGTCGGCACGGACCGGATCGCGAACGCGGTCGCGGCGGTGGAGCGCTACGGGCCGCCGTGCATCGTCGTGGACTTCGGGACTTCGACGAACTTCGACGTCGTCTCACCGGAGGGCGAGTACGTGGGCGGCGTGCTGGCGCCGGGGATCGAGGTCTCGATGGACGCGCTCTTTGCGCGCGCGGCGCGGCTGTTCAAGGTCGACTTCGCCGAGCCGGAGACGGTAATCGCGAAGAACACCGCCTCGAGCCTCCAGTCGGGGCTCGTCTACGGGTTCGCGGGCCAGGTGGACGGGATCGTGGAGCGGATCCGGCGGGAGCTGGGCGTCGAGGCGCAGACGGTCGCCACGGGCGGCCTCGCCGACCTGATCGTCCCGCACGCGCGGACGCTGGAGACGATCGACGCGTTCCTGACGCTCGAGGGTATCCGCTTAGTCTGGGAGCGCAACCACGAGTGACCGCGCGTCGGCTGGATCAGCCGCCGCCGTAGATGGAGATCGGAAGGTCGAGGACGACGTCGTCCTCGCCCGCCGGCAGCTCGGCTTGGAGCCGGTCGAGCACCTCGGCCGCGTCCGGGGCCGCCGCGAGGAGCCGTTCTTCGACCTGGTCCAGCGTCGCCAGCTGCACGAGCTCCTGCTTGAACGGCCGCGGGAACCTGCCCCGTCCGAGGTACCAGCCGTAGAACTTCTTCAGGAACCCAGTCGCTCGGCGCTCGCCGAGCTCCCGCACCGTCTCGCGGATGAAGAGCAGCAGCTCCGCGACCACCTCCTGCCGCGACGGTGGCTGCGATTCGCCGTCGAGGATCTCGCGCAGCGCCCAGGGGTTACCCTGCGCCGCGCGGCCGACCATCACGGCTGCCGCGCCGCTCGTAGCCACGATCGCCTGCGCCCGCGCGCGCGAGGTCACGTCTCCCGAGGCGACCACGGGAACATCCACGAGCGAGACCAGCTCGGCCGTAAGGGAGTGGTCGGCTTCGCCCGTGTACATCTGCCGGGCCGAGCGCGGGTGCAGCGTCAGGGATGACGCACCTGCCTCCACGAGCCGAGGCCCGAGCTCCAGACATGCGCGCGAACCGTTCTCCAGGCCACGCCGCATCTTCACGGTCACCGGCACCGAGACCGCCTCGGCGACCGAGGACACGATCGCGCACGCCCGCTCCGGATCCTCCAGGAGCGTCGCGCCGGCGCCGGTCTTGGTCACCTTCTTCACCGGGCAGCCGAAGTTCACGTCGACGAGATCCGCCCCGGCGTCCTCGACGAGCCGGGCCGCCTCGGCCATCAACGAGGGCTCAGAGCCGAAGACCTGCACCGCCAGCGGCCGCTCGTCGGCGGAGATGCGCAGGTAGCCCAGCGTGCGCTCGTTCCCGTGGTGGAGCCCGGCGCAGCTGACCATCTCCGAGCAGACGAGTCCCGCACCGTAGCGGCGGCCCTGCCGGCGGAACGCCTGAACGCTCACGCCGGCCATCGGCGCGAGCACGAGGCGCGTCGGGATCTCGAGGTCCCGAATCGCCCAGGAGCTACGGAGATCTACCTGCACAGAGGGCAAAATGGTAGCCGCAGGACGGGTTGACGTCCGTCTGCCTCCGCAGGTAACATGCCCGCCCGCGACGGCGCCCCTGCGCCGCGCGTTTTTCTTTCAGGAGGCCCGTTGAAGGACGTAATCCTCACTCCAGAAGGCTACGAAAAGCTCAAGCAGGAGATCGAGTACCTGTCCACCGACAAGCGCCGCGAGGTCGCGGAGCG
>JBKPHO010000179.1:0-8049 GCA_046729915.1 Actinomycetota bacterium | reverse complement strand
CGGGAGCCTCCGCCGAATGACCACGCTCCCGCCACTTGCCGGCGTGCGGGTGATCGACCTGTCCCGCGTGCTCGCGGGCCCGTACGCCACCATGACGCTGGCCGATCTCGGGGCGGACGTCGTGAAGGTCGAGCACCCGGTCGGTGGAGACGAGACGCGCTCGTGGGGACCCCCTTTCGCCGGGGGCGAATCGGCGTACTTCCTGTCGGTGAACCGCGGCAAGCGCAGCGTCGCCCTCGACCTGAAGGATCCCGAAGGACGCGACCTGGCACTCGAGCTGTGTGCGCGGGCCGACGTCGTGATCGAGAACTTCCGGCCGGGGGGCGCGGTCCGGCTCGGGCTCGACTACGACGCCGTCCGGAAGCGACGGCCGGACATCGTCTACTGCACGATCAGCGGCTTCGGGGGGCGCGAGCCCCGTGACCGTCCCGGCTACGACTTCGTCCTGCAGGCCGAGAGCGGGCTGATGTCGATCACCGGCGAACCAGACGGGGAGCCAATGAAGGTCGGCGTCGCGGTCGTGGACGTACTCGCGGGCCTCAACGCCGCGACGGCGATCCTCGCGGCGCTCCGGCGTCGCGACCGGGGCGGTGGTGGGGAGCTGATCGAGATCTCGTTGCTCGACAGCGCCTTCGCCGCCCTGGTCAACGTGGCGCAGAACGCACTGGTGACGGACGAGGAGCCGCT
The DNA here is from genome assembly GCA_046729915.1 of Actinomycetota bacterium. Taxonomy (GTDB): domain Bacteria; phylum Actinomycetota; class Thermoleophilia; order Gaiellales; family Gaiellaceae; genus AC-32. Next base: position 7,362 of record JBKPHO010000179.1, on the reverse strand, counting down.
CCGGCACGGCAACGCGCACCCGAGTATCGTCCCGTACCAACCGTTCCGCGCGGCCGACGGCTTCGTGGCTGTCGCCGCGGCGAACGACGGGCTCTACCGGAGACTGTGCGACGCGATCGGGCGTCCGGAGCTTGCTGCGGACGAGCGCTACGCCACGAACGAGATGCGCGTTCGCAACCGCGAGTCGCTCGTGGCCGAGCTCGAAGCCGTGTTTGCGGGCCGGCCTACCGACGAGTGGGTCCAGCTGCTGCTCGAGACGGGAGTGCCTGCCGGAAAGATTCGAGGCGTGGGCGAGGCCCTTCGTACGGGAACGGCCGCCGGAGTGGCCGCAACCGGCCCGGTTCCTCATCCCACTGCAGGCACCCTCCAGCTCGTCAAGCCGCCGTTTTCGTTCTTCCATGCTCCGCTCCCCCCGCTTGAGGCGCCGCCGCTTCTCGGTGCCCACACGGCCGAGGTGCTGGGCGAGCTCGGCGTCGACGACGAGCGCCTCTCCGACCTCGAGCATCGCGGCGTGATCGTCCGGGCGAGCCCGGCGTAGAATCCCTCCGCGACCTTCGAGAGAAAGGGCACTCGTCGTGGCGCAGATCGCTGCGGGGCCTTCGGACGAGATCCGGCGGCTGAGAGAACGGGGACTGCTGCGCGAGCGGGCGTACGTGGGCGGCCGCTGGTTGGAGGCCGACGCGGGCGGAAGCTTCGGGGTGATCGATCCGGCGACCGGCGAGGAGCTCGCACGCGTGCCGCGCATGGGCGCGGACGAGACGCGCCGCGCGATCGACGCCGCGAAGGAGGCGTGGCCGACCTGGGGTGCGGCCCTTGCGAAGGACCGCGCGCGGACGCTCCGCCGGTGGGCCGACCTGATGCTCGAGCACTTCGACGACCTGGCGCTGCTGCTGACGGCCGAGCAGGGGAAGCCGCTCGCGGAGTCGCGGACGGAGGTCGCATACGCAGCATCGTTCCTCGAGTGGTTCGGCGAGGAGGCCAAGCGGATCTACGGCGACACGATTCCGACTTACATGGCCGACCGGCGGGTCGTCGTGACGAAGGAGCCGGTCGGCGTGACGGCGGGCATCACGCCCTGGAACTTCCCCGCCGCGATGGTCACGCGGAAGGCCGCGCCTGCGCTCGCAGCCGGTTGCACGATGGTCCTCAAGCCGGCTGAGCAGACACCGCTCTCGGCGCTTGCCGCCGCCACGCTCGCCGAGGAGGCGGGGCTGCCGCCCGGCGTCCTCAACGTCGTCACCGGCAATGCCGAGGACGCCCCGACAATCGGCGGCGAGATGACGTCCAACCCGATCGTGCGCAAGCTCGGCTTCACGGGCTCGACGGAGGTCGGAAAGCTGCTCATGGAGCAGTGCGCCCGCCAGGTGAAGAAGGTCTCGCTCGAGCTCGGCGGCAACGCGCCGTTCATCGTCTTCGACGACGCCGACCTCGACGAGGCGGTCGCCGGCGCGTTGCTCTGCAAGTACCGCAACTCTGGGCAGACCTGCATCTCCGCCAACCGGATCCTCGTCCAGGACTCGGTGCACGACGAGTTCCTCGACCGCCTCACCGGCGCGGCGACGAAGCTCAAAGTCGGCGCCGGTACCGAGCCCGACGTCAACGTGGGACCGCTGATCGACGAGCAGGCGCTGGCGAAGGTCGAGCGCCATGTCGGAGAGGCGCTGGAGGGCGGCGCCGAGCTGCTGGTGGGCGGCGACCGCCACGAGCGGGGCCACACCTTCTTCCAACCAACGGTGCTGGCAGGCGTGACTGGCTCGATGGCCATGAGCTGCGAAGAGACGTTCGGGCCGGTCGCGGGCGTGGCGCGTTTCGGGACCGAAGAGGAGGCGATCGAAACCGCCAACAACACGCCTTACGGCCTCGCCGCCTACTTCTACAGCCGCGACGTCGGCCGCATCTGGCGCGTCGCCGAGGCGCTCGAGTACGGGATCCTGGGCATCAACACCGGCTTCATCTCGACCGAGGTTGCGCCGTTCGGCGGCTTCAAGGAGTCGGGCATCGGCCGCGAGGGCTCGAAGTACGGCATCGACGAGTGGCTCGAGATCAAGTACCTGTGCCTGGGCGGCATCGACTCGTGATCGTCGAGCAGCGCGACTACCACGTCTTTACCGGCAAGCTCAACGAGCTCGTTCGCCTGTACGAGGACGAGGGGATCGCGATCCAGGAAGAGATCCTCGGTGGCCTGATCGGCGTCTTCACGACCGACGTCGGCGCTCTCTCGACGTACACGAGCATGTGGGGGTACGGCAGCTTCTCTGAGCGCGAGCATCGCCGGGCGCGCCTGCAGGCCGACGAGCGCTGGCGCGCGTTTCTCGGCCGAATTCAGCCCTTGATCCACACCCAGCAGAACCGGATTCTCGTTCCGACGGCCTTTTCGCCGATCCGGTGAGCTACTCGCTCGAGGGCAAGGTCGCGGTCGTGACCGGCGCCGCGCAAGGAATCGGCAATGCAATCGCCGACGGCCTGGCGGCGGAGGGCGCGCGAGTCGTCGTCGCCGACCTCCAGCACGCAGAAGAAGCGGCGCGCGCGTTCGATGGCGGCGTCGGCCTGACCGGAGACGTCTCCAACGAGTCCGACGTCGAGCGGATGGTCCAGGAGGCCGTCGACCAATGTGGTCGGATCGACATCCTCGTCAACAACGCCGGCCTCTACGCGTCGCTCGCGATGCGCCCCTTCACCGAGATCCCGGTAGAGGAGTGGCGGCAGGTGATGGACGTGAACGTGCTCAGCATGTTTCTCACGTGTCGCGCCGTCGTGCCGCGGATGCGCGAACAGGGCGGGGGCCGGATCGTCAACATCTCTTCGGGCACAGCGTTCCGCGGCGTGCCCTTCGTGCTGCACTACGTGACAAGCAAGGGGGCGATCGTGGCGCTGACGCGGGCGCTCGCGAAGGAGCTGGGGGCCGACGAAGTGCTCGTGAACTGTGTCGCCCCAGGCTTCACGATGAGCCAGGGCGTCCGAGAGAACCCGCAGGTGATCGAGGCGCTGCGCGACGTGTCGATCTCGGCCCGTACGCTCCAGCGCGATCAGCAGCCGGAGGACGTCGTCGGCGCCGTCCTCTTCCTCTGCGGCCCGGGCGCCGCGTTCATCACCGGCCAAACGATCGTGATCGACGGCGGCCAGTACTTCCATTGATCCTGGCGCTGTACGAGCGCGCCGACGGCATCGAGACGACCGGCGGCAACAGGGCGGTCTACGACATCGACCGCAACGAGGCCTGGTTCGGCGACGCAAGCGTCGCGGGGCCCGCGCTCGTCTGGGAGCTCGGTCCGGAGGCGACGGACGGATCGGTGCTGGCAGCGGCCGTCGAGCTGGATCCACGGACTGAGTGGCTCATGCGCTGCGACCGCGTCGATTTCCCGCCGGGCGGCATCGCCTACCGCCACACCCACCCGGGTCCAGGCATCCGCTATCTGCTGCACGGCTCGCTTCGGATCGAGAGCGGCGGCGAGACGAGCCTCTACAGGCCACTCGAGCCCTGGTTTGAGGCGGGACCGGAGCCGGTGCTGGCGATAGCCGGCGATACGGAAGCCACCGCCTTCGTCCGCGTGATGCTGCTGCCGCGCGAATGGGCCGGGAAACGGACAATTCGCTACGTCGAGCCCGCCGACGAGGCCAAGCCGAAGCTCCAGCAGGCGACCGTCTTCTTCGACGCGCCAATCGATCTGTGACCCGCAGCGGAGCGCGGATCCTCGTCGACCAGCTCCTCGTCCACGGCGTCGACACGGCGTTCTGCGTCCCGGGTGAGAGCTACATCGCCGTGCTCGACGCGTTGCGGGACGCGCCGATCCGCCTCGTCGTCGCCCGGCACGAAGCCGGAGCCGCGAACATGGCCGAAGCGTACGGAAAGCTGACCGGGCGCCCAGGCATCTGCTTCGTCACCCGCGCACCCGGAGCGACGCACGCGGCGACCGGTGTGTACACCGCGTTTCAGGACTCGACGCCGCTGATCCTGTTCGTCGGTCAGGTGCCGCGCCGGCATCGCGGCCGGGAGGCGTTCCAGGAGCTCGACTACGGCGCCGTCTTCGAGTCCTTCGCGAAATGGGCCGTCGAGGTAGACGAGCCCGCGGAGTTTCCGGAAGCCACGGCGCACGCGTTCCAGACGTCCCTGGCAGGGCGGCCCGGGCCGGTCGTAATCGCGATGCCCGAGGACGTTCTCGACGCCGAGACCGAGGTCGATGACGCAGCGCCGGACGTTCCGGCGCGAGCGGCCCCTGCGCCTGACGATCTCGTCCGCCTCCGCGAGCTGCTCGCTGCGGCCGAGCGGCCGCTGGTCATCGTTGGCGGCGGCGGGTGGAGCACCGAAGCGGCGGCTGACCTGCAGGCCTTTGCCGAAGGGTCCGTCCTCCCCGTCGCAACCTCGTTCCGGCGCCAGGACTACATCGACAACGACTCCCCCTGCTACGCCGGGGTGCTGACGATCGGGCAGGACCCCGCGCTCGCGTCGCGCCTGCGCGACGCCGACCTGCTGCTCGTGATCGGCTCGCGCCTCGGCGATATCGCGACCCGCGGGTACACGACTCTAGAGCCGCCGAGCACGCCGCAGACGCTCGTCCACGTCCACGCGGACCCGGATGAGCTCGGGCGCGTCTTCCAGCCGGACCTGCCGATCGCCTCCGGCTCACCGCAGTTTCTCGCCGCGGCACGCGCGCTCGATCCGGTCGACGCCTCCCGCCGCACCGCCTGGACGGAGTCGGCACGGAGTGACTTCGTGTCGAGCCTGCGCCACCGCCGCGGGCCGGGGGAACTCGATGTTGGCGACGTCATGGAGCACCTCCGCGGGCGGCTCCCCGCCGACGCGATCCTGACGAACGGCGCGGGCAACTACACGGTCTGGTGCCACCTTTACTACGTCTTCCGGCGCTATCGCACGCAACTCGCGCCCTGCTCGGGCGCGATGGGCTACGGCATCCCGGCCGCGATCGCGGCGAAGGTCGTCCATCCGGAGCGCACCGTCGTCTGTGTCTCTGGAGACGGTGACTTCCTGATGAGCGGACACGAGCTCTCCGCCGCCGTGCAGGAGAAGCTGGCGATCGTCGTGCTCGTCGTAAACAACGGCATGTACGGGACGATCCGGATGCACCAGGAGCGGCTCTTTCCGGGGCGCGTCGCCTCTACCGACCTCGTCGATCCGGACTTCGTGGCTTGGGCTCGCGCCTTCGGCGGCTATGGCGAATCGGTCGTGCGCTCGGAAGATTTCCCCGCGGCGCTCGAGCGTGCGCTCGGCCAAGAGCGACCCGCGCTCCTCGAGCTGCGCGTCGATCCGGAGGCGATCACGCCCAGGCAAACGCTCTCGGAGATTCGCGCCGCCCGGACGTGACGGGCGGCAAGCGCTACATTCCCCGACCGGGTTGCCGATTCTTCTTCGAGGAGGGAGCTCTGGCCGCAACCTTCCGCCCCGGGTCGATCGCGCGGGAGCTCGCGTCCGTGCTCCCGGCCTCCGCCGTTCTCGCCGAGCCTCCGGCCCTCTACCTTGCCGACGAGACGGAGCGGCGCGGCTTGGTCGGCCGCGCCGATGCGGTTGCGCTGCCGGCCACGACCGAGGAGGTCGCGCGCGTCGTCGCCTGGTGCTACGAACACGAGGTGCCGATCGTCCCCCGCGGCGGCGGCACCGGGTTCGCCGGGGGTGCCGTGCCGCTGGACGGCGGCGTCGTGCTCTCGCTCGAGCGGCTGACGCGGATCCGCTCGTTCGAGCCCCTCCTCTGGCGGATCAACGTGGAGGCCGGAGTACGAACGGCCGAGCTACGAAGGGTAGCCCGCGAGAACGGGCTCCTCTTCCCGCCCGATCCCGGAGCGGCCGAGCAGTCGCAGATCGGCGGCAACATCGCCACGAACGCGGGTGGTCCGCACGCGTTCAAGTACGGCACGACGGCCGCGTGGGTGACGGGGATCGAGGCCGTCGTTCCTCCGGGGGACGTCGTTGCCGTGGGCGGCGCGATTCGCAAGGACGTCGCCGGCTACGACCTGAAGAACCTGCTGATCGCGTCAGAGGGCACGCTCGGGGTCATCACTGCGGCTTGGCTGAAGTTGATACCCGCGCCGGAAGCGGTCTTCCCGGTCGCGGCGTTCTATGCCGGGACGCGCGAGGGCTGCGCCGCGATCGAGCGCGTGCTCGGAAACGGCCTCGAGGTCGCAGCGCTAGAGTTCCTCGACGGCGCGACGCTCGGGCTCTCGGCACGAGGGTTTCCGGGCGAGGTACCGGCGGGTGCTGCGTTCCTCGTCCTCTCCGAAGCGGATGGAACGGCACCCGAGGCGGCGCGGTTGCGGGCTGAGCTCAGCCGGGTGCTCGCAGAGGGCTCGCTCGGGCTTCATCTTCCGATTGAGAGGCCTGCCATCGGCGAGCTGTGGCGCTGGCGCGACGGGATCTCGATCGCTGTCATGGCCGAACGCGGCGGCAAGGTGAGCGAGGACATCGTCGTACCACTCGACCGGCTCGCCGAGGCCGTCGACGAGACGCTGGCCATAGGCGAGCGGCACGGCCTCGCCGCCTGCAGCTGGGGGCATGCTGGGGACGGCAACCTTCACTCGACGTTCCTCGTCTCACCAGAGAACGAGGAGGAGCTCGGCCGGGCGGATCGCGCTGTGGAGGAGTTGTTCGGGCTGGCTGTGCGGCTGGGTGGTTCCGTCTCCGGCGAGCATGGCTTGGGTTGGGAGAAGCGCGGCCAACTGGCGCGGCAGTGGTCGCCCCGCGCACTCGACCTGCATGCTGAGATCAAGCAAATCTTCGACCCGAAAGGCCTCTTGAACCCACAGAAGAAGCTGGCCCGGTAGAGACGTTCAACGTCCTTGTTCCGTGTCTCGTACCACGTCGTGCGCGCGAGCTTACAGGCGCTCCCACTGTCGATTTTTCACGGCGTTCCCGCGGCGGCGGATCCACGAGAACCGCGCGGACGACCGCGCCTTTAGGGACGCGGTCGAGCTGAAGGCGGCCTAGAGCGGTCGCGCGCGGGTATAGGAAGGTGACTGACCAGACCGGGCGGCCTGACCCGACGCTCGTTGGAAGCGCTACGGCCACCTCTATCCAGGGTCGACGCGCGAGGCTGCGGCGGCCCTCGCTCGGCACCTAAAGCGCATCGCGTCGTAGCTCGCGCGGGATCAGCGCGGGATGCTGGATGCACGCGCGTCGATGGGTCGCGCGAAACACCTGCAAATAAGAGCGGGAGCGACGGGACTCGAGCCCGCGACCTCCGGCGTGACAGGCCGTGCCGGCCGAATCGATGCCCGACGACCGAGGGCGGTGAATCAGGCGCGACCCCGCATGGCTGTGCGCGTTGAGACCCGACGCGAGACGACGCAAGACGACGGCCGTCGACTCCCATTTTCGGACGTTTGGGGCATGAATGGGGCACGCCGGGAGAGGCG
>JBKPHO010000178.1:0-1969 GCA_046729915.1 Actinomycetota bacterium | reverse complement strand
AAGTTCGAGCTCGGGCTCTTCGACCATCCGTACGTCGACCCGGCCGCAGCTGATGCGGCGGTCACGGCGAACAGGGCGCTCGCCCGCCAGGCCGCCGAGGAGTCGATCACGCTGCTCCGCAACGAGGGCACGCCGCCGACGCTGCCGCTGTCGAGCAGTGCGAGGCTCGTCCTCACGGGCCCGAGCATGAACCGGGTGAATAACCAGCTCGGCGGCTGGAGCGTGAGCTGGCAGGGCGTCTTCGACGAGGGCAACCACGTCTGCTGCATGGGGCCGCCCGACCAGATCCCGCCGGCGACGACGGTGCTCGACGGCATCCAGGCCGTCGACTCGAACGTCACCCCCGTCCCGACCGACCAGACCGTGACCGACGCGCAGATCCAGGCGGCCGTCGCGGCGACCGCTTCGGCCGACGCGGCCGTGGTCGTGGTCGGCGAGCGGGCCTACGCCGAGGGCCTCGGCGACAGGCCGGACCCGGTGCTTCCCGCAGACCAGCAGCGGCTGATCGCGGCGCTCGAGGCGACCGGCAAGCCGGTGATCGTCGTGGTCATCGCGGGCCGCCCGCTCGGCTTCGGCCCGGACTCGATCATCGATGGAGCACGCGCCATCCTGATGGCCTACCTGCCGGGGACAGAGGGAGGCTCGGCGATTGCCCATGTCCTCTTCGGCTCGGTGAACCCGAGCGGGCACCTGCCGGTCACGTGGCCCTCTGCCTCCGACCACATGGCGGGTGACTTCGACACCGGCGGGCCGTCGACTCCGGGTGACGAGCCGAAGTTCTTCGACCAGCTGCCCGGGACGAACTCCGGCCCGGGCTCGGGGTACAACCCCCGCTGGCCGTTCGGCTTCGGGCTCTCGTACACGACGTTCGTGACGAGTGACCTATCGGTGACGAGCTCCGTCTCGCGCCGCGGGACGGTGACCGCCACGTTCACGGTCGCGAACACCGGCAGCCGTGCCGGCGCGACGGTCGTGCCCGTCTACGTGCACCAGCCGGTCAGCGACGTGATCGCCCCGCCTCAGCGACTGGTCGGCTTCGCGCGGGTCACTCTCGACGCCGGTGCGTCACGGACCGTGCACGTCTCGTTCCCGGTCTCCGAGCTGGCGGTCACGACCGGCGACATCGACGCGAGCGGCCGCCGCGCGGTAGAGCCAGGTCAGTACCAAGTCCAGGTCGGCCCGATGAGCGCGAGCTTCACGGTCGGCTGAGCGACGAACCGCTGGGAGGAGGCGGGCGAGGCCCGCCTCCTCCCGATCTCTACGATTTGGGCGTGACCCGCTACGAGCTCCCGTGACGCTGCTCGCGGATGTGGTCGCTGCCTCGCAGGAGGTCGCAGAGACGAGCTCCCGCTCCCTGAAGGTGGCGATCCTCGCCGAGCTCCTAGGGAGGCTGGACCCGGACGAGGTCTCGGTCGCGGCCGGGCTTCTCTCGGGGGCTCCGCGACAGGGCCGCGTGGGCGTCGGCTACTCGACGATCTCCGGCATCGAGAGCGCACCGGCCGACGAGCCCTCGCTGACGGTGGCCGACCTCGACGCGGCGATCTCGGAGATCCAGGCGGTCACCGGAAGCGGGTCGGCAGCAAGGCGCAAGCAGCTCTTGGCCGAGCTGCTGGGTCGGGCTACCGAGCCGGAGGCCGGCTTCGTCAGGCGCCTGTTCACGGGCGAGCTCCGACAGGGCGCGCTGGCCGGGATCATGGTCGATGCGCTCGCGAGGGCGGCGGGCCTCTCCGCGGAGCTCGCCCGCCGCGCGCTGATGCTTTCGGGCGACCTGACGCGGACGGCAGAGATCGCGCTGAGCGGCGGCGAGGAAGGGCTCCGCGCAGTCGGTTTCGAGCTCTTCCGACCCATCTTCCCGATGCTCGCCTCAACCGCCGAGAACGTGGCCGACGCCGTCTCGGGCTTCGACCGATCCTCGGTGGAGTGGAAGCTCGACGGGATTCGCATCCAGGTGCACCGGCGCGCTGAGGAG
>JBKPHO010000177.1:0-2801 GCA_046729915.1 Actinomycetota bacterium | reverse complement strand
ACCGACACGAATGGCGTCGTGACCTTCCCCGTTCAGGTCGGGCTGGCCGAGACCCAAGGCCTGAAACCTGGCATGAGCGTGAGCGTCCACATCGTCGTCGCGCAGCGCCGAAACGTCGTGCAGGTGCCGCTCGAGGCCGTCTCGCGCGACGACGAGGACCACCCGATCGTGACGACGATCGACTCCTCCGGCAACAGCGTCGAGCGAAAAGTCACTCTGGGGCTCTCGAACAACAAGAACGTTCAGATCGTGAAGGGACTTCGGGCCCGTCAGATCATCGAGCTCCCGGAGGCCCAGGGCGGGGAGGAATGAGTGGAGACGCGTCCGGAAGCGACGATCGAGCTCGCTGACGTCGCGAAGGTCTACGGCAGCGGCGAGGTCGCGGTCGAGGCGCTCCGCGGCGTGAGCTTCGTCGTTCGCGACGGGGAGCTCGTAGCGATCATGGGTCCCTCGGGCTCGGGGAAGACGACGCTGCTCGGCATCCTCGGCTGCCTCGACCGGCCCACGACCGGTTCCTACCGGCTGGCCGGGCAGGAGGTTTCCCGGCTCGACGAGACGCGCCGCGCCCGCGTCCGGGCGAAGCGCATCGGCTTCGTCTTCCAGGCGTATAACCTCCTGCCGCGCTCGACCGCGTTCAGGAACGTGGAGCTTCCGCTCGTCTACGCGGGTGTCTCGGCCGGTGAGCGCCGTGGCCGCGCTCTCGAGGCCCTGGGAGAGGTCGGGCTCGCCGACAGGGCCCACCACCTTCCGACCCAGCTCTCAGGCGGAGAGCAGCAGCGGGTCGCGATCGCTCGCGCGCTCGTCGTCCACCCCAGCGTCGTCCTGCTCGACGAGCCCACGGGCAACCTCGACTCGGCCAGCACCGAGGAGGTGCTGACCATCCTCGAGCGCGTGAACCGTCAGGGCGCGACGATGGTGATCGTCACCCACGCCGCCGAGGTGGCATCGCGAGCGTCACGCGTCCTCCGCCTCGCTGACGGGCGGGTCGTGGCCGACGAGCCCGCCGATGACTCGCTCGCGTTGGCGTCGGCGCCGTGACCACGATGCTCGAGCACTGGCGCATCGCGCTCGGGGCGCTGCAGGCGAACTGGTTCCGCGCGCTCCTGACGGCGCTCGGCGTAGTCATCGGCGTGGCGTCGTTGATCGCCGTCACCGCGGTCAGCGCGGGCGCCCAGCAGGAGGTCGCGAACAGCATCCGCAAGCTCGGCGGAAACGTGGTGATCATCGACGGCGAGTTCATCTCGATCGGGACCCGGCAGTCGGCCACGGATCGCACGATCACGCCCGACGACGTCCAGTCGATCGCCAAGCTCCCGGGCGTCACGAAGGTTGCGCCGCATCAGGACATCGAGAGCCTCGGCGTCTCGGCGGGACGGAACAAGACGAACACCTGGCTCGTCGGGCAAACGCCCCCCTACTCGGAGGTCCAGAACCAACAGGTAGCAACGGGGCGCCTGATTTCGGCGACCGACGTCAGCTTCGGACGCAGCGTGATGGTGCTCGGGCTCGTCCCGGCCGAGAAGCTCTTCCCGGGCCAGAGTCCGATCGGCCAGACGGTGCGGGTCGGGAACCAGGAGTTCGAGGTCGTCGGAGTCCAGAGCCGCCGCGGAAAGCTGCTCGACGAGAACCTCGACAACCGCATCTTCGTCCCCCTCCCGCTCGTCACCGGCGTCCTGGTGGGGGGCGGCCCGAACACCGTCCACCTCGACCTCGTGGTGCGCGACGCGGGCGAGATCGAGGCCACGATGGACACGATCAGCACGCTGCTGCGCCGCCAGCACCAGCTGCCGGCCTCCTATCCCGACGACTTCTCGGTCGAGGACCAGGCGAGCATCGTCAAGGAGGGTCAGAGGGCAACGACAACCTTCCGCATCCTCACGTTCGCCCTCGGCGGGATCGCGCTGCTCGTCGGGGGGATCGGGATCATGAACATGATGCTGGTCTCGGTCCACGAGCGGACGCGCGAGATCGGGATCCGCAAGTCGGTCGGCGCCGGACCGTGGAACGTCCAGGCCCAGTTCCTGATCGAGGCCGTCGTCCTGAGCACGCTCGGCGGATTGGCGGGAGTGCTGGCGGGCCTCGGCGCGACGAGGCTGATCAGCGCGTTCGCGGGCTGGCAGACGGTGACCAGCATCCCGCCCCTGGTCGTCGCGTTCCTCGTCGCGCTGGGCGTCGGGCTCGTCTTCGGCTACTACCCGGCGAGGCGCGCGTCCCGTCTTGATCCGATTGCGGCCCTGCGGTACGAGTGAGGAGGTGACCTGGTGTCAGCTGGGATCGCTCAACGGCAGATGAGCACAGACGCCGCGCTGGTGCCTATCCACGAGATCGCCCTCTTCTTGAAGGCGCATCTCGGCAAGAACACGACGGCGTACATCAGCGGCGTCAGCGACCCGAAGATGGTCACCCACTGGATCGCGCAGCACAACACGCCGCGAGACCGCCCGCAGATGCGCCTGCGCGAGGCCTACCGAGCGGCCGAGCTGCTCGTCGATGCCCACGGCGACGAGACGGCAAAGGCATGGTTCGTCGGTTCGAACGTCGAGCTCGGCGACCAGGCGCCGGCCTACGTGATCCGCAACGCCAGCACCTGGGAAGATCTGCGACTCGTCCTCCCGGCTGCCCGGGCCTTCGCGGAAGCGCTGCGCTGACCCGTCTTAGGCGCTAGTCGCCTCGGCGCTCGGGACGCTGACCCACACGTCTGCGCCGCTCCCGTTCCGGTTCGCCAGGTGCGCGCTGCCGCCGTGCGCTTCGGCGATCGCGCGGACGATCGAGAGCCCGAGCCCCGAGCCACCGCGCGCCCG
>JBKPHO010000176.1:0-1055 GCA_046729915.1 Actinomycetota bacterium | reverse complement strand
GCCGATCACCGGGGCGGAGGTGACGCTCACCGACGGCTCGCACGTGACGCTGCTGGTCGAGAGCGCGCAGGGCTACGCCAACCTCTGCCGGCTGCTGACCGCCGCTCACGCGGGGACGAGGCCCAAAGAGGGAGCAGACCCGCTGCCGCCCTCGCTCGACGCGGCGCTGCTCGCGGAGCTGAACGAGGGGCTCGTCTGCCTCTCGGGCTGCGCCCGGCACGGGCTCGGCGTGCGAAGCCCGAACGGAGCGGCGGCGCTTGCGCGGGCGTTCGGGCGAGAGCGCTTCTTCGTCGAGCTTCAGCGGCCGTACGAGCGCGGCGACGCGCGGCGGCTCGCGGCCTTGCGGGACCTCGCCGAGGCCCTGGGCGTCGCGACCGTCGCGACGGGGGACGTCCACGCGCACCACCCGCGCCGAGCCGGGCTCCAGGATGTGCTCGTCGCGATCCGCTGTCGTACCTCGCTCGACGGCTGCGAGCCGGAGCGGCGCGGCAACCACGAGAGCGTGCTCGTCCCGCCGGGCGAGCTCGAGGAGCGCTTCCCGCTCGACCGCGACGCCGTGGCGCGCACGGGCGAGCTCGCGGCGCGGCTCGAGTTCGACTTGACCGAGGATCTCGGCTACCGCTACCCCGACTTCTCGGACAGCGGCGGGCCCGCGATTCGGCAGCTCGCGCGCGTCTGCGACCGCGCCTTCGCGGAGCGGTACGGCGACGCGAACGGCCTCAAACGCCAAGCGAGGCAGCGACTCGACGACGAGCTGAAGCTGATCGACGAGCTCGGCCTCGCCGGCTTCTTCCTGCTGCACTGGGAGGTGCTCGAGCTCGCACGGGAGTGCGCTGTCGAGGTGCGCGGGGGGTCGGTCGCGCGGAACGTCCTGCCGCCGGGGCGCGGCCGCGGGAGCTCGGTGGGCTCGATCGTCTGCTACCTGACCGGGCTCTCGCACGTCGATCCTGTGCAGGCAGGCCTCTCGCTCGGGCGCTTCCTCAACCGCGAGCTCGTCTCGGTCCCGGACATCGACCTCGACTTTCCGCGTGACATCCGCGAGAAGCTGATCGTCG
>JBKPHO010000175.1:0-1500 GCA_046729915.1 Actinomycetota bacterium | reverse complement strand
GCCTCATGTCCCCGGCTGGAATCGCCCCGGCAAGCTCGATCCCCAGGTCGGTGAGCACACCAAACGCGCGCGGCGAGAGTAAGTCGCCGCACGCTTTGTCACGTGGGAAGCCAACCCGGTCTAGAAGGAGCACCCGTGCGCCGCCCCCGGCAAGCACAGCGGCCGCAAGCGAGCCCGCCGGGCCTGCACCGACGACGACCGCGTCGAAGCGCTCCACCAAAGCGCCGAGTCAACGTGCGATCATGGGGAGGGATCGCGCGGCGCCTTGAGCTCGGCGAGCGCATCCTTCGCCTCCCTGGCTGCTTCGGCGCCCGCGAAAGTTACCCCTGTCCTGCTCGAGCTCGCCTCGCTGCGATCGGGAAGGCCGTACTCTCGCGTTCGGCCGCTTCATCGTCCGCCCGCCGGACGAAAGGAGCCTCCGCCGGACGAAAGGAGCCTCCGAATCCAATTCCCGAGACCCACTGTGAGCATCTTAGGCGCCAAACGCTCGAGCCGTGCAGGCCGTGCGCGGCGACGACCCCTCGGGCTACCCCACCGGCCTGCGACCGGACCTTCGGCGCGGTCGCAGGGTCTGGACCCGAGGATCAGTTCACCTCGTCGTAGCGAGCGCTGCAGCTTCGCTTGCGGGTTGCGCGGCAAGGAGGTCGAGCAGCGCGGCGTTGACCTCGTCGGGGTGCGTCCACGCAAACGTTGCGCGGGTCGTCCTCGACCGGGACGAGCTTCACGTCCTTGGAAGGCCGAAATCCTGCACTGGAAGCAGGGCAAGCGGACCGCCGTCACCTACACGCATTGGACATTCGGCTCGGCGACACTTTCGGTGTGAGCATTCCCGAGAGCAAGCAGTACGCGCAGATGCTTGACGCCGCCGCGGAGGGCGGCTACGCGTATCCGGCGGTCAACGTGAGCTCGTCCGAGACGCTGAATGCGGCGCTGGGCGGGTTCGCCGAGGCCGAATCCGACGGCATCGTGGAGGTGACAACGGGCGGCGCCGCGTATGTGTTACGCGACGCCATTCGCTACGGCGTCGTCAAGGTCAACGTCGACACGGACATGCAGTTCGTCTTCACCCGGGCGATCGCCGACATGTGCGCACGCACGGCGTACGTGAGAAGGAGCACTTCGACCCGCGCTCGTGGGGACGCGCCGCGGAAGCCGCCATGGCGAATGCGGTAGCGGCGCGGTGCGAGCTCCTGGACTCGTCGGCCGCACCCTCGCACGGTCGTGATTGCCGGGTCCGCTGCCCGTATGCCGTAGCGAGACCCGCGCTCGCTTTCATGGGAACGCGAAGATCTCCTCGCCTGCTCGGGTACCTCCCCTACGGTTCATCAGATGGTCCACGACCAGTTGGACCACTTCACCTCTCTGCTGCAGGTGGCATCGGCGGGCTCACCCCGCGTGGCGCCAGCTCCCAAGAGACGCGGTGCTCAGCCACGTGGTTTAGGAAGGCCTCCGGATCGAAGGCCGCGGCCGGTCCGAGCGCACCGGCGCGGTCGTAGCCAG
>JBKPHO010000174.1:0-5732 GCA_046729915.1 Actinomycetota bacterium | reverse complement strand
TCCGCGAGCCGCGTGCCCTCGACCATGGCGCGGAGCTTCTCGTACGCGACCTCCCAGCTGCGCGTCCGCAGGCCGCAGTCCGGGCAGACGTGGATCCGCGCCGGGTCGCCGAAGACCTCGACGGCGTACAAGATCCGGTCGCGGACGAGCTCGGGCGACTCGACGAAGTCGGTATGGATGTCGAGCACGCCGAGCCCGAGGATCGGATCGTACGGCAGGTCGCGGAATTTCGAGATCACCTCGTAGCCCGGCCGGTCGGCCCCGGAGGTACCGAGGTCGCGGCGGTCGTAGTTGGCGAAGCCGACGCAGAACTGGCGGCAGCCGCTCATGCCCTCGATCGCCGGGAAGAAGAGGTCGTAGTCGGAGAAGCAGAGGTGCGTCGAGAAGAAGCAGTCGAGCCCCTCCACGCTGACGTTGAAGCTCTCGACGAACAGGTCGAGCTCGTCGGCCTCGGTGGACGCGCCGGGCTCGTCGATCTGGATCCAGTCGGCCCCCAGCGCGATCAGCGCCTCGAGGTTGGGGCGGATCAGGTTCCGCGCGATGTCGAGCGTCAGCTCGCGCCGCGCCTCGATCTCCTGCGCACGGCCGTAGCCGCCGCCGAGCCTGCCCCCACGAGGCGTGTGGTGCTCGTCGTACGACCAAATCGCGAGCGTGTAGGCGCCCGTGACCGGGATCTTGAGCCGGTGCTGCGCCGCCGACTGCAGGAACGAGAACTCCTCGTTGTGGTACGGCTCGCGTAGCCCCACCGGGCCGACGGCCGCGGACTTCGAGTAGTACTTGTTGTCGAAGCTGCGGACGGTGCCGCGGGGCTCGAAGCCGGTCGCGTGCTCGATCGCCCAGGCGTACATCTCGCTGCGGAGCTGCTCGCCGTCCCAGATCACCTCCACCCCGGCCGACTCCTGCAGCCGCAGGCAGTAGCGGCTCGACCAGCGGGCCACCTCTGCGGGATCCGCGCCGCCGCGCTGCAGGGACTCGACTAGCTGCTCGTAGCCCTCCACGCCGACCTTCTCGCCCCAGGAGCGGGCGTGCTCGATGTCGTCCTCGCTGAGCTCACGCCCCTGCGCCGTCTTGACCAGCCAGGGCGGCTTGGCGAGGGAGCCAATCTCGTGGGTGAGGAATCTGTGCTCGGTCACGCTGCCGCCTCGACGGTAGCGGTTCGAGCCTCGCCGAGCCGCGCCAGCTTCTGGCGGGCGACCGGCTCCGAGACGTACTGGAGGTCGCCGTTCGGCACGAGCGCGATGCGCTCCGCCCGTTCGCCGAGCTGCCTGGCGAACTCCGCCAACTCGCGCGGGTCCTCGATCAGCGAGCTGCGGGTGTCGACCACACCCGCGAGCAGGAGCTTCGGGAATCCATCCGGCACGGCGTCAAGGTGCGTCGCGTAGAAGTCGATCCCGATCCCCTCGACCGGCAGCTCGGCCGCGCCGGCCTCCAGAAGCGCCTGGGCGTCCCCGAAGGTGAACCACACCGCGAGCTTCGGGCCGCCGGCGAGCGCCTCCAGCGCCTCGGCGAGATCCTGCAGCTCCGTCGCATCCTCCCGCGCGAGGAACGGCTCCACTAGCACGACGAGCTCCGCGTCCAGTCCTTCGAGCGCCGGCCGGAGCACGCTCTGGGCCATCGTCCGCGGCGTGACGCCGGTCCCCTTCGCGAGCGCGGAGGGCGACGGGAGCGAGACGAGCCGCGGCCCCGGCAGCGGCGGCACGTAGCGCTCGTCGAGCGGCGCGTCGAGTGAGGGCGTGGCCGTGGTCGCCTTCGGCGCGCGGTAGAAGGTGTTCGTGTCGAGGAAGCGCGTCAGGGCTCCGGTCTCGAGGCCGTCGGCGGCTTCCAGCAGCGGCCGGAAGTGGTCCTGCCAGCGGAGCATGCCGTCCGCGAGGAGGTCGAAGCCCGCGGCCTGCTGAGCGGAGACGAGCTCTGCCTGGTCGCGCTCGACCTGCTCGTCGACGGCTTCGCGTGTCGTGCGCCCCCGGTCGAGGTCGCGGGTCGCCTGCACGAGCGCTTCGGACCGCGCATGAATCCCGGGTGCGTACGCGGCTAGCTGCATGCACAGGTCCTCGCGAGCGCAGCGATGCGACAAACCGGCCACGCGGAAAATGCGCGGCATTTTTCGCGGTGATCAGGCACGGCCTGCGACCCCCAGCTGGTTCTCCGCGTGGCGGATGCGCTGCTCGAGCTGCCAGCGATCGGCATCCGACTCCCCGCGCTCGCACCGCTCGAGCTCCGCGCGCGCGTCTTCGAGCTGGTGCTGTGCGCGCTCGACGTCGATGTGGCGCGCGTCGACCGCGTCGTCAACCAGGGCAAGCGCGCGGTCCTGCTCGACCTTGAAGAACCCCGGGCCGGTGGCGAACTCGAGCACGTCCTCGGAGTCGCGGTCGCGATAGATGCGCGTCGAGCCGGCCTTCAGCATCGCCACGCGCGGCGCGTGCGGGGCGAGCACGCCGATCTCGCCGGCGTCGCCCGGCACGACCAGCATCTCGACCTCGCCCTCGAACGCCGCTCCCTCGGGCGTGACGAGGGAGAGATCGAATGTCTTTCCGGCCACTACGCGGGAACCGGCTCTTGCTCTTCGGCCTCGGCGCCCGCCTCAGGCTCCTCTGCTTCTTCCTCGGGCGCTTCCTCGGCGCCGCGGGCCTTCGTGGCGGCCTCGTCGATCGTGCCGACCATGTAGAACGCCTGCTCCGGGAGCTCGTCGTGCTTGCCGTCGAGGATCTCGGCGAAGCCGGCGATTGTGTCCTCGAGCCGCACGAACTTTCCCGGCTGGCCGGTGAACGTCTCGGCCACGAACATCGGCTGCGAGAGGAAGCGCTCGATCTTGCGCGCCCGCTGGACGATCAGCCGGTCCTCGTCCGAGAGCTCGTCCATGCCCAGGATGGCGATGATGTCCTGCAGGTCTCGGTAGCGCTGCAGCACCTCTTGCACCCGGGTCGCCGTCTGGTAGTGCTCGGGGGAGACGACGTCACGTGCCAGCGCGCGCGAAGAGGAGTCGAGCGGGTCGATCGCCGGGTAGATGCCCCGCTCGGAAATCGGCCGCGAGAGCGTGATGAAGGCGTCGAGGTGGGCGAAGGTGTTCGCCGGGGCCGGGTCGGTGAGGTCGTCGGCGGGCACGTAGATCGCCTGTACGGACGTGACCGAGCCTTGGCGCGTCGAGGTGATCCGCTCCTGCAGCTGCCCCATCTCGGTGGCCAGCGTGGGCTGGTAGCCGACCGCGCTCGGCATCCGGCCGAGCAGCGCCGAGACCTCGGAGCCCGCCTGAACGAAACGGAAGATGTTGTCGATGAAGAGCAGCACGTCCGCGCCCTCGTCGCGGAAGTACTCGGCCATCGTCAGGCCCGTCAGCGCAACGCGCAGGCGCGCGCCCGGCGGCTCGTTCATCTGCCCGAAGACGAGTGCCGTGTCCGGTAGCACGCCCGACTCGGTCATCTCGATCCAGAGGTCGTTTCCCTCACGCGTCCGCTCGCCGACTCCTGCGAACACCGAGTTGCCCTGGTGCTCGCGAGCGACGTTGCGGATCAGCTCCTGGATGAGGACCGTCTTGCCGAGCCCGGCGCCGCCGAAGAGGCCGACCTTGCCGCCGCGCACGAACGGCGCGATTAGGTCGATCACCTTGATGCCGGTCTCGAAGATCTCCATCGTGGGGTGCAGGTCCTCGAACGACGGCGGCTCGCGGTGGATCGGCCAGCGCTCCGCGTCGGCGGGCGTGGCCTCGCCCTCGTCGATCGGCTCGCCGAGGACGTTGAACAGTCGGCCGAGGGTCGGCTTGCCGACGGGGACAGTGATCGGCCCGCCGGTGTCGATCACGTCGACGCCGCGAGGGATGCCGTCGGTCGCGTCCATCGCGACCGCGCGGACGCGGTCGTCGCCGAGGTGCTGCTGCACCTCCGAGATCAGGTTGATGGCGGGCCGACCGTCCCGCTCGGGCAGCTCGATTCGCAGGGCGGTGTTGATCTCGGGCAGCTGCTCGGGGAAGACGGCGTCGATGACGACGCCCTTGATCTCGACGACCTTGCCGACGTTCTGCTTCTGGCCGCTGTTCTGGTCAGGCATGTGTCTCCTGGAGAGGTGGGTCGGGTGCGCTGCCGAGGCCGCGGCGCGGCCGCCGGCCCAGGAACCTGAGTCTAGCGAAGCGCCGCTCCTCCCGATCCACCAGGGCGCGTGCGGCTCCGGCCTCTGACAGCGCCGCCACCCTGGCAGCGTGGTCGAGGCTTCAGACGTACGAGGTTATGAGCGACGGGAACACTGTGGAACAGTATCCGCCGGCCCGCCGGCGTTACCGTTCCTGGAGAACCGGGCCGCCGCGCACCGACCGCGCCGCCGGGGAAGCCTGGGACTGCTGGAACGCATTCTGGCGCTCCAGCGCCTGCGACGTGCGTAGGTTCATCGTGTCGACCGAGGTGGGCTCGGCGGCAACGACGGGAGCCGGAGCCGGGCCGGTGGCGACGGAGCCGGACCGAACCGCGGAGGAGGCCAGGATGCTGCCGAGGCCGACCGCGGCGATGGCCATCGCGGCTGCCGCCGGCGCGAGCCGAAGCCGAGGACGGCGGCGCAGGCGACCGGCGTCGACCACGCCTTCGAAGGGCTCGAGCGGGGCCTCGCGGAGCGAGGTCGTCAGGCCGACGATCTCGCTGTGGAACTCGCGGCAGGCCGGACACAAATTGAGATGCGCGCGCAGCAGGACGCGCTCGAACGTCGACAGCTCACCGTCGAGCTCGGTCGAGGCCCATTGACGCGCTCGGTCGCAGTCTCCGTTCATCGGTCGCACACTAGCTTTCGACGGCGGCGGTGTAGAGAAGTTAGACCCCCCGACCCAGGGACGCAAGCCTCAGACGAGAGAGTGCCTGGTGTCGACGATCACGCCGATCAGCACCAGGATCAGACCGAGGAGAACGAAGATCGCCGACTGGTTGATGTTCTCGTTCTGCTCGTCGAGGGTCGCCCAGCGCAGCCGGCGACCACCGAAACCCGGGATCGGGAGCATCGTCGGCTCGGCCGACTCCGACTTCACGCGAGCGGGCCCGCGGTTGCCGACGAAGAAGCCGGAGACCATCAGGACGCAGCCGACCCCGTAGAAGCCGAGCGCGACAGAGCGGTCGGCCGAGGCGCCGACGAGGAGGCCCAGGAGCAGCGACCCGACGGTGGTCACGACGGATGTCACCGCCACGAGGAAGACGAGACGGCGCAGCCCCGCGAGCATGGTCGCCGCCCTACGCCGGAAGAGGCTGCTCCGGGGTCCTCGAGCCGGCGCGCCGTATCTCGTCGGCGCCCATCGGCCACCGCTCGAGCGCGTAGTGGCAGGCGGCGACGTGGCCGTTGCCGAACGAGTAGAGCGGCGGCTCCTCGACGTCGCAGTGCCCTTCGACGAACCGCGGGCAGCGCGGGTGGAACCGGCACGCGCTCGGCGGGTTCACGGGGCTCGGCACGTCGCCCTCGAGCACGATCGGCTCGCGCCTGCGGCCGAGCTCGGGGTTCGCGATCGGCACCGCCGAGAGCAGCGCACCGGTGTACGGGTGCTTCGGCTCGCGGTAGAGCACGTCGCGCGAAGCCACCTCGGCGACCTTGCCCAGATACATCACCATCACGCGGTCGGAGATGTGTCGGACGACGTTGAGGTCGTGCGCGATGAAGATGTACGTGAGCCCGAAGTCGTCCTGGAGGTCCTTGAGCAGGTTGAGGATCTGTGCCTGCACCGAGACGTCGAGCGCCGAGACGGGCTCGTCGCAGACGATCAGCTTGGGGTTGAC
>JBKPHO010000173.1:0-3336 GCA_046729915.1 Actinomycetota bacterium | reverse complement strand
ACCGCGCTCGCCGCGTTGTGGGCGTGGACGGTCGTGAGCACGAGGTGACCGGTCATGCCCGCCTGCATCGCTATGCGGGCCGTCTCCTCGTCGCGGATCTCGCCGACGAGCAGGACGTCGGGATCCGAGCGCAGGATCGTGCGCAGCCCGCGCGCGAACGTGAGCCCGCTCTTCGGCGAGATCTCGATCTGGTTGATCCCGCGGATCTGGTACTCGACCGGGTCCTCGATGGTCATGATCACGTGGCCGGGGTCGTTGAGCAGGTGCAGCGCGGTGTACAGGGTCGTGGTCTTGCCGCTGCCGGTCGGCCCGCAGACGACGACGGTGCCGTACGGCTGGCGGATCGCGCGCTCGAAGTGCTCGCGCGCGGCGTCGGTCATGCCGAGCTCGCCGAGGTCCGGCTTGCTGACCGCGCGGTGCATGATCCGGAGCACGACCTGCTCGCCGTGCGTCGTCGGCATGACCGCGATGCGGAGGTCGAGCGGGTTGCCGTGGAAGCGGATCGAGATCCGGCCGTCCTGGGGCGCGCGGCGCTCGGCGATGTCGAGGCTGCCCATGATCTTCAGGCGGCTGACGACGCCGAGCTGCATCTGCTTCGGGATCTCGGCGACGGGGCGGGTGACGCCGTCGATCCGCGCCCGGACGATCATGTCCTCTTCCTGCGGCTCGAAGTGGATGTCGGAGGCTCCGTCCTCGATCGCCTGCGCGAGCGTCGCGTGGACGAGCTTCACGGCGGGCGTGTCGTCGTCGACCTCGGCGATCTCCTCGCGCCGGGCGATCGGGTCGAAGAGCAGCTCGTCGGCCGCGGCCGCCGTGTCATGGACCTCGATCTGCGTCCGGTAGAGCTTCTTGATCGTCCGCTCGAGGTCGTCCGGCTCGGAAACCGCCAGGCGGACGTTGTGGCCGAGCGCAAGGCGTAGGTCGTCGGCGCGGCCGACGTCGGTCGGGTCGGCGACGGCGACGAGCAGTAGGTCGTCTGTGAGGAAACGCACGGGGACCGCCTGGTAGCGGAACGCGAGCTCCTTGGGGAGCAGCATCGCCGTCTCGGTGTCGAGCTCGGTGTCCGCAAGGTCGACATAGTCGAGGCCGGCCTGGTCGGCGAGCGCCTTCGCGAGGTCCTGGGGCGTCACCCAGCCGTGCCCGACGACGATCTCGCCGAGCCGCTTGCCGGTCAGCTGCTGCTCCTCGAAGGCCTGCTTGACCTGGTCCACGGTCAGCAGGCCGCGGTTGATCAGCAGCGAGCCGAGGTGCTGCCAGGGGAGGTGGGCCGCTTCCACGCCGGCTATATCGTCATTTCGGAGGCGGAACATGAAGGCTGTCGTGCAGCGGGTGGCGCGGGCGTCTGTCCGGGTCGACGACGAGGTCGCGGGCGAGGTCGGCGCCGGCGTGTGCGTGCTGCTCGGCGTGGCGCGGGGGGATGGGCCCGGCGAAGCCGAGCGCCTGGCCGCGAAGGTGGCGCGGTTGCGGGTCTTCGAGGACGCGGAAGGGCGCTTCGACCGCTCGCTCCTGGACACCGGGGGCGAAGCGCTGGTGGTGAGCCAGTTCACGCTCCTTGGAGATACCGCTCGGGGGAATCGCCCGAGCTTCACCGAGGCGGCTCCACCGGAGGACGCCGAGCCGCTCTACGAGACGTTCTGCGAGGCGCTCAGCGGGCTCGGCGTAGAGGTGGCGACCGGCGTCTTCGGTGCCCGCATGGCCCTCGAGCTCGTCAACGACGGCCCGGTGACGATCGTGCTCGACATCTGATCGCGTGCCCGCGCGTCGGTTAATCTCGCGCCGTGCCCCAGTTGAACGCCTGCGGAATCGTGGTCTCGGACATGGCGCGGTCGATCCGCTTCTACCGTCTGCTGGGGCTCGACGTGCCCGAGACCCCTGACGAAGGCCACGTCGACACGTTCCTCCCGAACGGAGTCCGCTTCATGCTCGACACGGAGGAAGTCGTGTGCAGCTTCAGCCCGGGTTGGTCGCGCGAGACGGGGAACCAGCTCAGCCTCGCTTTCGAGTGCGGTACTCCGGCCGAGGTGGACGAGGCCTATGCGAGCGTGACTGCCGCTGGATTCCAAGGCGAGAAGGAGCCGTGGGACGCGTTCTGGGGGCAGCGGTACGCGGAGCTTCTCGATCCTGACGGCGTCCCGGTCCACCTCTACGCGCCCCTCTGACCTACCTGCCGGGCGGCCCGACCTCCGGCGGGCCGACCGCAAGATCCGGGCCTCGAAGGGATCTGTATGACCAGGTGGAGCCGGGCGGCCCGTTCCCGAGGGAGTGGCGGCTCAATCCCCCAGGAGAGAGAAGGAACCGCCCGGCTCCCCCGATAGTGCCAAGGGAAGCGCCTGCCCGTCGGGATCGCTCGGAGTACGAAGCTCACGACGAGTGGCGCGTGAGCCAGTCGACGAGCGTCCGCTCGTACTTCGGTGCGAGGCTGTCGTCGGCGAGCGTCAGGTCGTGCTCCGCGCCCGGCGCGATGACGATCTCGGCCTCCGAGCCGCGCGCTACGCCTCGACGCTCGCCTCGACCGGCGTCCACGAGTCGGCCTCGCCGTCGAACAGCAGTGTCGGGACCCGCACCTGCCTGATCCGCAAGTAACAGACGTTACTTGAGTGTTCCGGCGCTGCGGATTGCGTCGCTCAGAGGCCCAGCTCGGGCGGGAGGGGGCGGGCGTGCACGATGACGAGCGTCGTCGTCGGTCTCGTCAGCGCGACGTAGAGCTCCCGTAGGCCCTGGCCCTCGGCCGCTTCCTCGACGATCAGGGCCGGCTCGATCACGATCACGTGGTCGAACTCCATGCCCTTTGCCTCGCGCGGCGTGAGCACCGCGATCCGGGTCTCGTCGAAGAGGGACCCGGCGTCCGTGCCCCGCAGCGAGGGCGGCGCGATCAGCGCGAGCAACCCCTCCTCGCCGGCCAGCCGCGCCGCTTCCTCGTAGCCGGCCGCGAGCGGAGGATCACCCCGAACGATTTGCGGTCGGGCGGCGCCGACGCGGTAGGCCAGCGGCGGCTCCACATCGGGAGCGATCCGTGCGAGCAGCGGGAGGGCGAGCTCCATGATCTCGCGCGGCACCCGGTAGGCATGGCGGAGCTCCTCGACCAGCGCGAGGTCGCCGCCGGGCAGGTGCGGCAGCAGCTCGTCCCAGCGGTCGTAGGGCACCGGCCCGGTGGCCTGCGCGATGTCGCCGAGGACGGTGAACCCCGCGGCCGCACGGCGCGCCACCATCCGCAGCTGCATCGGCGTCAGGTCCTGCACCTCATCGACGATGAGGTGCCCGTACTGCGCGGGCGTGCCGGCGAGCACCGCCCTGGCCTCGTCGAGCAGCGGCAGGTCGGCCTCGCTCCAGCCGGCC
>JBKPHO010000172.1:0-3170 GCA_046729915.1 Actinomycetota bacterium | reverse complement strand
ACCTCGGTCTCCGCCAGCGCCGATGCAAGCCGGTCGAGCGCGTCCTGCCTCGTCGAGCCGTGCGCGATCAGCTTGGCGATCAACGGGTCGTACGAAGTGCCGACCTCGTCGCCCTCCTCGACCCCGGCGTCCACGCGGATTCCGGCGGGCAGCCGCAGCCGTTCGAGCGTGCCCGTCTGCGGCAGGAAGGTGCGAGGGTCCTCCGCGTAGAGCCGGGCCTCCACCGCGTGGCCGACCAGCCGCGGCTCGGCCCGCAGCGGCTCGCCCTGCGCGATGCGGATCTGCTCGGCTACAAGGTCGGCTCCGGAGACGAGCTCGGTCACCGGGTGCTCGACCTGGATCCGGCCGTTGAGCTCGAGGAACCAGAAGTCGCGCCCGTCCAGCATGAACTCCGCCGTGCCGGCGCTGCGGTAGCCGATCGCGCGAGCGAACGCAACGGCGGCCTCGCTCATTCGCGCCCGCAGCTCGGGGTCGAGCGCGGGGGAGGGCGCCTCCTCGAGCACCTTCTGGTGCCGGCGCTGGACGGAGCACTCGCGCTCGCCGAGGGCGACCACCGTGCCCTGCGAGTCGCCCAAGAGCTGGATCTCGACGTGCCGCGGCCGCTCGACGTAGCGCTCGCAGAAGACCCGCTCGTCGCCGAACGCCGCCTTCGCCTCGCGGCGCGCCGCCGCCAGCGCGTCCTCGAGCTGCTCTTCCTCCAGCACGACGCGCATCCCGCGCCCTCCGCCGCCCGCGACCGCCTTCACGACGAGCGGGAACCCGATCTCGCCCGGGTCGCCCTCCGGTACGACCGGCACGCCCGCTTCCCGCGCGATGCGCTTTGCCTCGAGCTTGTCGCCGCCGGCGCGCAACGCCTCGGGAGACGGCCCGACCCACGTCAACCCCGCGGACTCGACCGCCTCCGCGAACTCGGGGTTCTCGGCAAGGAAGCCGTAGCCCGGGTGAACCGCGTCGGCGCCGGCCTCGCGCGCGGCCCGCACGTGCTCGGCGGCGTCGAGATACGAGGAGATGCGGACGGCCTCGTCGGCGGAGCGAACGTGCAGCGAGCCCGAGTCGTCCTCGGGGGCGACGGCAACCGTCGAGATCCCCAGCTTGCGGCAGGCCCGGAACACCCGCAGCGCGATCTCGCCGCGGTTCGCTACGAGGAGCTTCTCGATGCCCACGATGGGTGGCGCTTCTCGAGGAACGCACGCAGGCCATCCTGGCCCTCGGCCCCGGCGCGCAGCCCTGCGGCGATCCGGGCCAGCTCCTCGGCGTCCGACGGTCGCTCGCGCGTGAGCCTCTTCGCCGCGCGCGTCGCCTGCGGCCCGGATTTCAGGATCTCGTCAACCTTGCTCTCGACCGCCGGATCGAGGTCGTCCGTCACCTCGTGCACGAGGCCGATGCGTAGCGCGGTCTCCGCGTCGAACCGTGCACCGGTGAGGAACAGGTGGCGCGCCGCGCCCGGGCCGATCTTGGCGAACACGAACGGCGAGATCACGGCGGGGATGATCCCCAGCCGAGCCTCCGTGAAGCCGAAGCTCGCGTCACTCGCCGCGACGACGACGTCCGCGCACGCGACGAGTCCCGAGCCCCCGCCGAGGGCGTAGCCCTGGACGCGGGCGACGACCGGGGCAGGGCACCCGTCGACGGCCGCCATCATCCGGTGCAGCCGCAGGGCGTCCTCCACGTTCTCGTCGAAGGTGAGGTCGATCGACGACCGCTGCCACTCCACGTCCGCCCCGGCGCAGAAGCTCGGGCCCTCACCGGCGAGCAGGACGACGCGAACCTCGACTTCGACCGCGGAAAGAGCCTCCGTCAGCTCACGGATCAGCTCCGCGTCGAAGGCGTTCCTGCGTTCGGGGCGCGCCAGCGTCACGCGGAGGACATGGCCGTCCCGCTCGACCCGCAGCGCCTCCATGACCCGGCATCGTAAAGTTGGACGGCGATGCTACGCGGAGCCCTTGCCGCCGCCGTCACGCCTCTCCGCAACGACGGTGCCGCCCTGGACGAGGAGGCCTTCCGGCCCTACCTCGACTTCCTCGCGGCGGCCGGGCTCGACGGGATCCTCGCGCTCGGGACGACGGGGGAGGGGATCCTGCTCTCCGCTGCGGAGCGGCGGCGCGCCGCCGAGCTGTTCTTGGACGGGCCGTTGCCGGTGATCGTCCACTGCGGTGCCCAGTCCTCGGCGGAGACCTCCGCGCTCGCCGAGCACGCTGCCTCCTCGGGCGCCGCCGGGGTCGCGGTGATCTCGCCGCCGTACTTCGCCCTCGACGACGAGGCGCTGCTCGGGCACCTGGCCGCGGCGGCGCGGGCGGCCGAGCCGGCGCCGTTCTACGTGTACGAGTTCCAGGCGCGCAGCGGCTACGCGGTGCCGGTTCCGGTGCTGGAGCAGCTGCGCGAGCGTGCGCCGAACTTCGCCGGGCTCAAGGTCTCGGACCGGCCGTTCGAGGCGGTGGAGCCCTACCTGCTCGATGGGCTCGACGTATTCGTCGGAGCCGAGGAGCTCGTGCTCGCCGGGCTGGCGCGCGGGGCGGCGGGGGCGGTCTCCGGCCTCGCGTCGGTCTTCCCGGAGCGGGTCGTGGCGCTCGTCCGCGACGGGGACGGCGACGTCGGGGCGCTGCGCCGCGAGCTCGACCGCTTCCCGTTCCAGGCCGCGGCGAAGTACGTGCTGGGCCGGCGGGGCGTGCCTGTGCGCGAGGACGTCCGCGCGCCGCTCCGCACCCTAAGCGGCGAGGAGAAGCGGGAGCTCGACGCGTGGCTCGAATCGTCGTAGCAGGGGCAGGCGCAACCGGTGCCTCGATCGCGTTCCACCTGGCCTCCCTAGGTGCACGAGACGTCGTCCTCGCGGACCGCGGCCGTGTGGCCGGGGGCGCGACCTCGAAGGCTATGGGCGGCGTGCGGCAGCAGTTCTCCACGGCCGCGGAGGTGCGGCTAGCCCAGGCGAGCATCCGCTTCTTCGAGGAGCTCGGGCCGCCGCTCTTCGACCAGGTCGGCTACCTGTTCGTCGCGACGACCGAGCAGGGACTCGCCGAGCTGGAGGAGCGGCGCGCTCTGCAGGCGGACCTCGGCGTGCCGGTCGAGCGAGTCGACCCCTCGCGGGTCGAGGGCCTGCGCACCGACGACGTCCTGGGCGCGGTGATGTGCGTAACCGACGGCACGGCCGACCCGCCCGCGGTTGCGCGCGAGCT
>JBKPHO010000171.1:0-1690 GCA_046729915.1 Actinomycetota bacterium | reverse complement strand
CCAGGTGGATCGAGCGGCTGCTCGCCTCGAACGAGCCGCCCATGACGCTCGCGCAATTCCTCGCGCTGCGGGCGATCGCCGCGGAGCCGCTTGCCGCAGCCGAGCTCGCGAGACGCGCGGGAGTCTCCGGCGCAGCGGTCTCGCAGCTCGTCGCGGCGCTCGAAACGGCCGGGTGGGTCGAGCGTGCGCGGGAGGCGTCAGACCGCCGCCGCCAACCACTCGCCCTGACGCCGGCCGGCTTCGAGGCGTTCCGGTCAGCGACTCGGTTGCTCTACGGCCGCCTCGGCGAGCTGCTGGCCGACCTCCCCCGGCACGAAGCCCAGGAGCTTACGCGCCTGCTCACGCGCGTGGAGCACCTCCTCGGCGGCTCTCCCCCACCGCGTCGCCCGCCGCCTCCGCCGCCGCCTCCCCCGAGGAGGCCCAACTAAGATCCAGGGGTGGAGTTCGAGACCCGCGCCATCCACGAAGGGCAGGAGCCGGATCCCGCGACCGGCTCCGTGACGGTGCCGATCTACCAGACCTCGACCTTCGTGCAGGAGGCGGTCGGCGAGCACAAGGGCTACGACTACGCCCGCGTCGCGAACCCGACCCGCACGGCGCTTCAGCTCTGCCTCGCCTCGCTCGAGGGCGCGGAGCACGGCGTCGCGTTCTCGTCCGGCCTCGGCGCGACGACGACGCTGATCCACCTGCTCGAGCCCGGCGACCGGGTCGTCGCGGTCGCGGACGTGTACGGCGGCGTCTACCGAATGTTCTCGCAGATCTACGAGCCCAAGGGCTACGACTTCACCTGGGTGCCGGCTGACGAGATCAATGCGGGGCTCGCCGAGCACCTCGACGAGCGGACGCGGATGGTCTGGCTCGAGACGCCGACGAACCCGCTGCTGAACATCGTCGACATCCGCGCCGCCGCCGACACGGCGCACGAGGCCGGGGCTCTGGTCGTGGTGGACAACACGTTCGCGTCGCCGTACCTGCAGCAGCCGCTCTCGCTCGGGGCGGACGTCGTCCTGCACTCGACGACGAAGTACCTCGGCGGCCACTCGGACCTGGTCGGCGGCTTCGTGGCCACGAACGACCCGACGGTCGCCGAGCGCCTGTACTTCCTGCAGAAGTCGCTGGGCGCCGTGCCGGGGCCGTTCGACTCCTGGCTCGTGCTGCGCGGGCTGAAGACGCTCGCCGTGCGGATGCGCAAGCACTGCGAGAACGCGCACGCGGTAGCGACCTTCCTCGAGCGGCATCCCAGCGTCGAGCACGTGCTCTACCCGGGCCTGCCGTCGCACCCGGGCCACCGGATCGCCGCGCACCAGATGCGCGACTTCGGCGGCATGGTCTCGTTCCTTGCGGAGTCGGAGGAGGAGGCAGTCGCGCTCTGCGCGCGCACCAAGATCTTCCTGCTCGCCGAGAGCCTCGGCGGCGTGGAGAGCCTGATCGAACACCCGGCACGGATGACGCACGCCTCGACCGCAGACGCGCCCTTCGCCGCACCGCGGAACCTGGTGCGACTGTCGGTCGGCCTCGAGTCGGCGGAGGACCTGATCGCCGACCTCGAGGCGGCCTTGGTCCGCTCGGCTGCGGCCGCGGGGGCGTGACAGGAGGACGCGAAGACGCCTACGGGCGGTTGATCCTCGACTACTTCGAGCGCGGCGAGGGCCTGGAGGTCGTCGAGCGCGACGACGGGTTCATCAACTCG
>JBKPHO010000170.1:0-3622 GCA_046729915.1 Actinomycetota bacterium | reverse complement strand
AAGTCCGAGTCCGTCACGATCAGCTCGTCGACGCGCTCCCGCGCAAGGATCGCGGGAAGGTCGCGCACGTCGCCGAGCACCGGAAGGCTCACGCCGTCGGGCGAGGGCGCGACCGCGCCAACGAACGCGTAGTCGATCCCGCTCCGGCCGGAGCCGAGCGCCGAGTGCAGGTGCTCGAGGTTCTCGCCGGCGCCGGCGAGCAGCGCGTGGCGCCGCGCTCCCGTGAGCCGTAAGACCTCGCCGGTCACGAGGTCGTAGCTCGCCCGCAACGCCGCAATCGTGATCGCGGAAAGCACGACGGCGGTCGGCGCCAGGCCGTAGGTCGAGAACTTGTGCCCGGTGCCGAGGGCGAACGCGAGCGTGATCAGCGCGACGAGGATCAGCGACGACAGGATGCGGCCGAAGCCGGGCCGGCGCTCACGCTCCTCGTACAGGTGCGCCTGCGAGAAGACGAGCACCGTCACCAAGGTCAGGAACGGCAGCCAGTCGGTCTCGATCCTCCAGAGCACGCCCCAGAGGATCGGCTGCCGGCCGTAGTAGAGCTCGCGCGCGACGAGCGCCGCGTACACGCCGAGCACCAGCCCGCCCACGTCCAGGCAGACGAGCGCCGCGATGCTCGCGAGCCGCCGCGCCGCGACGACCAGCTGGGAACGTGTGAGCAGGTACGGCGCGCCGGCACGGATGTCGCTGACGATCCGTACCGGCGCGTCGTCGTCCGCAACGGGAGCGGGGATGCGTCCCCGTCCCCGTTGCGGAGTTCTGGTCGCCACGTTTCCTAGTGTGGCAGGCGGCGGAACGCGTTGTACGCGGGCTTCCGCTTTCCGCCGGCGGTGAAGAGGCCCGACTGCCAGCCGCCCAGGCGCCCTTCGTCCTTGAGCAGGAACCAGAGCATCATCGTGATCCTCGGGTTCTTGCGCGCGATCTTGTAGGCCTGGGTCAGGTACTTGGCTTGGTTTCTCCAGCTGACGCCGAAGTTCCGGTCGGGCGGCCGCGTCTGGTAGCCGTACTCGGTGATCCAGAGCTTCTTGTTGCCCCAGAGCTGGCTCACGAGCTTCGTGAGCACCCCGATGTTGGCGAGCGTCACCGTCTGCTTGCCCTTCGGCATCGTCGTCGGCGACTCGGCGGGCCGGCCGTAGTACGGGTGGTGCGCGTAGACGTCGAAGCGGTTACGGCGGAGGCCGTACTTCTTCAGCGCCTTCGCGAACGCGATCGGTGAGATCGAGGCCCTGCGGCTCCGGGCCGCGTTGTTGCCGCGCGGATCGGTGGCCCCGCAGCCCACGACTTCCTTGCTCAGGTGCGTCGCGTGGACCCCGACGAAGATCGCCGAGCACATCTGTGCGTAGATCCTGGCCGCAATCGGGATGTAGCGCCGCTTGCCGACCCTCTGCCACTGCGGCTTCAGGAACAGCGGGTTGTTCGGCTCGTTCCAGGCGAGCCACTTCCGCACGGCCGGCAGCTTCGTGTCGTCGTCGCGCTGGAACCTGCCGCTGTAGCGCTTGGCGGCGGCGAACGCGAAGTACCGCAGGTCCTTCATCTTGCGCGGCGCGCGGTTGATGCCCTTCAGCTTGCCCTGGGCCCAGCGCGGCGTGCCGTAGATCGTGAACATGATCTGAATCTTGTTCTTGGCCGCCGTGAGGACCGTCTTGTCGTAGCCGTTCCAGTCGTAGGCAGGATCCTTCGGGTCGGTCGGGTTCGCAGGCCGCTTCTTCGCGATCAGGTTCCAGTCGAGGTTCAACCGGATGATCTGCGCCCGCAGCTTCACCAGCATCGGGAAGGTCTTCTCGGGCGCGGCGACCGGCTGAACCGGGTCGTAGATGCCGACGAACATGCCGCGCGCGGCTGCAGCCCGCTCTGGCTTCACCGTGGCCGCGACGGCACAGAGAACGACGGTCAACAGGGCGATGCTCAGTCTCCTAGACGTCAAGTGGCTCCCTCCTGAGGCTCGGCAACATCCGCCGGAGCCCTTCTTCGAGTTGGATTTCCGGCTCCCAGCCCAGCACCTGCATAGCGCGGGTGATGTCGGGCCGGCGAACCTGTGGGTCGTCGATTGGCAGCGCCTCGAACACGATCTCGCTCGAGGACGAGGTGACTCGGATGACTGTTTGCGCAAGCTCCAGAATCGAAAACTCTTCGGGGTTGCCAAGGTTCACGGGCAGGTGCTCGCCGCTCTCGGCGAGCAGGTGAAGGCCGCGGATCAGGTCGTCGACGTAGCAGAAGCTCCGTGTCTGCGAGCCCTCGCCGAAGACGGTGATGGGAGAGTTCTCCAGCGCCTGGCGAACGAATGTCGGGATCGCGCGCCCGTCGTGCGAACGCATCCGGGGACCGTAGGTGTTGAAGATCCTCACGATCGCCGTGTCCACGCCCTGCTGGCGGTGGTAGGCCATCGTCAGCGCCTCGGCGTAGCGCTTCGCCTCGTCGTACACGCCCCGCGGGCCGATCGGGTTGACGTTGCCCCAGTAGCTCTCCGGCTGCGGGTGCACCTGCGGGTCGCCGTAGACCTCGCTCGTCGAGGCCAACAGGAAGCGGGCGCGCTTGAACTTCGCGAGGCCGAGCGCGTGGTGCGTGCCGTGCGAGCCGACCTTCAGCGAGTGCAGCGGCTGGCGTAGGTAGTCGATCGGGCTCGCGAGCGCGGCGAGGTGGTAGACGACGTCGACCGGCTCCTCGATCTCCAGGTGGTCGACCACGTCGTGGTTCCGGAAGACGAAACCGTCGTCGCGAACGTGCTCGAGGTTCTCGAGCGTGCTCGTCTCGAGGTTGTCCACGCAGATAACGCGGAAGTCCTGCTCGAGCAGGTATTCGCACAGATGGGAGCCGAGAAAGCCGGCTCCGCCGGTGACCACGGCGGTCGGCATCCACGGGATGGTACCCACCTCCCCAGCCGGATCCCGCGTCCCGAGGACAGCCTTACGAAGTCCTTACTCGGTGTTTTTGCGCAGGCGGAGGAGAGCGCGCGCGGCGCTCTCCTCCGTTACTGGGCGATTACCTCTTCAGCTTGAAGAAGGCGTAGATCGCAGAGCCGTCCTGGAACTTCACGTCCACGCGGTAGCACGAGTCGCTGGACGAGCTCGGCGTCTTCCAGTTCTGGATGAACTGGCCGCCCGTGCCGTCGTAGCGGAGACTGGTGCTGCCGCTGGTCGCGAAGTCGACGGCGTCCTCGTCACCGCCGGCCGCGCAGGCCAGCCTGACCAGGTCGAAGCTCCTGATGTCCGCGGTGCTCGTCCTCTCCTGGCCGCCCTGCGCCGAGTAGAGGTTGAACTTCAGCGGGATCGTCGAGCCGCCCTTGGCCGTGTTCCAGGTCGTCGTCGTGGGATCGACGGTCGGGGCCACTCCCGGCGCCGGGATCCAGACCGAGTTCGGGATGCCCACCGGCTGGTAGAAGCCCGTCGCGTACCACGCGCCGATGCACGCGGTGACGGCCGGCTGCGTCAGCGTGTAGTTGAAGCTGTCGCCGCCGGTGATCGTCAGGCCGGAGATCTGCACGGTGCACGTGCCCGGCGAAGCGCTTGTGAAGGCGCCGGTCGCCGCGCCCGTGTTGAGCGTCACCGCGTCGCCGCCGACCAGGCCGACGAGCGATGCGCCGCTCACGTTGATCGTCGCCGACGTGTTTCCGTCGTACGGCTTG
>JBKPHO010000169.1:0-1420 GCA_046729915.1 Actinomycetota bacterium | reverse complement strand
CGCCACCTCCACCACCGCGGGCGTGACCTCGTCGTAGCGGCCGCAGAAGAGCAGGGTCGGCGCCTCGATCTGCCCCAGCCGATCCGTGATGTCCCAGTCCCTGAGCGTCCCGATGACGTGGAACTCGCTCGGCCCGTTCATCGAGTGGTAGACCTCGGGGTTCTCGTCGAGGATCCGGAAGCACTCGACGAGCCAGTCCGGCCAGGGGTCCGTGCGGCAAAGGTGGCGTTTGTAGAAGACCATCTCGGCCTCTTCGTACTCCGGGTCGTCGGTCGTGCCCGCCTCCTCGTGCCTGCGTAGGGTGGCCTCGACCTCCGGCGGAAGCTCCGAGCGCAGCCGCTGGATCTCCGGCATCCAGGCCGGGATGCTCGGCGGCCCGCTCTCGGCGATCAGCGACGCGAGCCCCTCAGGCCGGCCCGTCGCGTACTGCATCCCGAGCATCCCGCCCCACGAGTGGCCGAGGACGTGGACGCGGTCGAGGCCGAGCTCCTCGCGAACCACGTCGACCTCTTCCGCGAAGAGCTCGGGCTTCCACATCGCAGCGTCGTGCGGCTCCGCGATCGCGGAGTTGCCGGCGCCGAGCTGGTCGTAGAAGACGACGCGCCGCTCGTCCGCGAACGCCTCGTACGGCTTCATGTGGAGCCAGTTCGCGCCCGGCCCGCCGTGCAGGCACAGCAGCGGGATCCGCTCGGCGGCCGCGCCGTCCGGATCGAGCGAGCGGTACCACGTCTCGTAGCCGCGGAACGGGATCCGCCCCTCGGTCACGCCCATCAGGCGTTTCTACAGGCTCGGAGCTAGGGTCCACAAGGGTCATGCGCATCTGGGGGTCAATCGCCAGCGGCCGCGACATGGCGGTCGATCTCGGCACGGCGAACACGCTGGTGTTCATCCGCGGCCGCGGGATCGTGCTCTTCGAGCCGTCGGTGGTCGCCATCTCCGAGGAGACCGGAAAGGTGCACGCCGTCGGCGAGGAGGCGAAGCGCATGATCGGCCGCACGCCCGCCTCGATCCGCGCCACGAGGCCGCTGCGTCACGGCGTGATCGCGGACTTCGAGGTGACCGAGGAGATGCTGAGGCACTTCACTTCGAAGGCCGGCGGCTCGCGCTTCACCTTCGCGCGGGTCGTGCTCTGCGTGCCGAGCGGGATCACCGACGTCGAGCGCCGCGCCGTCGACGAGGCCACGCGCGCCGCCGGTGCGCGCTCGGTCTACCTGATCGAGGAGCCGATGGCCGCCGCGATCGGCGCGAACCTCCCAGTCGCGGACGCGGTCGCGAGCACGGTGATCGACATCGGCGGCGGCACGACCGAGGTGGCGGTCATCTCCCTCGGCGGCATGGTCGTCTGGGAGTCGATCCGCGTCGGCGGCTACGAGATGGACGAGGCGATCGTCGACCACGTCAAGAACGTGCACAAGCTCCT
>JBKPHO010000168.1:0-14777 GCA_046729915.1 Actinomycetota bacterium | reverse complement strand
GCAGCTCCAAGTGGACGTCGATCCGGAGCGGTTGCGGGACCAGCGGGTGACGCTGGATCAGGTGATCCGAACGAGCGCGAACGCCCTGTGGGTGTCGCCGCTCACGTTCGTCGAAGCGTCGACGCCGGGCACGGGCGGATTCATCGATACCGCGAACCAGCGGTTCCCGATCCAGCACGAGCAGCCGATCACTACGGCTAACGACCTGTCGAAGGTCAGGCTCGAGGGGACGAGGAGGCGCAAGCTGGTCCTCGGGGACGTGGCCAACGTGGTCGAGGACCACCAGCCGCTGATCGGCGACGCCGGCGTCGAGGGCAAGCCGGGGCTCCTGCTCGTCATCCAGCGATTCCCAGGAACGGATCTGCTGGACGTCACCAGCGGCGTCGAGAAGGCGCTCGACGAGATGCAGCCGGGGCTTGCCGGCATCGACTTCGACACTCACGTCTACCGGCCGGCGACCTACGTCGACCAGTCGATCGGCAACGTGAAGCTTGCGCTGTTCGTCGGCCTGGGGATGCTCGCCCTCGTGCTCGGCCTCTTTCTCTTCCGGTTGCGCGCAGCGTTGATCGGGATCATCGTCGTCCCGCTGTCCGTGCTCGTGGCGGCGCTGGTCCTGTGGGCCTTCGGGTCGACGCTGAATTGGATCCTCCTGGCAGGGCTGGTGGCGGCACTCGTGCTCGTGATCGACGACGCGATCGTCAGTACCGAGCACATCACGAGACGGCTGCAGCAGGAGCGGAGCGCTGGCACAGGCCAGTCGCCGACGCAGACCATCCTCGAGGCGACGCTAGAGGTGCGCCGGCCGGCGGTCTACGCGAGCCTGATCGTCGCGCTGGCGACCCTGCCGCTCTTCTTCCTCGAGCGGCTCTCGGGCGCGTTCTTCCCGGACCTGGCGGCAGCCTTCCTCCTCGCGCTGCTTGCATCGATGGTCGTAGCGCTCGTGGTCACGCCCGCGCTAAGCGCCCTCCTCCTGTCGAGAGCACCGATGGCTCGGAAGGAGTCTGCGCTCGTCGGCTGGCTCCAGCGCCGGTATGAGGCGGTGCTGGCCCGAATCGTGCACAAGCCCCGAGTGGCATATGTGGCGATCGGAGCGCTCATCGCGCTGGCCGCCGTGACCGCGCCGTTCGTCGACCAGAAACTGCTGCCGACGTTCAAGGAGAACGACCTGCTGGTCAGCTGGAATGGGCCGCCGGGAACGTCGCTCCGCGAGATGAACCGGATCACGGCGCTCGCCAGTCGCGAGCTGCGGGCGATTCCCGGCGTTCGCAACGTGGGCGCGCACGTCGGCCGAGCGATCACCGGCGACCAGATCGTCGGCGTCAACTCCGGGGAGATCTGGGTCAACATCGATTCGGGGGCCGACTACGACTCGACCGTAGCCGAGGTCAACCGGGTCGTGGCCGCGTATCCCGGGCTCTCGCACAACGTCCAGACGTACTCGCAGGACCGGGTGAAGCAGGCCTTGGCGCAGACCGACGACAACGTCGTCGTGCGCGTCTACGGCGAGGACCTGCAGGTCCTGGGCAACCAGGCAGCGAGAGTCCAGGGGGTCATGTCGCACGTGAACGGCATCGCCGACGCGCGCGTGCTCCTACCGCCGGAGGAGCCGGCGATCCGCGTGCGAGTCGATCTCGTCAAGGCGGACAGGTACGGGATCAAGCCCGGCGACGTCCGCCGCGCGGCGACGACGCTGCTGTCCGGCCTTGTCGTGGGCAACCTGTTCGAAGAGCAGAAGGTCTTCGACGTCGTCGTCTGGGGGACGCCCCAAGTTCGCAACAACCTCACGAGCGTCCGCCGGTTGCTGATCGACACCCCCGAGGGAGGCCACGTCCGGCTCGGTGATGTCGCGGACGTCGGGATCGCCCCGAGCCCAAGTGTGATCAAGCGCCAGGCAGTCTCCCGCTACGTGGATTTGGCGACGCGCGTCAGCGGGCGCGATCGGGACGCTGTCGTGAGCGACGTCGAGAGCGGCCTGCTCCGGCTCACCTTTCCGGCGGAGTACCACGCCACCGTCCTGGCAACCGAGAGCCAGCCCACGCGCCTCCTGATCCTGGTGGCGATCGCGGCCGTGATCGGGATGTTCCTGCTCCTGCAGGCGGTGCTCGAGAGCTGGCGCCTGGCGACGCTCTCGATCCTCACGTTGCCGATCGGAGTCGTCGGCGGCCTCGTGGCGGTGCTCGCGGCGGGCGGCACGCTCTCGTTCGGGTCCTACGTCGCGCTCTTGGCCCTCTTTGGGCTCGCGACCCGCTTTTGCGTGTACCTCTTCGGGCGTGTCCGCGAGCTCGAGCGGGACCGAGGCGATGCGTCGGCGGCGGACCTCGTCCTGTCGGCTGCACGCGAGCGCGTGGGGCCGGTCGTGGCGACAGCGCTGGCGGCTGGACTGGTGTTCCTGCCGGTCCTGATCTTGGGCAGCAGGCCTGGGCTCGAACTACTCCACCCGACCGCGGTGGTGTTCGTCGGCGGGCTGATCACATCCGCGCTGGTCAGCCTCTTCGTCTTGCCCATCCTGTACCTGCGTTTCGGGGTCAGCCCGGCAGCTGAGGCCGCGGAGCCCGAGGAGCTGCCGGCGACGCTGGGGGAGCTGGCGCGTGGCGCTGTCCCGCCGGCGCCCGAGGAGGTCCCCGGGCCCGCCGTGACGGAGACGCGGGCAGTCCCGCCGCCCGGGGACGACTGAGATCGGGATCGAGGAGTCGGAGGACTGCGAATGAAACGGCACGGGAGAGACTGGGTGATCGTGGCGGCACTGCTCGCCGTTCCTATGTTGCTGGCGGCGTGCGGAGGTACTGCGAATGACGGGGCCGAGGCCGGCCCCGCGGTCGTCGAACAGGTCAAGGGGACGGACATCACGCGCGTTAAGTTGACGGCCGAGGCGGCGAAGCTGCTCGGCGTCCGCACGGAGAGAGTTCAGAGCGAAGGCGCCGCAAGTCGCACGGTCATTCCGTTCGACGCGGTGCTCTACGACGCGGACGGCGGCACGTGGACGTACACGAGTCCGAACCCGCTCGTCTACCAGCGGGCGGACATTCGCGTCGCTCGAATCGACGGCGTGTCCGCGGTC
Source organism: Actinomycetota bacterium (assembly GCA_046729915.1). Taxonomy (GTDB): domain Bacteria; phylum Actinomycetota; class Thermoleophilia; order Gaiellales; family Gaiellaceae; genus AC-32. Next base: position 11,719 of record JBKPHO010000168.1, on the reverse strand, counting down.
CTGACTACGGGCCCGCCCGCCGGCACGCTGGTCGTCACGGCCGGGGCGACCGAGATCTGGGGCGTCGAGTATGGCGATGTCGAGGAAGACTGACCGTGCCCTGCGCACGGTCGAGCCGCGCATGAAAGGGCGGGTTCGCGCGTAAATGCGGTGGATCGTCGGATCGAGCCTCAGGTTCCGATTCCTGATCGTCGCCGTCGGCATCGCGATGCTCGCCTTCGGCGCCGCTCAGCTACGCGCGATGCCGGTGGACGCATTTCCGGAGTTCGCGCCCCCGCGCGTCGAGGTGCAGACGCTCGCGCTCGGACTGACGGCGAAGGAAGTGGAAGAGCTGATCAACACGCCGCTCGAGCAGACGCTCACCGGCATCCCGGGTCTCGAGGTCATCCGGTCGAAGGCGGTGCCCCAGCTGTCCTCGATCGAGCTGCTCTTCCGGCCGGGAACCGATCTCTTGCGGGTGCGGCAGCTGGTGCAGGAGCGCGTGGAGGCGGTGACGCCGTCGCTGCCGACGTGGGCGGCGCCCCCGTTCATCATGCCCGCGACCTCGAGCACCTCCCGGGTGATCAAGATCGGGATGTCCTCGAACACCGTGGGCATCCTCGACCTCTCGACGATCGCCTACTGGAAGGTCCGAGCCCGGCTGCTTCGCGTGCCGGGCGTGGCGAACGTCGCGCTGTGGGGCGAGCACCTGGAGCAGTACATGGTCGAGGTCGACCCGAGGCGGATGCGAGCCCAGGGCGTCACGCTGGAGCACGTGATGGAGTCCACCTCGTCCGCGCTGGACGCGGGCCTGCTGCGATTCGCCGACGGACACAGGATCGGCACCGGCGGCTTCGTCGAGACGTCGAACCAACGGCTGGCCGTCGAGCACGTCCTGCCGATCGTCACGCCGAACGACCTGGCCCAGGTGGCGATTGCCGAGCGGGACGGCCAGTCGGTGCGGCTGGCGGACGTTGCCCAGGTCAAAAAGGGCACGCAGGGGCTGGTCGGCGACGCGGTCGTCAACGGCAATCCCGGCCTACTGCTGATCGTCGAGAAGTACCCGTGGGGCAACACCCTCGACGTCACCCGCGGGGTGGAGGCGGCCCTGAAGGAGATGGAGCCGGGCCTGCCCGGGATCCGTTTCGACACGCACGTCTTCCGAGCTGCCAACTTCATCGAGACCTCGCTGCACAACCTGACTGTGTCGCTCCTGATCGGCGCGCTGCTCGTCGTGCTCGTGCTCGGCGCCTTCCTCTTCGAATGGCGCACAGCGCTCATCAGCGTCACGTCGATTCCGCTGTCGCTCGTCGCCGCCGCCCTCGTCCTGGAAGCACGGGGCGAGACCGTCAACGTGATGGTGCTGGCGGGGTTCGTGATCGCGCTCGGCGTCGTCGTCGACGACGCGATCATCGACATCGAGAACATTTGGCGCCGCCTGCGCCAGCACGGGGCGGCAGCCACCCGTCGAGCGAAGGCGCGAATCGTCCTCGAGGCGTCGCTGGAGGTGCGGAGCCCAATCGTCTACGCGACGTTGATCATCATCGCCGCCCTGATTCCCGTCTACCTTCTGCACAGCCTGACGGGCGCGTTCTTCAGGCCGCTCGTGCTTTCCTACGGCCTGGCGGTGCTCGCGTCGCTCCTCGTTGCCCTGACGATCACGCCGGCGCTGAGCCTGATCCTCCTCTCCAGGGGGCGGCTCGACCACCCCGACCCGTTCACCGTGCGAGCGCTCAAGCGGGGCTACGCCGCAATGCTGACGCGGGTGATCCACCGACCTCGGTGGGCGTACGTGGTCGTGGTCCTCACCGCGGCCGCGGGGCTCGCCGTCGTGCCGTTCCTCGGTGAGTCGCTGATCCCGACGTTCAAGGAACGGGACTTCCTGAGCCACATCATCACGAAGCCCGGTACCTCGCTTCCCGAAGAGCGGCGGATCGTGACCACGGAGCAGCGCCAGCTCGCCACGATTCCGGGTGTGACCCACGTCGGGACGCACATCGGCCAGGCGTTCCTTGCCGACGAGACAGTCGGGGTCAACTTCGGCGAGCACTGGATCGCAATGAGCGACACGGCGCCGTACGACGAGACGCGAGCCGCGATCGAGGACAAAGTCGCCCAACTTCCCGGCGTGTTCCAGAACGTGGAGACGTACCTGAACGAGCGAATCGACGAGGTGCTCGCGGGCTCGAGCGAGCCCATCGACGTGCGCATCTTCGGTTCGGACCTGAAGCTCATCCGCCAGAAGGCGGACGAACTGCGGGAAAAGATCGCGGATCTCGACGGCGTCGACGTCGCCTTCGTCGAGTTCCAAGAGGGCGTGCCGCAGATGGAGGTGAAGGTGAACCTCGCCGCGGCGCAGCGCTACGGGGTGAAGCCGGGTGACGTCCGCAGGGCGGCGGCCACCCTGGTCGAGAGCGAAGAGGTGGGCGACATCTTCAGGGGTGGCAGGGCGTACGACGTCCACGTGTGGAGCACCCCCGAGACGCGCAAGAGCGTTCAGAGCATCTACAGCCTCCCGATCGACACGCCCGGCGGCGGACATGTGCTCCTCGGGAAGGTGGCGCGGTTGCAGATCAAGCCGTTGCCGAACGTGATTCACCACGAGCAGACGCAGAGGGTGATCGACGTCTTCGTCGGCGTGAAGGGACGCGACCTCGGCTCCGTCGCCCGCGACGTCGAGGAGACGGTCGAGAACACGAGCTTCCCGCTCGGCTACCACGCCGAGGTGCTCGGCGAGTACCAGGAGCGCCAGTCGGCGCAGAAGCGCCTGCTGCTCTACGGGATCGGCGCCGCGCTCGCGATCTTCCTCCTGCTCCAGGCGTCCTTCGGCAGCTTCCGCCTGGCCTCTTTGTCGTTCTTCACCCTCCCGATGGCGCTGGTCGGAGGGGCGCTCGCAGCGTGGCTCGCCGGCGGCGTCCTGTCGCTCGGCTCACTCGTCGGCTTCTACACCGTGTTCGGGATCGCCGCGCGCAACGGGATCCTGATGATCAACCACTTCCAGTACCTCGAGCAAGAGGAAGGCATGAGCTTTGGGCGCGCGCTCGTCCTGCGTGGCGCGCTCGAGCGGCTCTCGCCGATCCTGATGACGACGCTCGCGACCGGGCTGGCCCTCGTGCCGCTCGTGGTCTCCGGCGACGTTCCCGGCCACGAGATCGAGCATCCCTTGGCCGTCGTCGTCGTCGGCGGCCTTGTCACCTCGACGCTGCTCAACCTGTTCGTCGTGCCGTCGCTGTACCTCCGCTTCGGCAGGGGAAATCGTCAGGCGACGACGTGAGAGGCGTCATGCACAACGCCGTGGCCCCCGCCATGGCGGCCCTCCTGCTCGTCGCCCCGGCCTGCGGCGAAAGTCGTTCCAGCGCGTCGCCCGGCCCGCCTCCGCGCGGCAAGGAGATCTCGGCCAAGGACTTCTCCCGCGCGAGCTTCGACCACTCGACGGTCGTCGACAACCCGTGGCTCCCACTCAGGCCGGGGACGATGCTGGTGTTCGAGGGCTCCACCTTCGAAGACGGCGCAAGCATCTCGCACCGCCTGGTCTCGACGGTCACCGACCTCGTCAAGCCGGTCGCGGGCGTGCGCAACGTCGTCGTCTGGGAGCAGGACTGGCGCGGAGGTGCACTCGCCGAGGCGGAGCTCGCCTTCTTCGCGCAGGACAACGAAGGCAACGTCTGGCACCCTGGCGAGTATCCGGCGGAGTACGAGGGCGGGAAGATCGTCGCCACTCCCGCCTGGATCCATGGCATCGAGGGAGCGAGGGCCGGGATCGCGATGACCGCGCACCCGCGGCTCGGTGCCGCTGACTACGCGCAGGGCTTCGCCCCACCGCCTGTCAACTGGGCCGACCGCGGACAGACGTACAAGGTGGGCCAGCGGACCTGCGTTCCGGTGGGCTGCTACAAGGGCGTCCTGGTCATCCGTGAGTTCGAGCGGAGCAAGCCGGATGCATCACAGCTCAAGTACTACGCCCGCGGACTCGGCAACGTCCGCGTCGGCTGGCTCGGAGCGAACGACCAGGACCACGAGGTCCTGGTCCTGACCCGAGTCCGGCACCTGGACGCGAAGGCCATGGCCCGCGTCCGCAGGCAGGCACTGCTCCTCGAGCGGTACGCCTACGAGAGGGGCAAGGCCGTCTACGGGGGCACTGCACCCAGCACGCGGAGATAGCCGCGCACTTTCGTCGTGATCGTAGTCGCCCGCGGTGGCCGCGTCGACGCTGGCGACCTGGATCGCTAACGAGCGCAAAGGTGGAGATCGAGGTCTAGGGGCAGCCTGTCAGAGGCTGCACTGCGTGTGCGCTCGGCCGGCCTACGGCGTGCTGTCGCGCCGTTCACGATCCATTGCCGGCCGATGCGAGACGAGCCCTTTGATCGGGCCCGCCGTTCAGCTGCCAAGATGACTTGCATCGGAAAGGAGACGCACGATGAGCGATCACCAGGTCGTGAGCCGCGAAGAATGGGCTGGTGCCCGCGAGGAGCTGCTCGCTCGCGAGAAGGAGCACACCCGTCTAGGTGACGAGCTGGCGCGGAAGCGGCGCGAACTGCCCTGGATTCGCGTCGAGAAGGAGTACCGCTTCAACACCGACGACGGCACGCGCACACTGGCCGAGCTGTTCGACGGCCGCAGTCAACTCCTCGTCTACCACTTCATGTTCGGGCCCAGCTACGAGGCCGGCTGTCCGACCTGCTCGTCGATGGCCGACACCGTCGACGGTGCCCTGCTCCACCTGCATGCGCGCGACGTGACGATGCTCTACGTCTCGCAAGCGCCGCTCGAGAAGCTGCAGGCGTACAAGCGGCGGATGGGCTGGAACATGCCGTGGGTCTCGGCGGCGGGCAGCGATTTCAACTTCGACCTCGCCTATTCACGCACCGAGGAGCAGACACGCGAGGCGATCGCGCCGATGCTCGAGGCGGGCGCTCCGCCGATCGTCGAGCACAACGCGAGCTCGAGCGGCACCGACGTCACCGGCTACCTCACCGAGGCCCAGGGCCTCAGCGCGTTCGTCCTTGACGACGGCACCGTGTACCAGACCTACGCGACCGGAGCCCGCGGCGTCGAGTTCCTGATGGGCTACTACGGGATCCTCGACCGGGCTCCCAAGGGACGGGACGAAGGCGACGCGTTCCAGCTGTGGATCCGCCGGCACGATGAGTACTAAGCACGGCCTACGAGTGGTGCACACGATCGCCGGCGAAGCCGGGCGCTCGTGGTGGGGCCCGGGCGACACGTACACGTTTCTCGTGACGGGCGAGGAGTCAGGAGGGTCGATGTTCGCGCTAGATTGCCTCGTTGGCGCCGGTGGGGGGCCGCCGCCGCACCGGCACCTCGCTGAGGACGAGCTGTTCACGATCACCGAGGGAGAAATCACGTTCACGGCTGGTGAGGAGACGCGAACGGTGTCGGCCGGCGAGTCCGTTTTCGTCCCACGCGGGACGCGGCACCTCTATCGGAACGAGGCAGGCACGGCCGCGAGGATGATCGCCGTCTACACCCCCGCGGGGATGGAGGGCTGGTTCCGTGAGGTCTGCACGCCTGTGGACGATCCGTCAGCTGCGCCTCCCCCGGTGACGGATGAGTTGGTCCAGCGGATGCTCGAGGCTGGGCCGCGGTACAACGTCGAATGGGTCGACTGACCGCAGGCCGTTTGGCGGGAGAAAGCAAGCGCTGAACATCGCCGCCTCGCTAACGGCGGTCGAGGACGCGTTGCAGCTTGCCGCCTTCCGAGCGGGGGAGGGGCCGGGCGGCTCCGGCGCGACCGCGATCGAGCAGCGCATCGTCACGTAGGCGCGCTCGGCGTGGCCGCGGAGGTCTTCGACGCTGCTCAACCTGTTCGTCGTGCCGTGCTTTACCTGCGTTTCGGGCGCCTGATCAGTCAGCGGCGGTTCATTTTGCTCCAGTACGGTGCCCGCCCGTGCCACTCAGGATCCTCGGTCTCGCACTCGTCGCCCTGGCCGTGGCCGGCTGCAGCTCCTCGAGCACGAACACCTCGTCGGCGCCCCCAGCCTCGAAACACCGCGCCGGCTTCTCGGCGCGCGTGACGAACCCCTGGTTCCCGCTCCGGCCCGGATCGGTCTACCGCTACCGCGGCGTCAAGGACGGCGAGCCCTCCCGCGACGTCGTCGTGGTGAGGCACGCGACGAAGACGATCGACGGCGCTCCGTGCGTGGCTGTCTCCGACCGCCTCTACCTCCGCGGCCGGCCCGAGGAGCGCACGACGGACTGGTACAGCCAGGACGCCAAGGGAAACGTCTGGTACTTCGGCGAGAAGACGGCGGAGCTCGACGCGAACGGCAAGGTGAAGACGACCTCCGGGAGCTGGACCGCCGGCGTCGACGGCGCGAAGCCCGGGATTTTCATGTTCGCCCACCCGCGCCCCGGCCAGGCGGCACGACAGGAGTACCTTAAGGGCGAGGCCGAAGACCACTTCCAGGTCGTGAGCCTGAACGAGGCCGCGTTGGTCCCGCTCAGGTCGTTCCGGCACACGATGCTGACCAAGGAGTGGACGCCGCTCGAGCCCGACGTGCTCGACCACAAGTTCTACGCCCGGGGAATCGGCACGGTGCTCGAGGAGACGGTCAAGGGAGGCGACGAGCGCAACGTGCTCGTCTCCTTCCGGCGAGGCTCCTGATCCCGCCGCCTCAGCCGATCGGCGAGCCGGCACCTCCCCTGCACGGCCCGCCGGTCTCGCCCCCCTGGTCGCCCCCTTCAAAGCGAGCGACGAACGCTGCCAGACGCGGGTCGGCGGCCCCTCTCAGCCTCAGCTGCGCGCCCCAGGCAGAGGCGACTACGGGGTCGCCGAGGCCGGGATAGGGGCTCAGGATCAGGTAGCGCTCCCTGCCGTCGTAGTGCGAGCGGACGAACCGGCGGAGGCGGACGACGTCGTCTCGCGCAAGCTGCGGCGCGTACGTGATCCACACCGCGCCGTGCTCGAGCGAGTGCACGGCGTTCTCGTCGCGCACCGGCCTCGCGTACAGGCCGCAGTTGAGCCAGATGTCGTTGTGCGGCCCGCCCGCGGGCGGGGTGTGGTCGTACCGCACGTCGCCGGGGACGTGATCGTGATTGGGCTCGGCAAACACGTGGGTCCCGGACGGAAGCGTCGTGCGAGCGTGGGAGCCGCTCTCGACGAATGCCCAGGCGGCCAGCCCGATCGTCGCGGTGAGCAGACCCAACAGCCGGGGGGCGCCGAGGCCGGTCGCCCGCCCGCCTCCGGGCGCGAGCTGGTGCAAGGCGCTCCAGGCGAGGAAGGCGGCCGGCACCCCCCAGAGGACATAGAGGTAGTAGACGCGCTCGTCAATCGTGTCCTCGGTCGTGGTCATGAGCCCGCAGCTCCTGTGGGCGACGTACGACGCGGAGTCGAACGCCACGAAGACCATCGCGACGACCAAGATCGCAGCCCCGATGAGCTGCGCGAGCGCGAGCAGACGCGGCCGCCTGCGCACGAGCAGCAGGACGATGCCGTCAGCCAGGCCGAAGACGACGGCGAGGGCGAGTCCGTGATCGACGTTTGCACCCGTCCTCTCGACCGACGAGCAGAACAGGCCACCGCTGAAGTGGACGAAGGTCGCCACGCTGACGAGGCCCGCAAGGAACATGCTCGAGGCGCTCAGCCCGGCGTGGCTAGTCGGCGTGTCCGATTCCGGCTTCCTGTTCACGCTCCGACGGTGTAGGAGCGCCCTAACACCGCTCTAACGCCGGTTCTGGGGCCGCCGAGGCGGCCCCAGAACAAGACAAGTGCCCCGACGGCCTGGCTACGAGCCTTGGCCGCGCACGGATACGCTCTGCGGGCCGGCGCTGCCGCCCTCGCCTCCGAGCGAGCCGAAGATGTTCACCGAGGCGAACACGACCGCCTGCCCGCCGTGGAACGGCGGCCCAGCGGAATCTGCGAGCACGCTGACCGAGTATGTGTGGGGCGCGCTGTCGCAGGTAACCGTCGGGATGTCGCCGGACCCGCGGGCGATCTGCGTGCCGCTTGCCTGCTCCACGGACACGTACGACATCACGAAGTAGTCGCCGAGCGGATCACACGCCACCGTGATCGGGACGGTGAGGAGTACACGGGACTGCAGTGTCGCCTTCGGGCCGATGACGACCGTCACTCCCGGATCGGCCTGGGCGGCCGCGGGCGCGACCAGCGCGACGAGAGCCGTCGCGAGGACGGCCACGCGCGTAAGCCTTCTTCGCACGATTCCTCCTTTCGCGTTGAGGCCGGCTTGCGCTGTACACGGTGGCCGGAGCCCCTAATGCGGCACTAATGCGCCCGCGGCCGCGGTGCGAACTGCTGCTCGAGCAGCTCGGCGGCGCGGCCGAGCACGGCGAGCTCGCCGTCCGAGAGGTCGTCCAGTTTGGAGGCGACAACGCCGATTCGTCGTGTCCTCGCCCGCTCGAGGAGCCGGCGACCGGCCGCGGTCGCCTCGATCTGGACCGCCCGGCGGTCGCTCCCGTGCGGTCGCCGGCGGACGAGACCGTCCCGCTCGAGGCCGTTGACGATCCCGGTCATCGTCGCGGAGCGGACGCCCTCCGCGGACGCGAGCTCGCCAAGGGTGAGCGGTCCACGGAAGACGACCACCGAGAGCGCGGAGAGCCGCGCTCGGCTGACACCGGCCCCGCGGTCCTCCTCGGCCGCGCGCCGAAGCAGGTGAATGGCCGCCGAGTGCAGGCGGTCAGCGACTTCTTCGGTCTTGCTCTTCGGCATATAAGTAGGTAGCCTACCTACATAATCGGTTAGAAGGGAGGACGCATGAGCGATGCTCTGGAGGGTCTGTACAGCGGAGATGCAGCGAAGGCGCGAGAGCTGCTCCCGCCGGACGAAGAGCTGACGGTCTTCGAGGCCGCCGCCTTCGGTCGGCTCGATGCCCTCCGGCGGATCCTCGACGGGGATCCGCCGCAGGCGACCGCGTTCTCGGACGACGGCTTCACGGCGCTGCACCTCGCGATCTTCGGAGGCCAGGAGGAGGCGGCGCGGCTGCTGCTCGAGCGCGGTGCCGACCCGAACGCGCTCTCGACAAACGAGGCCGTCCGCGTGCCACCGCTCGGCACGGCGGCGTTCGTTCACTCGGTCCCGCTCGCCCAATTGCTGCTCGACTCCGGCGCCGACGCGAACGGCCGCGGAGAGGGCGGCTTCACGGCGCTGCACAGCGCCGCCCAGAACGGCGACGAGGACCTCGCGCGGCTGCTGCTCGAGCGGGGCGCCGACATGAGCCTCGCAACGGACGACGGCAAGCTTCCCGCCGACTACGGGCTGCGCGAGCTCATCTCTTAGCCACGTTTCATCCGAGCGCGCTAGCTTGCCCGCATGGACGGCGCGAAGACCACGCGGCGCGGCTCGATCCTTGGCTTCGGCGGTTTCCTGCTGGGCCTGCTCGGCTGGCGCGCGACTACCTCCGAGGGCGCCGGTCCTGCCGCGGTCGCCTCGGGTGCGGTCCAATGCGTGCTCACGCCCGAGCAGACGGAAGGCCCGTACTACATTGCCGGCGAGAAGCTCCGCCGCGACATCACCGAAGGCAAGGCCGGCGTGCCGCTGCTGCTCCGCCTGAAGGTCGTCGACGCCTCGACCTGCCGGCCGATCAAGGGCGCCGCTGTCGACATCTGGCACGCGGACGCCCACGGCGTCTACTCCGGCTTCGGCGCCGGCTCTCGCAGCCGCACGTTCATGCGCGGGATCCAACGCACCGACCGGAACGGGCTCGCCCGCTTCCGAGCGGTCTATCCCGGCTGGTACCAGGGCCGGACGGTGCACATCCACGTCAAGGTGCACATCGCCGGCAACGTCGTCCACACGGGCCAGCTCTACTTTCCCGACCGGGTCACCGACAAGGTCTTCCGGCGCAGGCCGTACAGCCGCCGCCCCCGCCGTTCGACGCGCAATGCGAACGACTTCGTTTTCGCGCAGGGTGGGCGTCGTTCGCTGCTGACCCTGCGCAAGGTTGGCAACGCCTACGTCGGAAGCATCACGATGGGTGTTAACAGGTGATCACCGGTGCCCACGTCCTGATCTACACCTCCGAGCCGGAGGCGCTGCGGGCCGTCTTCCGCGACGTCTTCGGCTGGAAGTACGTGGACGACGGCGACGGCTGGCTGATCTTCGCGCTGCCGCCGGCCGAGCTCGGCGTTCACCCCGGCGACTCGCCGCACCACGAGCTGAGCCTGATGTGCGACGACATCGCCGCGACGGCGGCCGAGCTGCGCGAGAAAGGCATCGAGCTCCACGGCGAGCCCGAGGACATGGGCTTCGGGCTCGGCGTGCCTATGCTCCTTCCGGGCGGCGCCGAAGTGCTGCTGTACGAGCCTCGCCACGCAAGCCCGCTCGAGGGCGCTTAGGCTTCCGCGCATGGTCGAGGAGGCGCGGCTAGAGCAGCGCGAGGAAGGACTGACCGCGGTCACGGACGGTTGGTTCGTCGTCAACGTCCGCGATGCGGCCTGGGTACACAACGAGGTGCTCGGCTCGGCCTGCATCTTCGAGGGCCAGGAGGCGCCGTTCCCCGACCTCGGCTACACGATCGCCGTCCTCCAGCCGGGCCAGTCGGGCGGGAGGTACCACCGCGAGGCGAACCAGGAGGACTTCCTCATGCTCGCGGGCGAATGCCTGCTCGTGATCGAAGGCGAAGAGCGGCCTCTGAAGCAATGGGACTTCGTGCACTGTCCGCGCGACACCGAGCACGGCTTCGTCGGCGCGGGCAACGGGCCGTGCGTGATCTTCATGACCGGCGCGAGGAAGGGCTGGCCGGAGAAGGGCACCGTCTACCCGCGCTCGGAGGTGGCCCTGCGCCACGGGGTCGGCGTCGAGACCGAGACGACCGTCCCGGCCGAGGCGTACGCGCCCTTCCCGAAGTGGCAACCCGGCCCGCCCGAGCGCTGGGACGGACTCCCCTGGGCCAGGCCCTAGGCTGCTGCCCGAAATCGTGTTGGATCCTTTCCTCGTCGAAGAGTGGATCCGCGCGCACGAGGAGCCGGTCGGCGCGATCGAGACCGTGCACGAGCGGCCCTGGGCGACCGTGCTGCGCGTGCCGCTCGCTGAGGGCGTCGCCTGGTTCAAGGCGTGCGCGCCGGTGCAGTCGTTCGAGCCACGGCTCACTGCCGAGCTCTTCGGGCGGTGGCCCGACCGCGTAGCGGAGGTGCTCGGATACGACGAGGAGCGTGCCTGGCTCCTCCTAGCCGACGCGGGCAGGCCGGTCGCCGCGCTCGGCAACCCTCCGGAAGCGTGGCTCGCTGCGTTGCCGCTCTACGCCGAGCTTCAGCATGGCGAGGCCGCACGCGCTCAGGAGCACCTCGTCCACGGCGTCCCCGACCTCCGGCTCGCGACGCTGCCGGCGCGGTACGACGACCTCCTGCAGGCCGACCTGCCGCTGGAGGCGGAGGAGATCCGCCGGCTGCGCCGCTTCGCGCCACGCTTCGTGGAGCTCTGCGCGGAGCTCGCCGCACTCGACGTGCCTGAGACGATCCAGCACGATGACCTCCACCACGGAAACCTGTATGCGCGCGGCAGTCGCTTGCGCATGCTCGACTGGGGCGACGCGTCGATCGCGCATCCGTTCGCGTCCCTCGTCGTCACCTTCCGCTTCCTCGAGGAGCGCGCGCAGCTGGCACCTGGCGACGCGTGGTTCGCGCGGCTGCGCGACGCATATCTCGAGCCGTGGGGGCGAGATCTCCGTGACGGCTTAGCGGTCGCCGTCCGCGTCGGCGCCTTCGCGCGCTCGATCGCCTACTTGCGGCAGCGAGTCCCGCTGTCGCCGGAGGAACGAGCGTG
>JBKPHO010000167.1:0-14823 GCA_046729915.1 Actinomycetota bacterium | reverse complement strand
CGCCACGGCGGCAGGCTACAGTCAGGCCCGTGCTTGAACCGGAGCGAATCGTGCGACTCGAGACCGATCGCGTCGTCCTGCTGGATCAGCGGCGCCTTCCCGAGGCCGAGGTGGAGCTTGTTTGCTCGTCCGCGGCGGAGGTGGCCGACGCGATTCGGGCGCTTGCGGTTCGCGGCGCGCCTGCGATCGGCATCGCTGCGGCGTACGGCTACGCGCTGGCGGCGTCGCAGGGTGACGATCTCGAGCAGGCAGCTGCGGTGCTCGCGGCCGCTCGGCCGACCGCGGCGAATCTCGAGTGGGCGCTGCGAGAGGTCGGCGCGGCTGCGGATCCCGCCGCGCGGGCCCGCGAGCTGCACGCCGAGGAAGTCGAACGCTGCCGTCTGATGAGCGAGCATGCCGCAGGCCTGGTGGAGAGCGGCGGGCGGGCGCTGACGCACTGCAATGCCGGCGCGCTCGCGACCGGTGGCCAGGGGACGGCGCTCGGGGCGCTTAAGGAGGCGTGGGCGCGGGGATTGTTGCGACACGTGTTCGTGGACGAAACGCGTCCGCTCCTCCAGGGCGCGCGGCTGACGGCCTGGGAGCTCGAGGCTGCGGAGATCCCGCACACGGTGATTGCGGACTCTGCCGCGGGCCAGCTGCTCGCCCGGGGTGAGGTTGACTGCGTTTTCGTGGGCGCCGATCGCATCGCCTCGAACGGCGACACCGCCAACAAGGTCGGCACCTACCCGCTCGCGGTCGTCGCGGCACGGCACGGCGTTCCCTTCACGGTCGTGGCTCCGACGTCGTCCCTTGACTTGTCGGCGGCGTCGGGTGCCGAGATTCCGATCGAAGAGCGCGACCCGAACGAGGTGAGCGCGCGCTTCCGGGCGTGGAACCCCGCATTCGACGTCACTCCGGCCGACCTGATCAGCGCGATCGTGACCGAGCACGGCGTGCACCGAGCGCCCTACACGGAGTCGCTCGGGCGGGTCGTCGCGGCATGAAGGCGATCGTCCTCGCCGCCGGGTATGCGACCCGGCTCTACCCGTTGACGCTCGAGCGTCCCAAGGCGCTGCTGTCGGTCGGGGGGCGGCCGATCATCGAGCACGTTCTCGAGTCACTCAGCGACGTGGACGGGCTCGACGAGATCCACCTCGTGACAAACTCGAAGTTTGCTTCGGTGTTCGAGGAATGGGCGGCGTCGACGGGGGCGGGCGTCCGCATCCTCGACGACCGAACGAGCGACGAGGAGTCGAAGCTCGGCGCGATCGGCGACCTCGGCCTGACGATTCGCGAGCGCTCGATCGACGACGACCTGCTCGTGGTCGCCGGCGACAACATCTTCACCGAGAGCCTGGCGCCGTTCGCCGCCTTCGGGCGCGAGAAGGGCGCTCCGGCCCTCGGCGTCTACGACGTTGGCGACCTCGACGCGATCAGGCGCTACAACGCCATCGAGCTCGATGCCGATGACCGGGTGATGTTCTTCGAGGAGAAGCCCGAGCGTGCTCCGGCACAGAGCACTCTGACCGGCATCGCGCTCTACTTCTACCCGCGCTCTTCCTTGGGGCGCGTGCATGAGTATCTCGAGGGCGGTAACAACCCCGACCAGCCGGGGCGGCTCGTCGAGTGGCTCTATCGACGGGTTCCTGTCTTTGCCTGGCTCGTGCCGGGCCGTTGGTACGACGTCGGGACCGAGGAGACGCTGGCCGAGGCGGATCGCGCCTTCACGCCCTCGCGCTGAACCGCGTTCGCGCTCTCGCGCTGATCCGGCACACATTCGTCACGAAGGCGTCACCCACGCGTGACGATTTCCGCTCTACGCTCGCCGGAGGAGGTGAGTGTGATGTGACGTGAGGCTTCTCGATCTGATCCTGCCCGTGCGCTGCGTCGTCTGCGACGCCTCTGGAGCGCAGCTGTGTCCTGCTTGCCGCGAGGCCCTCCCGCGGCTGTGCCCGCCGCTCTGCGACCGCTGCGGCGCTCCGACCGCGTGGCCCGTGGCGAGGTGCCGCGAGTGCTCCGGCCGCCGCCTCGCGTTCGCGTCTGCCCGCGCCGCCGTCGCGTACGACGAGGGCGTTCGCCGGCTCGTCCGCTCGTGGAAGGAGCGTGGGCTCCGCACGCTTGCCTCCTCGGCTGCGGACGCGGTTGCCGACGGGCTCCCGCCGCCGCGAGTGTTCGCGCTCACGTTTGTCCCGCCTGACCGGGCACGGGGTCTCGAGCGCGGTCATCACCCGGCCGAGCGCTTGGCGCGCGAGCTCGGCGAGCGGTGGTCGCTGCCGGTGGTTCCGCTCCTCGGCCGGACGCGGTCGGTCCTGCGCCAGCGCGGGCTCTCACTCGCCGACCGCCGGCGCAACGTCACCGGTGCATTCGCCCCTGCACACGAGTCTCCCACGCGCGTGGCGCTGGTGGACGACGTCTACACGAGCGGCTCGACCGCAAGCGCCGCGGCGACTGCCCTGCGCAAGGCGGGGGCCCGGCGGGTCGAGGTGGTGACTTTCGCGCGGGTCGTCCGTTAGATTCCTGGCAAGGAGCCCGTCTCGAAGGAGGGCCGATGCAGTTCCAGGTGAAGGGCAGGAACCTCGAGGTCAGCGAGGCAATCCGCAGCTACGCCGAGAAGAAGCTCGGCAAGCTCGAGCGCCAGCTGACGAACCCGCGGGTGGAGCTCGAGCTGGCGATCGAGAACAACCCATCGATCTCGAACAACCACGTCGCCGAGGCGACGATCTGGACGAGTGGCCCGGTCCTACGGGCTAGGGAGGCGTCGACGGATATGCACGCCTCGATCGACCAGCTGGTTGCGAAGCTCGAGCGCCAGGTCCGCCGTTACCGGAGCCGCGGCCGCTCTCGCCGCCGCCGTGCCGCCCGCGCGGACGGGCCGAACGTCGAGTCCATTCCCGTCGTCTCGGAAGCGGAAGAGCCGCGGATCGTGAAGACCAAGCAGTTCACCGTCCAGCCGATGGGGCCCGAGGAGGCGGTGCTCCAGCTCGAGCTGATCGGCCATGACTTCTTCGTCTTCCGTGACGCGCAATCGAACGACGTCAACGTCGTCTACCGCCGGAACGACGGCGACTACGGGCTCATCGAGCCGCAGTGATCTTCCGCCGCGAGCCACTGCACAAGAAGCTCGCGCGCGAAGCCGGCCTCGAGCAGCAGGAGCCGCCGCTCGTGGACCCGGGGCCGCACTGGGGCGTCACCGGCATCCACGGCGTCCCGCGTCCACGACGCTGGGACGCGGTGGCCTCGGCCGAGGCGCCGGGCCTCGCGGGCGACGAGCTGCACTTCGTCGCTCTCCCAGACGGCGACCTGGTCGTCGACGAGGACGAGCCTCCGGACACCGTGGCGCCTCTGGCGGACGCGATAGAGCAGACAATCGAGCCGCCGTATCGCGCGGAAGCAGTCCGAAGACAAGGCGACATCTGGGCGGCCGGCGCCCGCCGCGTCGAGGTCGCAACCTTCGAGGCGGACGGTGACCTCCTCGAGCTCGTCGCGACGGAGACCGGCCGTTCCTTCTCGGTCGACGGCGAACATACCTTCGGCAGCGTTCCGGAGCTGGAGCGCATCGCCCGCGCCGAAGGCGAGTCGTACGTCATCCGCGCCCGCCGCCTCGACGGCGACCTGTGGGAGATCGAGGCCGACCCGCTCTAGCCGAACAGCCCTCCGGCCGATGCTCCCTCAAGTGCAGCGAAGGTCGCTACCCTAGGACGAATGGCCCAGCAGCTCGGATCGCTCGAAAAGGTCCTCCGCTTCGGCGAGGGCAGACGAGTCAAACGACTCGCCGAGCAGGCGGCCTACATCGGCACCCTCGAGCCCGAGTTCGAAGCGCTGAGCGACGCTGACCTCGCCGCCAAGACGACCGAGTTCAAGCAGCGAATCGAGAACGGCGAGCCGGTCGACGAGCTCGTCTTCGAAGCGTACGCGGCCGTGCGGGAGGCGTTCAAGCGCTCGATGGGCGTGCGGCTGTTCGACGTCCAGCTGATGGGTGGCATCGTGCTCCACGAGGGCGACATCGCCGAGATGAAGACCGGCGAGGGAAAGACGTTCGTCGCGGTCCAGCCGCTCTACCTGAACGCGCTTGCCGGTAGCAGCGTCCACCTCGTGACCGTCAACGACTACCTGGCCAAGCGCGACCCGGAGTGGACGAAGCCGGTCTGGGAAGCGCTCGGCATGCGCGCCTCCTTTATCCAGAACATGATGCCCTTCGACGAGCGGCGCGAGGCCTACGCTGCCGACGTCGTCTACGGCACGAACTCCGAGTTCGGCTTCGACTACCTCCGCGACAACATGGCCGTCAGCCTGGACGGCGTCGTCCAGCGCGGGCACGACTTCGCGATCGTGGACGAGGTCGACTCGATCCTGATCGACGAGGCGCGCACGCCGCTGATCATCTCCGGCGAGCCCGAGGTCGCGGCCCAGGTCTACTACGACTTCGCGCGCGTGGCGGGGACGCTCGACGGCTTCGCGTCCAAGCCAGGGCAGCCGAAGGGCGCGGCCGAGGCCTCCGGTGCCGACTTCGAGTACGACGAGAAGCACAAGACTGTCTCGCCGATGCAGGGCGCGATCGAGCAGGTCGAGCGCTCGCTCGGGATCGACAACCTCTACGACCCGCGCAACGCCCAGCTCGCGAACCACCTCAACCAGGCGTTGAAGGCCCAGGCGCTCTTCCACAGCGACGTCGACTACGTCGTCCAGGACGGCGAGGTCAAGATCGTCGACGAGTTCACCGGCCGGATCATGGAGGGGCGGCGCTGGTCGGAGGGCCTCCACCAGGCGATCGAGGCGAAGGAGGGCGTGCGGATCCAGGAGGAGCACCAGACGCTCGCGACGATCACCCTCCAGAACTACTTCCGCCTCTACGAGAAGCTCGCCGGCATGACCGGCACCGCGAAGACCGAGGAGAAGGAGTTCGTCGAGATCTACGACCTGCACGTCGTGGAGATCCCCACGAACGTCGCCGTCGCCCGGGACGACCAGAACGACCTGATCTTCAAGACCAAGGACGCGAAGTACGACGCGGTCATCGAGGACATCAAGGAGCGCCACATCCGCGGCCAGCCCGTCCTCGTCGGCACGATCTCGGTCGAGGTCTCGGAGCACCTCTCGCAGCTGCTCGACCGCCAGGGGATCCCGCACAACGTCCTCAACGCCAAACAGCACGAGAAAGAGGCCGGGATCATCGCGGAGGCCGGCCAGAAGGGCGCCGTCACCATCGCCACCAACATGGCCGGCCGCGGGGTCGACATCAAGCTCGAGGAGGGGGTCGTCGATCTCGGCGGCCTCTACGTGCTCGGCACCGAGCGGCACGAGGCGCGCCGCATCGACAACCAGCTCCGCGGCCGCTCCGGCCGCCAGGGCGACCCCGGCGAGTCGCGTTTCTACCTCGCCGGCCAGGACGACCTCGTGCGCCTGTTCGCGGGCGACCGGATCTACAACATCATGGAGCGCTTCAAGGTCCCGGACGACCAGCCGATGGAGGCGAAGATCCTCTCGAACCAGATCGAGAACGCGCAGAAGAAGGTCGAGGAGCAGAACTTCGTCATGCGCAAGAACGTCCTCAAGTACGACGACGTCCTGAACAAGCAGCGCTCGGTCATCTACGACCAGCGGCGGCGCGTGCTGGAGGGGGAGGACCTCTCGGAGGAGGTCGGGCTCTGGATCGACGAGGTGATCGAGCGGACGGTCGATCACTACACCACCGGCGAGTTCTCCGAGGAATGGGACCTCGACGCGCTCTGCAAGGCGATGATCGACATCTACGCGACCGACGAGCCCATCACCCCCGAGGAGTTGCGCGAGGAGGTGGGCCTCGACCGGGACGCGCTCATCGAGGAGTTCCAGGAGGACGCGCGCGACACGTACGCCGAAAAGGAGAAGGCGCTCGGGCCGAACCCCGAGACCGAGCAGCCGCTACTGCGCGACGTCGAGCGGTTCGTGATCCTCCAGGTCGTCGACGTCCGCTGGCGGGAGCACCTCGAGAACATGGACTACCTGCGCGAGGGCGTCCACCTGCGCGCGATGGCGCAGAAGGACCCGCTCGTCGAGTACACGGCCGAGGGGCACCGGATGTTCGAGGAGCTGAACGCCGAGATCCGCGAGGAGGTCGTGCGGACACTCTTCCACGCCGAGATTCAGGTGGAGGACGTCGACCAGCTCCAGCGGGCGCAGGAGGCGCAGGGGCTCGACGGCGGCGGGTTCGCGTACGAGCACGAGTCGCTCGCGGGCGCGCAGGCGATCGCGGCGGCCGGTGGCGGGGCCGGCACGATGCTCGCCGGCGACGGGGCGTCGGTCAGCACCGGTGTCGGCGGCGGCGGTTCGGTGGCCACGCAGCGCGTCACCTCCGAGCGCGAGAAGCTCGGCCGCAACGACCCGTGCTGGTGCGGCAGCGGCAAGAAGTTCAAGCGCTGCCACGGCGCTTAGGCCGGCTGCGCCGGCAAAGCCGGCGAAGCCTCTTCTGGTCGGCGTCGCAAGCGACGCCTTGGCGCCGCGACTTCGCGGCGAGTCGACTCGCCCTAGATTCAATGTGAGCGCTGCCGAGCAAAGCCCGGCAGCGCGGCGATCATCGCGTCTCTGGGGGCTAGACTCGATTCGATGGAGGCGGTCGAGATGGTCCGAGCATTCCACCGTGCTGCCGGGGGCACGCCTCGGAGGAGCCGACACTCGATGTGCCGGCCGAGGTTCGCGACCTCCGGCTCCGTCTGATCTGCGAAGAGCTGGATGAGCTGCGGGCGGCGCTCGAAGCCAACGACCTTGTAGGCACGGCTGATGCGATCGCCGATCTGCTCTATGTGGTCTACGGCGCGGCGGTGACGTTCGGCATCCCCATCGACGAGGTCTTCGCCGAGGTGCATCGCGCCAACCTCGCCAAGCTTGACGCGTGCGGCGGTCCGGTCGAGCGCGACGACGGCAAGGTCCTTAAGCCCGACGGGTGGACGCCACCGGAGATCGAGGCGATCCTCGCTCGCCCGAAGCGCGGCTAGCCGGGTCGACCCCGGGGTCAGATCTTGCATTGCCACATCCGCGGTCGAACCGACGGGCCGTCGAGCAACAAATGCGAGAAACCTCGCCCACAGGGCGGGACGAGTTGTTGCGGATTCGCTACGGAAATGTGGCGCTGCAAGACCTGACCCCGGGCGGGGGGCCATCGGAGGCCACTGCCTCTGGTCGCTACCATCGAACGCGCGATGGCAGACCAGACGCCGACCGTTTCGCTCGACCAGCAGCTCGAGGAGATCGGGGCCCAGCTCGCCTGGGTCCGTGATTACCTTTGACCCGGACGCGCTCGAGCGGCGAGTTGCCGAACTGGAGCAGGAGCTCGGCAGCCCGGGCTTCTGGGACGACCAGCAGCACGCGGCCGAGGTCAGCGCCGAGCACGCGCGCCTGACCCGCCGCCTCGACCGCTACCGCCGCCTGACACAGGACTACGAGGACGCCAGAGAGCTCCTAGCGATGGACGGCGACATGGAGCAGGAGATCGCCACCAGCATCGCCCCGCTGCGCCAGGAGCTGGACCGGCTCCAAGAAGACGCGCTCTTCGCAGGCGAGTACGACGCGGGCGACGCGCTCGTCACGATCCATGCCGGCACGGGCGGCACCGATGCGCAGGACTGGGCCGAGATGCTCCTGCGCATGTACCTGCGCTGGGCGCAGAACCGCGGCTTCCAGACGGAGCTGCTCGAGGCGAGCCCGGGCGAGGAGGCCGGCCTCAAGTCCGCCACCTTCACCGCGAAGGGCGAGAACGCCTACGGGATCCTGAAAGCCGAGCGAGGCGTCCACCGCCTCGTCCGCCTCAGCCCCTTCGACCAGGCCCACCGAAGGCACACGAGTTTCGCGCAGGTGATCGTCAGCCCGCTCCTGCCCGACGACGTCGACGTCGAGATCGACGAATCCGATCTCCGGATCGACACCTACCGAGCGAGCGGCGCCGGCGGCCAGCACGTGAACAAGACCGACTCCGCGGTGCGGATCACGCACATCCCGACCGGGATCGTGGTGCAGATCCAGAACGAGCGTTCGCAGAGCTCGAACAAGCAGACGGCCCTCCGCGTCCTCAAGTCACGCCTGCTCGAGCAGGAGCAGGAGCGCCGCGAGGAAGAGATCGCAACGGAGCGCGGCGCCGCGCAGCAGGCGGACTTCGGCAGCCAGATCCGCAGCTACGTCCTCCACCCGTACCAGCTCGTCAAGGACCACCGCACGGAGCACGAAACCGGCAACACGCAGGCCGTTCTCGACGGCGCGCTCGACGACTTCGTCCATGAGTACCTGCTCGCCAAGGCCGCCGGGAAGGTGTTGTAAGGCCGGCGTAAAGGCCTATCCCCAAAATCGCTCCTATCCGGCGGTTTCGCTAGAGTTGGGCGCCGTAGCTAACGGCGGCCGCCGCGGCACCCTCGCGCTGTAGCGCATTTTTTGATGCAGGAACTCGATCTCCAGCCCACCGAGTCGGAACTCGAGGTACAGAGCACCGACTCGGGAACCGCAGTGCTCGAACGCGAGCCGGTCGCGCCGCCGCCGTCGAGCTCGGCGATGGTCACGTTCGAGAACGTGACGAAGATCTACGAGCCGGACGTCGCTGCTCTGCGCGACGTCTCGTTCGCGATCGAGAAGGGCGAGTTCGTCTTCATCGTCGGCGCGTCGGGGTCGGGCAAGTCAACCGTGATCCGCCTCGTCCTCAAGGAGCTCGAGCCGACCCAGGGCAAGATCGTCGTGGGCGGCCGGGATCTCGCAAGGCTGAAGCGCTCGAAGGTTCCGATGCTGCGCCGCAACGTCGGCTGCGTCTTCCAGGACTTCAAGCTGCTCCCGAACCGCTCGGCCGCCGAGAACGTCGCCTACGCGCTGAAGGTGCAGGGCGAGGGCGCGACCGCGATCAGGCGCAAGGTGCCCGAGGTGCTGAACCTGGTCGGCCTCGCGCACAAGATGTCGTCGCTTCCCGACGAGCTCTCGGGCGGCGAGCAGCAGCGCGTCTCGATCGCGCGGGCGTTCGTCAACCACCCGCCGCTGCTGATCTGCGACGAGCCGACCGGCAACCTCGACCCCGACACGAGCGTCGGGATCATGCAGCTCCTCTACCGCATCAACCGCTCGGGCACGACCATCCTGATGGCCACTCACGATCGCGAGATGGTCGACAAGATGCGCAAGCGCGTGATCGCGCTCGAGGAGGGCAAGCTCCTCCGTGACGAGCGCCGCGGCGGGTACACCTCCGAATGAGCCGCCTTCGCCTGGTCGCCGCCGAGGCAGTGCGCTCGCTCGGCGCTAACCTCTCGACCACGTTCGCCGCCACGACGACGGTGCTGATCGGGATGTTCATGCTCGGCCTCGTCGTCGGCCTCGGCAGCTGGGCCCTCTCGCTCAGCGATCACTACAAGAAGCAGCTCCTCGTCAATGTCTACTTCTGCACCACGACCAGGGAGGGCTGTCATGGGCAGGAGGCCTCGAGGAAGGACATCAACGCCGCCTTCAGTCGGCTCGAGGCGATGCCGCAGGTCAAGAACGTTCGCTACATCTCCAAGCAGCAGGCGCTAGAGCAGGAGCGAAAGAAGCGCCCGGAGATGGTGAACAGCCTCCCGTACAACCCATTCCCGAACGCGTTCAAGGTCCTCCCGAAGCGCGCTGAACAGATCGACACGATCTCGGCGCAGATTGGCAACTCCGACCTCAAGGGGATCGAGAGCATCTGTCCACCTCCGCCCGGCTCGAAGGCGGCGAAGCAGGGAATGGGCGAGAACTGCAGCCGCATCTCCCACCGCGTGCTCTCCGTCGCCCGCTACCTCTGGATCGTGGTGCTGATCGCGTTCATCGTGCTGCTCGTCTCTTCGACCCTGCTCGTGGCGAACACGATCCGGCTGTCGATCTTCGCCCGCCGCCGTGAGATCGAGGTGATGAAGCTGGTGGGCGCGACCAACTGGTTCGTGCGCGGGCCGTTCATGATCGAGGGGGTGCTGTGCGGCCTCGGAGGGGCGATCTCCGCGATCTTCCTGCTCGTGCTCGGCCGAACGCTTTTCATGCCGTTGATCCACCTCACCAGCGCCTCGGACATCCACGCCTGGCCGTTCGGGCTGCACGTCCTGATCGTGCTGGGCGCCGGTCTCGCGCTCGGCGCTGCCGGCTCCGGCCTGACGATCCGCCGTTTCCTCCAGGTCTGAGCCCGTAGTAGTCGAAGTCGCGACGAGGGGGAAGCACCTCGTGGGCGAGCCGTACTTCGTGCCCGGCACGGCGCTGCTGCTCGACCGCAAAGGCGTGGGCGACGCGCGTCCGGGCGATCTCGTGGTGGTCCGCAAAGGCCGCGGGCGGGCGCGGGTCGAGCGCGTGCTGGGCCCGGCGAGCTCGATCGAGGTCGTGCTCGAGGGACTGCTGATCGAGGAGGGCGAGCTCCGTGGCTTCGAGCCCTACGATCCGCCTGCATTGGAGGCGGAGGGGAGGGTCGACCTGCGCGACCTCCTCTCGTTCACGATCGACCCCGAGACCGCGAAGGACTTCGACGACGCGATTACGGTCGAAGAGGGCCGCGCGCTCGTGCACATCGCCGACGTCGCGTGGTTCGTCCCTGCCGGCTCGCCGCTCGACCACGGCGCCGCCGAGCGTGCCTTCTCGGTCTACGTGCCGGGTCTCGTCTCGCCGATGCTGCCACCGGTGCTCTCGGAGGAGCTGTGCTCGCTTCGGCCGCACACCGACCGCCTCTGCGTGACCGTCGAGGTGCCGCTCTCGGACGGCCTCCCTGGCGGCGAGCCGAGCTTCTACCGCTCGGTCATCCGCAGCTGCGAGCGACTGACCTACGGGCGAGCCGAGGCGATCCTCGCGGGCCGCGAGCGGGCGGACGCCGCCCTCACGGAGGCGCTACGGCGGGCCGAGCGCCTCGCGCAGGCGCTGCGGGACCGGCGCTTCGCCCGCGGTGCGTTGCGGATCGAGAGCACCGAAGTCGTGTTCGCCTTCGACGGTCGCGGCGGCGTCGACGGCGCGTGGCGCGAGGCAGAGCCCCACGCGCACATGCTCGTCGAAGAGCTGATGATCCTCGCGAACGAGCTCGTCGCGGAGCTGCTGGCCGGGCGCCGCCGTGAGGCGCTCTATCGCGTCCACGAGCGCCCCGAGCCCCAGTCCACAACCCTGCTGCTCGCCCGGCTCGAAGACCTCGGCGTTCCGACTCCACCCGTGCCCGACCAGATGAGCCCGGCCGCCGCCGCCGCCGTTACGGGTGCCGCGAGCGAGCTCGTCACCGACTACATCCGTCGCGCCGGCCGGGGCCGCGATGCCTTCCCGGCCCTCGTGCTCCAGTCGCTCAAGCAGGCCCGCTACGATCCGCGGAACCTCGGCCACTCCGGCCTGGCCAGCAACGCCTACTGCCACTTCACGTCGCCGATCCGGCGCTATCCGGACCTGGTGGTGCACCGGGCCCTGCTGCGCGAGCTCGGCCTCGCGGACGAGCCGCTGCCGGGGGAGCTCGCGGAGGACGCTGAGCACGCTTCGGCCCGCGAGCGGCAAGCCGCCGCCGTCGAGTACCGCGCGGACGAGCTCTGCCTCGCGTGGCTGCTCGAGCGGCGCCTGTTCGAGCTCGGTTGGGAGGCGGCATTCGAGGGCGAGATCACCGGCGTGATCCCGTCCGGGATCTTCGTTCGCTTCGGCGAGGTCTTCGAGGGGTACGTGCCCGCTCGGCGCCTCCCAGGCGACTACTTCGAGCTGAACGAGCTCGCGACCGCGCTCGTGGGCCGCCGCGGCGGTCGGACGTATCGCCTAGGCGACCCGATCGAGGTCCGCGTGCAGGACATCCGCCGCAGCGAGGGGAAGGTCGAGCTCGCTCCTACACTTGGCTGAATGGCCGAAAAGCTGATCTCGGAGAACCGCCGCGCGCGGCACGACTACCACTTCCTCGAGCGTGTCGAGGCCGGGCTCGTGCTGAGCGGGAGCGAGGTGAAGTCGCTCCGGCGCGGCCAGGCGACGCTCCAGCGTGCATACGCCGACACGCGGGACGGGGAGCTCTGGCTGGTCGGACTGCACATCCCGCCCTACGCGGAGGCATCGATCGAGCCACACGATCCCGACCGCGACCGCAAGCTGCTCCTGCACCGCCGGCAGATCGACCAGCTTTCGTCGAAGGTCGCCGAGCGAGGGCTGACGATCGTGCCGACGCGGCTCTACTTCAAGGACGGCCGAGCCAAGGTCGAGCTCGCTCTCGCGAGAGGCAAGGAGGGCCGCGACAAGCGCCGCGACATCGCCGAGCGCGAGACGAAGCGACGGATCGAGCGCGAGCTCAAGAGCCGCCGTTGATCGCCGGCCGGTGGCCCCGGGGCCTTGTCCCCCGCCGGTCGCGCAGTTACCCTCTTTGATCGCCCAAGTGTTGTCCTTGCCGACGCTCCGAACCAGAACCGGGCTCGTCTCCGCGCTCACGCTCGTTCTTGTCGGCGCGGCCGGCGCACTGCTGGTGCTGCTCGCCCAGCGGTCGGCACGGATCGCGGCAGCGGCGGCGATCTGGGGCGCGGCCGCTGTGCTGATCGTGTGGCTCGCGCGGCGCATGCATCGGCGTGAGCAGGAGGGGCGCGCCGAGCTCGAGACTGCGGAGACGAGGCATCGCGCGCTCCTCGACGGCTTGCCGCTGGTCACCTGGCTCACGGCGCCGGGGGACCGCGGCACGACCCTCTACGTGAGCCCCGGAATCGCCGACCTCACGGGCTACTCGCCCTCGGAGTGGAGCGAGCAGGCCGACCTGCACTCGAGGCTCCTCCACACCGACGACCGTGAGCGTGTCCTGTCGGCGCTCGACGAGGCGGTGAATGGGACGCCGGTCTCGATCGACTACCGCCTCCTTGCTCGTGACGGCAGGCTCGTCTGGGTTCGGGAGGAGTCGGCGATGGTTCGCGACCCGAAGGGCGAGCCGCTCTACTCCCAGAGCTTCCTGCGCGACATCGGCGAGCTCAAGCGCGCCGAGGACCGGCGCGAGCTGCTCCAGGCCGCCGAACGCGCGGCGGCCTCCGAGACCGCCGAGCGCCAGTCGCGGCTTGACCTCGTGCGCCGCGCCGGGGACGAGCTGGCCGCTACGCTCGACCGCGACGCAGCGTTGACGAGAGCGGCAGAGCTCGTCGTGGGGGACTTCGCCGACTGGTGCGTGATCGACGTTCTGGACGACGGGAACGAGCTGCGCCGAGTCGCGGCCGCGCGGGCCGAGCTGACCAAGCCGTACGTCGGCCGCGGTCCCCAGAGCGAGCCCGAAAAAGCGGTCCGGGCGGTCGTCGAGAGCGGCCAGACCCGCATCCTGCCCGCACTTGACGAGAGCTCGCGCGGCGAGCGGGTGAAGTTCCTCGGCCGCCTCGAAGCGCGTTCGGTGATCTGCGTCCCGCTGTGGGCGCGGAAGCAGCCCCTCGGGGCCCTGACCGTGGCACGCATCGAGCGTGGGCCGGCCTACAACGCGGACGATCTCGCGCTCACGGAAGATCTCGCCGCGCGGATCGCGCTCGCACTCGACCGGGCGCGGCTCCACCGCGAGGTCGAGGAACGCGCGGACGCCGCATGGGTGCTCGAGCACGTCGCGGACGGCGTCCTCCTGCTCGACCGCAACGGGGTTGTCAGGCTCTGGAACCCCGCCGCGGAGGCGATCACCTCCATCGACTCCGAGGACGTGGTGGGCCGCCCCGCCGCCGAGGCGATCCCCGGCTGGAAGGGCGCCGTCGACTCGGTTCCCGTCTCCGCGACTCCCGACCCCGGCCACGACGAAGTGATGATCCCGATCGAGACCTCGAAGGGCGAGCGGTGGATCTCGATCTCCGGCGTTCGCTTCTTCGGCGGCACCGTCTACGCGTTCCGCGACCTGACGGACGCCCGCCAGCTCGAGGAGATCAAGGCCGACTTCATCTCCACTGCCTCGCACGAGCTGCGGACTCCTCTGGCTGCGGTCTACGGCGCGGCGCAGACGCTCCTGCGGCACGACTTCGCCCTCGACGAGGTCGGCCGCGAGCGCTTCGTCTCGCTGATCGCCGACGAGTCGGAGCGCCTCGGGCGGATCGTGAACGAGATCCTGCTCGCGAACCAGCTCGACGCCGGCCGCCTCGACATCGAGTTCGAGCCCTTCGACCCGCAGGAGCTGGTCGAGCGCGTGGTCGAGGCGACCCGAACCTACGCGCCGCCGTCGGTCACGCTCAAGGTCGACGCCCCCGAGGGCCTGCCCCGGGTCTCCGCCGACCTCGACAAGGTGCGGCAGGTGCTCGTCAACCTCGTCGAGAACGCGATCAAGTACTCGCCCGACGGGGGCGGGGTCGAGGTGGGCGCCAGGGCGCGAGGCGACTTCATCCGCTTCCACGTCAAGGACGAAGGCCTCGGCGTGGCGCCGGAGGAGCAGGAGCGGATCTTCGAGAAGTTCTATCGCGCCGACCCGCAGATGACCCGCGGCGTGGGCGGGACCGGTCTCGGGCTCTACATCTGCAAGGAGCTGATCGGCCGGATGGGCGGCCGGATCTGGGTCGAGTCGAACTCCGGCAAGGGTTCGACCTTCGCCTTCGAGCTGCGCGCCACGGAGGTGCCGGCGCAGGGGGAGCTCCAGGCCCGACGGCTACAATTACGGCACTGACATACGGGGGCGACCTGGTTTCGACGTGGTCGGTTCTCCGGCAGAGCTGCAAGCCGAGGTCCCCGGTCGGCCTCGTTAAACAACCGGGAACAAACGCAAGTGCGAAGGACAACTCCGCACTCGCTCTCGCTGCCTAACCCGTAGCGAAGCGCGTCGCTCCGAGCTCGGCCCGTGGCCCGGGTAGCGGCGTCAGAAACGGGCTCGGCGCCTAGGGAGAGCCAATCGCCCGAAGCGCGACACCAAAGGATGGCTAGCCCGTCGGTTGGTCGGCTGCCAACCGGCCGGCGGGCGAAACGCAACGGCAG
>JBKPHO010000166.1:0-1797 GCA_046729915.1 Actinomycetota bacterium | reverse complement strand
GCGGGGCCTCCCGGGCCTCTAATGGGGGTGGGCGGATGGCCGCAAAGGACGCCTGGGAGGGAGAGCAAAGGCGCCCATCCGCCCGCGAGAGCTCTTGGACGTGGGATCTGGGGATCAGATTCGTCGCGGCTCTCAACCAAGCGGACGCCATTAGGCGCTCGGACTTGCGCTGAGGCATCGGAACATTGGAGGAGCCCCGCGCACACGCCGCAGAAGTGCACGGGGCTCCACGTTTCCCGGGCCTGCTTAGCGGTGACAGCCTCCGCCGGCAAGTGCAGACGGCGCGAATCCGACCGCGCCAAGACGTCGCACTCTGCCCATCGGCTCCCCCTCCGTTCAGACTGACGTGAGAAACCTCTAAACGATGAGCGCCCGCCTTTCAAGGGCCGTTGGGTTGTCAGGACGCCCGCAGTACGGCATCCTTGTCCGATGGCGGTTGATGAGGCGCTGCGGCACCGCCTCGATTCGGCATGAACGGGCGGTTCGTTGGCGATGCGCTCGTGGTCGTGGGAATCTGCGGCGCGGTCGTCGGTGCGGTCTCTGTGGCACGCGGCGATGGGTTCGTGTTCTGGATCATCGTCGCGCTGGCTGCGGTGGGTCTCATCGCAGCGGTTCTCCTCAGGCTGGGCGAACGATTCTTCGTCGTGGACGTCGCACCGCTCGCGGATCGCTACCGGGACTGGCGTACCGAGCGGAGAGAGTCGCAGTGAATCAGGCCAGCTTGCCTACTCGCGCTTCATCATCGCGAGCGCTTCCAGCTCGAGGTCGACGTAGTGCTCGCCCGAGACGTCGACGATCGCTTCCTTGATCGTTCCGCCTGTGAAGGCGAAGGGGCACGTTCCCGCGTAGTCCCCGGTGACTGGTGAGGCCGGGTCCCGCCCGACGTTCAGGCCCTCGCCCACCAGTGAGAAGTTGCCGGGCTGCGTGACGATCTGACCCTCGCCGACCTCCTCGTCGTCGATGAAGAGCGAGAGCGTGCCGGTGGTCGGCATGCCGTCCCCCTCACGGACGAACGACGCCCCCAGGATCGCCCCTCCGGTCGGGATCTCCTTCGTCGATTCGACGATCTGCTCGTTGCTGCCGACGAAGTTGTAGGCGTACTTCAGCTTGCGGTCCTTTACGTAGAGGGCATGGCCCCCGAAGCGGGCGCCGTGCGAGAACAGCACGCCTGAAGCATCCTCGGAATCGATCTCCACCTCGACCGCGATCGAGTAGCTGCGGTTGCGAACGTTGGCCGCCGCAGCCTCAGGAACTTCGGCAGCATCCGGGTAGTACACGTATCGGTCTCGCGGCGGCGCGACCTGTGGGCGGCTGGGGTCGGCAAGGACCTCGACGGCGGTCTTGTCGAGGAGCGGGAGCCCGTTGTACCGGCCGGCCGCGTGGAACCAGAGGTTGATCATCTCCTGGACCTTCTCCGGGTGCTCTGCCGCGAGGTCGTGGCTCTCGGTCGGATCCTTCTCGGTGTCGTAGAGCTCCCAGCGGTCGTCCTCGAAGTTGCCCCAGCCGGCGATCGTGGGGTGAACGCTGACGGCCTTCCAGCCCTTGTGCCAGATCGCGCGCGAGCCGAGCATCGAGAAGAAGCCCGTCTCCTTCGGCGTCGGCACGTCGTCGCTCTCGAAGGTCGAGCGGAAGCTGACGCCCTCGAGCGCGATCTGCGGATAGCCCTTGACCTCGTCGGGCAGCTCGACGCCCAGGCAGTCGTACATCGTCGGGACGACGTCCGTCGCGTGCAGGAACTGGTGGCGCAGCTCGCCCTTGGCGGCGATGCCCTTTGGCCACGACACGATCAACGGATCG
>JBKPHO010000165.1:0-1513 GCA_046729915.1 Actinomycetota bacterium | reverse complement strand
GCACCGCCGGCCGGTTGAGGTGCTGCAGCGGGAGCTCGAGTCCGACAGCGAGACGCCCCTGGGCGAGCGGCTCCTCCCCATCCGGCGCGGGGGCGAGGAGATCTGGCTCTCGCTGACCGAGGCGGTGATGCGGGATCCTGCGGGAGCGGTGGCCGGCCGCATCTTCGCGTTCCGCGACATCTCCGCCGAGCGCGTGGTCGAGCAGATGAAGTCGGAGTTCGTCTCGAACGTCTCCCGCGAGCTGCGCTCGCCGCTGACCTCGATCTACGGCTTCGCCGAGACGCTGCTGCGCGACGACGTCCTCTTCGGAGAGGAGGAGCGGAAGACCTTCCTCGGGTACATCGCCTCGGAAGCCGCCCGCCTGACCGCGATCGTCGACCGGCTCCTCGCCGTGGCGCGCCTCGACAGCGGCGACCTTCAGGTGCAGGTCTCGCCGACCGACGTGGGCTCGATCGTCTCAGAGGTCGTCTCGGCGGCGAAGCAGTCGCTCGTGCTCGACGGCCACGAGTTCGTGCTCGACCTGCCGCCCGAGCCGCTCGCGGTGGACGCCGACCGCGAGAAGCTGCGGCAGATCGTGATGGATCTCGTCGAGAATGCCGTCAAGTACTCGCCCGAAGGCGGCACCGTGCGCGTGTCCGCGCGCCGCCGCGACGACATGGTGGAGGTGAGCGTGGAGGACCAAGGGATCGGCATCCCGCAGTCCGAGCAGGGACGGATCTTCGCGAAGTTCTACCGCGCCGAGAGCGGCCGCCGCGACCTCACGAGCGGCGGAACGGGCCTCGGCCTCTTCATCGCCAAGGAGCTGCTCGCCGCGATGCGCGGCCGCATCTGGGTCCGCTCGCGCGAGGGCGAAGGCTCGAGCTTCGTCT
The DNA here is from genome assembly GCA_046729915.1 of Actinomycetota bacterium. Lineage (GTDB taxonomy): Bacteria > Actinomycetota > Thermoleophilia > Gaiellales > Gaiellaceae > AC-32. The sequence goes on along the minus strand of JBKPHO010000165.1, from coordinate 644 downwards.
TCTCGCTGCCCTTGTCCGGGCAGCCCGTCCTGAGCGAGCGCGAATGAACGGAACCATGAGTGGGTATACGCGCGTCCGTCCGCGAGAGGGCTCATGACCAGGGTGCTCGTAATCGACGATGAGGCTCCGATCCGCCTCCTCTGCCGCGTGAACCTGGAAGCGGAGGGGATGACGGTGCTCGAGGCGAGCGACGGGCCGACCGGGCTGGAAAAGGCGCGCAACGAGGGGCCGGACGTGATCCTGCTCGACGTGATGATGCCGGGCCTCGACGGCTGGCAGGTCGCGGAGGAGCTGATCGACAGCGAGCGCACGAGCGCGATCCCGATCGTCTTCCTCACCGCCCGTGCCGAGGCGCGCGACCGGGCACGCGGCCTCGACCTCGGCGGCATCGACTACGTGACGAAGCCGTTCAACCCGGTCGAGCTGGCGCCGCTCGTGCGCGACCTGATCACGCGCGTCGAGCGCGGCGAGCGCGAGGAGCTGCGCCGCGAGAAGATCCAGGAGCTGCGGGACCTGCTGGACCCGGGCAGCTAGCGGCGCCAGAAGCGCGGAGTACACTCAGCGCAGCGGGACGTAGCGCAGCCTGGTTAGCGCGCCTGCTTTGGGAGCAGGAGGCCGGCGGTTCGAATCCGCCCGTCCCGACT
>JBKPHO010000164.1:0-3149 GCA_046729915.1 Actinomycetota bacterium | reverse complement strand
GCAGGATCCCGCATCACCGCCTCGGTCAGCGAGAGCCAGATCTCCTCGCCCCCGCGCCGGATGGGGAGGAGCCGCTCGCCCAGGGGCGTCTCGCTGTCGGACTCGAGCTCCCGCTGCAGCACCTCAACCGGCCGGCGGTGCAGCGCCTCCTCGGTGGGAACCCCCGTGATCCGCTCGGCGGCCGCGTTCCAGAGCACGACCTTCCCCTCGCGGTCGATCGCGACGATCCCGTCGGCGATGTTCGAGAGGATCGCGACGCTGCGCTCCTTCTCGAGGGTGACGCTCTGGTAGAGCTCGGCGCTCGAGAGCGCGGCCGACGCGTTGCCGGCGAACGCGGCGAGCGCCTCGACCTCCTCCTCGCGCCAGGCCCTCGGCGCGCGGCAGTAGACGGAGAGGACGCCGTGAACCGCCCCCTCAGGCGCGACCAGCGGCACCGCGACGCAGGACGCGTAGCCGGCGGCGAGCATCGGGTCGGCCTGCTGGAGCCGCTGGTCGTCTCGTGCGTCGGGGACTGCGACCGGTGAGCGCGACTGCACCGCGTCGCCGGCCAGGCGAGCGGTCGAGGCGACTCGCGACTCGAGCACCGAGGCCGCGTCATGACCGACGGCCGCGGCGCCGACGAGCTCGTCCCCCTCGAGCAGCCGGACGACCGCCGCGTCAGCCTCAAGCAGCCTTGGTGCATGACGGGCGACCTCGTCCAGGAGGGCGGCCGGGTCGAGCTCCGTCGCAAGCTGCGTCCCGGTGCCCGCCAGCTCCTGGGCCAGCGCCCGCGAGCGGCGCTCGGCCTCGAACAGCTCGCTGCGCTCGAGCGCGCCTCGGGCCGCGCCCGCGAGGTTGCGCGCCAGCTCGAGATCATCGTCGGCGAAGCGCCGCTCCTCCGGGAAGAACACGAGCACGAGCGCGCCTTCGGTGCCCGGCGCCTCGACCGGGACCGCGAGCAGCGACCGGTAGCCCGACTCGAGGGTCACGCTGCGCCATTCCTCGTCGAAGCGCTCGTCGTCGGCCAGCCGCGGCGCCGCGAGCACACGGCCGCCGCGCGCGCACATGCGCAGGGGGCCCGACGGGTCGCCGAGCCCGTTCTCGAGGAACTTGACCAACAGGCCCGGCAGCCCGTGCAGGCCCGCGAGCTTGAGGTCGTCTTCACGCGGCATCAGCACCGCTGCACTGCCGCCGCCGAGCGCATCGCACGCGGCCTGCGCGAGCGCGTCAAAGGTCTCCTCGCGGGAGATCGGCTCACCCAGCACCGCCGCGATGCGGTAAAAGCCGCGCTGGATCCGGGCCTGCCTGGTGCGCTCCGCGAAGCTCTCGGCGTTGCGTAACGAGAGCGCGGCGAGGCTCGCGAACGCCTCGAGCAGCCCTGCATCGCCGGGCGTGAACCGCCTCGAGGGATCGCGGGTGCCTACACCCAGGATGCCGATCGCCTCGCCCGACCAGCGCATCGGCGCGACCATCGCGCTGCGGAACCCTTCGTACGCCGGGTGCGGAACCGCGTCGCGGAGGCTGCCGTAGTCGTCCGAGAGCACCGGCCTCCCGCGCGCGATCGCCCGTCCCGAGAGGCCGCGCTCGGCCGGGAACTCGAAGCCGACGATGCCTTCGAGCAGCCCATGCACGGCCGCGCAGCGCAGCACGCGGCGGTCCGGCTCGAGCAGGTAGCAGTCGACGGCTTCCGCATCGAGCATCGCCGCGACCTCGTCGACGAGCCGCTGCAGGACCGTGTCCAGCTCGAGCTCGCTCGTGACCGTCTGTGCGGCCTTCAGGAGCGCGGCCTGCTCGCCGAGCCGCCGCTCGTTCTCGTCGAGCAGCTTCGCCGTGTGCAGCGCAAGGCCGACCTCGCGGGCGACCGCCTCGGCGAGCAGGACGTCGCCCGGCGACCACGGTCCCGCCTCGCTGCGGTGCAGGCCGAGGACGCCGATCATCCGCTCGAAGACGATCACCGGCGTCGCCAGCGCGGAGCGGGTCCCGAGGCGTGTCAGAGTCTCGATGCTGCCGAGCTCCGGGTCGTCGAGCTCGGCGGCGACGAGGACGTCCGCCACCGCCACCGTCCGCCGCTCCCGCGCCGCGAGGTTCGTGACCGGCAGCGCGTCTGCCTCGGCGCCGATCGCCTCGAGACCCTCGACGAGCCATTCGGCACGGATCGGCATCAGCTCCTCGGGGGCCCCGAGCCGGATGAAGCAGCGCGAGGCCCCGATTGCGCGGCCGGTCTCCGCCACCGCCACCCGGGTCACGGCGTCGAGGTCGTGCACAGAGCGCACGCGCCGCGAGATCTTCGCCACGAGCCGCTCGCGTGCGAGCGCCCGGTCGAGCGCCGAGGCCGACCGCGTGCGGTCGAGCGCGATCGCCGCCTCGCCCGCGAGCGCCTCCATCAGGCGGAGGTCCTCCGGTGCGAAGGCTCGCCGCTCCCCTGTCGCCGCCGCGACCAGCACGCCCATGACCCCCTCGTCCACGATCAGCGGCACGAAGGCCGCGCTTTTCGCCTCGGCCGCCTTCGCGAGCCGCGGGCTCGTCAACGGCGACGACTCCACGTCGTAGACCGCGACGGGAGCGGCGTCGAAGAAGGCGCTGGCGATCCCGGAAGGCTCGTTGTGCAGGTGTACGCGCATCTCGCGCCACCAGCCGAGGTCGCGACCGCCGGAGCGCGCGAGCAGGCCGGTCGCCTGGTCCTCGTCCTGGTTGATCAGCGCGAGGGCGTTGAACTCGGTGCCGAGCAGCGACTCGACCTCGTCGAGAAGCGTGCGCGCGGCCTCTTCCGGGGCTTGAACGCGTGCAAGTGCGTTGACGAGGCGCGCGACGGCGTCGAGCTCGCGGTCGCGTGCGCTGGCGAGCTGCTCGGCCTCACGCGCGCGGGCACCGCTCATCACGACGCCCGCAGGCTCGCTCCAGCGGCGGAGGAAGACCAGCGCCGGCAGCAGCGCCACGACGATCGCAGCGAACGGCGGCCAGACGTGCCCGCCGATGGGCGAGCGGTCGTGGAGGACGACCGCCCCGAAGATCAAGGCCGGGATGCCGATGGCCGGGAAGATCGCCGCAAGGGCCACGTCTGTGACCGCGACCCGGTGCCGCTCACGCCAAAGCGTCGGCGCAAGCGCGGCCGCCACAGCGAGGTACGCCCCCGCCAGGATGAACAGCGGGATCGCGTTGAAGTAGACAGC
>JBKPHO010000163.1:0-1184 GCA_046729915.1 Actinomycetota bacterium | reverse complement strand
CGCGATCTCGCGCCGCGCCGTCTCGAGCCGTGCCTGGGTGTCCGGCTCGCCGCTCAGCGACTGCTCCAGGCGGCTGAGCTCGAGCGAGAGGGCGATCAGCCGCTGCTGGGCCCCGTCGTGCAAGTTGCGCTCAAGCCGTTGGCGCTCCTTCTGGCCGGCTTCGATCACGCGCGCCCGCGATCCCTTCAGCTCCTCGAGCCGCGCCCGCAGCTCGGCGTGCAGGCGCTCGTTCTCGAGCGCGATGCCCGCCGCCGCACCGACCGCGTCGAGAAGCTCCCGCTCCTCGACGAGGGCACGGTCGTGGACCAGCGCGGCCACCCTGGCCCCGTTCCGGTCGATCAGCGTCGTCACCTGGCCTTCGTCGTCTGCCGTCACCTCCACCTCCCGCCCCTCACGGTCGACGTAGGTCTCGAAGTCGGGCAGCCAGTAGGCGAGCTTGAGTGAGGGATCACGCAGGGCCCGTGCCAGCGCGAGACGCAGATTCGCGGGCGCCGGGTTGCTCTGGAGCTCGAGGATCAAGTCCCCCACCGCCGACCGGGCCAGCCGAGCATCGAGAAGTCCGAGCAGAAACACGACCGGAGCCAGGCCGATCACGACCAGCGTCGCCCGCTGGACCTCTTTGAAGCCGGGCCAGTCGAAGGTGCCGAAAACGAACAGGACTGCGATCATCACGAGGCCGAGGGCGAACGAGTCGATCAGCAGCGCGAGCGACCGGCGCCTAGGCCGGCCGGCGTGCCGCCGTCGGGCCGCCAGCACGCCGACGCCTGCGAGGCACATCGCGCTCAGCGAGAGCAGCTGCACGTGCTCTACGACGGTCGCCACGTCGGGCTGTGCCGAGACCTCGAGCAGCGTGTCGGGCCCTAACGTCCCGAGCATGAGCTTGACAAGCTGAAGCCCGATCGCCGCGCTGTACGCCGCGACCACGAGGAACCGCTCGAACTCCGACCTCAGGCGCCCGTCGGGAAAGGCGAGGCAAACGTGGAGGAAGAGCGCCGCGGGCAGGATGTCGAAAAGGGCGCCGATCGTGAAGAGGGCATCGACGCGGGTCAGCTGCAGCGCCGAGAGCCCGCTCGCGAAGCCGCCGGCGATCATCAGCAGGCCGAGGCGGCTCTCCGGGCGTCGCAACCACGCCACGAGCCCCGCGAGGATGTACGGAACCGTGATCCAGTCGAGCAGGGCGACGG
>JBKPHO010000162.1:0-3042 GCA_046729915.1 Actinomycetota bacterium | reverse complement strand
ATGCAGAACGAGACCGTCGGCTGGGTGAAGTCGATCCACGAGACGCGCTACGGCGAGCTCCTCGGCCTGGTGATGATCGGGCCCCACGTGACCGACCTGATCGAGGCGGGCACGGTGGCGCTCGACGCGGAGGCGACCGTCGAGACCGTCGCCGACGGGATGGCCGCACACCCGACGCTCTCCGAGGCGATCAAGGAAGCGGGGCTCGTCGCGCTCGGCCGCCCGATCCACGTTGCGACCCGCAGGCGCGCCGCCGCAACCACCTAGCCGTAACCAAGCGGCGGTGTTCGCCGTTTGAGCAGCGTGGAGGCTTCGCGCGCGAAGTCAAGGCTGCGGCTGCTCGGGCGCCCGGCCGACCGCGCCTTCGAGCAGCTCTACAGCAAGCACGCCGGCGAGGTCTACCAGTATGCGCTGGCGCTGCTCGCCAACCCAGCGGACGCCGAGGACGCCACACAGACGACGTTCCTCAACGCCTACCGCGCCTTCCAGCGCGGCGAGCGGCCCCAAAAGCCGCACAACTGGCTGATCGCGATCGCGCACAACGTCTGCCGGATGCGCTGGCGTCAGGCCGGTTCGCGCCCGCGCGAGGTCGCGCTCGAGGAGGCGCCGGAGCCTGTCGCCCACGAGCACGAGCGGCCGAACCTCGACGAGGTCCTAACCGCCCTCGCCACGCTCTCGTTCAACCAGCGCGCGGCCCTCGTGATGCGCGAGCTCGAGGGCCGCAGCTACCAGGAGATCGCCGAGGTGCTCGGCCTCTCCACGAGCGCCGTCGAGGCGTTGCTCTTCCGCGCGCGTCGCCGGCTCCAGCTCGACCGCAAGTCGCTCGGCGTGATCACAAGCGTGCCGCTTCCCGGGTCGCTCGGCTCCTTCCTGGGGGGCGGAGGAGGAGCAGTCGCGACAGGCGGGGCGGCTGTCGGAGGCAACGTCGCGCTCAAGGCCGCGGTACTCCTCGCGGCCGGCGCGGCCACGGCGGGAGCCGGCTACAAGGGCGTCGACATCGTCACGAGGTCCGTCAGCGCGACAAGGCCGCAGCAGTACGCGCAGGGGGCCGCGGCGCTGCAGCAGCACAGAGACACGAAGGCGACCGTCCGCATAGGGGTGAAGCGTACCGCTCGCCCCGCCACGCGAGGCGGCGCCGTCGGGGCTGGCAACCCAACGACGGGCCCCGGCAGTCCCGCAGCCGCCTCCGCGCCGACAACTACGCCCGCTCAGCTGGGGGTAACGGCCCCGGTTACCTCGGTCGCGAACCCCTCCGCGGTCCAGCTCCCGGCGACGGTACCGAGCGTGCCGGCGGCCACCGTGCCGGTCGCGCCGCCGACCGTGCCGCAGCTGCCTGTGACGATCCCTACTACTACGGTCCCGACCGCAACGGTCCCGCAGCTGCCGGTGACCGTCCCGACGCTGCCGCTACCTCCTCCGCCGCCGCTCCCGCCGGCCCCTCCGCTCCCTCCGATCCCGCCAAAGTAAGCGGTTAGCAGTGCAAATACCCCGTCGGCGGGGTGCAAGTAGCCGCGAATTCGGGCATCGTTCTATTCGATGACCCCCGTTCTGGCCACACGGCTGGGCTCCGACCGCTCCTTCGAGCGGCTCTATCGCAAGCACGCGGGCGACGTCTACCGCTACGCGCTCGTCGTCCTGCGCAACCAGGCCGACGCCGAGGACGTCACCCAGACGACCTTCCTCAATGCCTACCGTGCGATGGAGAACGGCGAGCGCCCGCGCTCCCCGCAGAACTGGCTGATCGCGATCGCGCACAACGTCTGCCGCCAGCGCTTCCGTCAGTCGCAGCGGCGGCCCAACGAGGTCTCGTACGAGGAAGAGCTCGCCGAGACCGTCGTCGACGAGGACGCGATCACCGCCGAGGACATCCGCCGAGCGCTCGGCCACCTCGCCTTCACGCAGCGATCCGCGCTAGTCATGCGCGAGCTCGAGGGCCGCAGCTACCAGGAGATCGCGGAGATCCTCGGCACGACCGTGAGCGCGGTCGAGACGCTGATCTTCCGCGCCCGCCGCGCCCTGCGCGAGCAGCTCGAGGACGGGATTACCTGCCACGAAGCGGAGCTGGCGATCTCACGGCAGCTCGACGGGAGGCTCTCCCGCAAGGAGAAGGGAATCCTGCGCGCCCACCTGCGCGAGTGCGACGACTGCGCCGGCTTCGCCCGCAGCCAGCGGGCCCAGCGCGGCGCGCTGAAGGCGCTCGGCGCGATCCCGCTGCCGCAGTCGCTTGCGGGGCTCCTGGGAGGCAGCGGAGCCGCGACCGGCGGCGGCCTCGCCGTGAAGGCGGCGCTCGTCGGGGCCGGAGCCGTGCTCGCCACGGGCGTCGGCTACGAGGGCGTCAAGCAGGGCATCGTCCGGTCCGGAGGCCCCACCGCGGCACCCGCGGCCGCGAAGAAGCAGGCCCAGGCTCCCGCCGGCGCCACCTCGAGCACCCCCGCGCAGGAGGCCGCTGCCGTCATCGCCCCGGCGCAAGAGGCGAAGCACGACCAGAAGCCATACCGACCGGCTGCGGTCAAGGCCCGTGCCGTCCACCGCAAGAACGTGATCCGAAGCTCGCACGTCCCCGCGCGGCCCGTGAAGCCCGTCCACGAGAAACCCGTCGCGACACCACCGTCGCGCGGCCGCGGCCACGAGCAGAAGCCGGCGAAGCCCACCAGACCGACCAAGCCGACACCGAGGCACACGCAGAAGCCGAAGTCGCCGCCCTCGAACCGCGGCCACCACAACCCTCCGCCGAAGCCGACGAAAGAGCACAAGCCGCCCCTCGAGCACGCGAAGAAGAGCCCGCCTCCACCGCCGGACGAAAGCAACGCCCAGGACCCGGCCACCCGCGGCAAGTCAGTCAAGTAGCTGGTACAACACCAGCCCGTGGGAAAGATCGTCAACCGCAGAAACGCCATCCTGGGCTGGGGCACCTGGAAGATCGGCAAGCGCGTCGCCAAGCGCAAGGCGAAGGGCGCCGCGCCGTCGGTCGAAGGCGGCCGCCCGAACGTGACGGCCGTGGCGGCGGCCGCAGTGGCCTCGGCCGCAGGCGTCTTGACCTTC
>JBKPHO010000161.1:0-2573 GCA_046729915.1 Actinomycetota bacterium | reverse complement strand
CTTCTCGACTTCGTAGCGCGGGTGAGCAAGGCGGTGAGCGAGCTCGCCGTCGTTCGTGAGCAGGATGGCCCCTGTGGTGTCGGCGTCGAGGCGGCCGACCGGGACGACCCGGGACGGGTGGTCGACCAGATCGACGACCGTGCGGCGTCGCTGCGGGTCGTGCGCGGTCGTGACCGTGGAGGCGGGCTTGTGCAGGAGCACGTAGGCGAGCGGCTGCAGCTCGACCGGGCGGCCGTCGAGCTCGACGCGGTCGCGCGCCTGGACGAAGGTGTTCAGCTGCCCCGGCGCGCCGTTGACGGTGACGCGGCCGGCCTTGATCAGCTCGTCGGCCCGGCGACGGGAGGTGACCCCGGCGCGCGCGAGGTAGGCATTCAGCCGCACGGCCCCTCGACGGGCATTGTCATCGCCGGCCCGTCGGCGGGCCGGATCACGACGCGGCCGGCGCTCGAGTCGTCCCGGATCAGGTCGAGCACGAGGCCGGCGATCTCTTCGGCGGTCACGAGCTCGGGGACCTCCGCGCGCTCCTGTTCGGTCATTGCGGCGAGGCTGCGATGGACAGCGGGCGTGTCGACCCAGTCGGGGCAGACGCAGCTGACGCGGATGCCTCGCTCGGCGCCCAGGGGCGAGAGCGCGCCGGTGAGGCGCATCAGGGCGGCCTTCGCGGCCGCGTACTCCGGCGCGCTGTGCGGGAAGAGCCCGTAGCCCGCCATCGAAGAGACGTTGACGATCGCACCGCCTTCGGTCATGGCCTCGAGCGCGAGCTGCGTGGCGACCATCGCGCTCCTGAGGTTGAGGTCGAGCGTGCGGCTCCAGTGCTCGATCGGGGCCTGCGGGTAGTTCGGCCCGGGCGCGCCGCCCGCGTTGTTGACGAGGATCTCGAGGCCTTCCGCGGCGGCGATCAGCGCGCGCAGGTCGTCGTCCACGAGCACGTCCGCCTGGACGAAGCGGCCGCCGAGCTCCTCGGCCGCCCGGCGCCCCTCGTCGCTGTCGAGATCCGCGACCACCACTGCGGCGCCTTCGGCCCCAAGGGCCGCGGCGACCGCGCGTCCGATACCGGCGGCCGCTCCGGTCACGACGGCGACCTTGCCTTCTATCTCCACCGCGGCAGTATTGTCTGCCGGTGCCGCACTACGTCACGTTGATGCGCTGGACGTCGAAGGGCGTCGCCGGCCTGCCCGCCTGGCGGGAGCGCGTCGAGGAGGGCGAGCGAGTCATCGAGGACGCAGGCGGCTCTCTGGTCGGCGTCTACGTTACGCTCGGCCGCTACGACGTGGTCGAGATCTTCGAGGCGCCGGACGACGACACCGCGGCGGAGATCCTGATGAAGCTCCAGCGCCACGGCGCCGAGCACACCGAGACGCTGCGAGGCTTCACGCGCGAAGAGGCCGAGGAGATCATCCGCCGGCTGTAACCGTGCGCGACCGCGTCGCCTTCCGCTCCGACCGCCTCCCTGTCGAGCACTTCGACGAACGGTTCTCCACCGACAACGTCGACTTCTGGGTGCCGCTAATCGTCGAGGAAGCGCGGATCGAGCCCGGCCTGCGAGTTCTCGACCTCGGCTGCGGAACCGCCGGCTTCTCGTACGCGATCGCGGATACGGCTGGAGCCATTGTCACCGGCGTCGACTCCTCCGCCCGCTTCGTCGCCTTCGCGGCGGAGCGCGCCGCCCCGCCGCACGGTGCGGTCGACTGGGTCGTGGCGGACGCGCAACGGCTGCCGTTCGCGGACGCGACGTTCGACCGCGTCCTCCTCTCGCTCGTCCTCCACCAGCTCGCGGAGCCGGAGACCGCGGTCGCAGAAGCCTTCCGCGTGCTCGTGCGCGGTGGTGTCACCACGATCCGCACGATCGCCCCGGAAGACGCCGTCGCTCGTGTGCCCGAGCGCTACCTCCCATCGATGGCCGCCGCGGACGCCTCGCGGCTGCCGACGATCTCGGAAGTCGAAGGCTGGCTCTCCCGCACCGGCTTCGATCGGCCCGAGGTGCGACGCGTCCTTCGGAACAAGAGGTTGAACCTGGAGGACGAGGAACGGCAGCTGCTGGTCGAGGCCCGTTGCCGCTACCCCTTCATCGGCTTCGAGGAGCTCGAGGAGGGCCGGCGCCGGATGCGGGCCGAGGCCACCTGGGCCGGGGAGTGGATCGACCCTAGACCAACCTATTTCTTGACTGCAGCGAGGCCGTAGGCGCCGTATAGGGTCAGCCGGTGTCTTGGCCCTGGGAGGTCGTCGAGCGCGACCACGGGATCCAGAACCCAACGAGCCGCGAGAAGATCCTTCTCCTCGGCGACTACCTTCGCCTTACGAGCGAGAGCCGCGTGCTCGACGTGGCCTGCGGCAAGGGCGGACCGGCAACAATCCTCGCCGGCGCGTACGGGTGGGGCGTGTTCGGCATCGAGGTGCGGCCGCCCTTTGCCGACGAGGCGCGTAAACGGACGGCGGCGGCCGGGCTCGAGTCGCTCGTCGAAGTGCAGACGGCCGACGCCGCCGAGGTCGAGCTCGAGGCGGAGGCCTGGGACGCGGCGCTCTGTCTCGGCGCGAGCTTCGTCTGGGGAACGATGGCGGACGCCGCCGTGGCG
>JBKPHO010000160.1:0-10835 GCA_046729915.1 Actinomycetota bacterium | reverse complement strand
GCGAAGGGCGACGGCTGGTTCGTCCTCAACGCACGCGACGCACGGTGGCGCCCCGGCAAAGGGCGAGGCGCCTACTGCCTGTTCGAGGGCGACCCGGAGTTTTCGCAGGTCGGGATCCACCTCGTCACGCTCGCGCCGGGTGAGCCGATGGCGATGTACCACTGGGAGGCCGACCAGGAGGACTTCCTCGTCATCGCCGGCGAGGCGTTGGCCATCGTCGAGGGTGAGGAGCGCCCGCTACGGCAGTGGGACTTCGTGCACTGCCCGGCGGGCACCAACCATGTGATCATCGGCGCCGGAGACGGCCCCTGCCTCGTGGTCGCGATCGGTGCGCGCGACCGCTCGACCGGCCCAGACTGGGGCGCTTATTCCGTCGACGAGGCCGCGCTGCGCCACGGCGCGGGTGTCGAGCAGGAGACGGACGATCCCGAGAAAGCGTACGAGCGGTTCGGCCCGCGTGAAACGACCCGGTACCGCGAGGGCTGGCTTCCCGATAGACGGCCGGGTACCCAATGACTGGAGGGACGAGAAATGTTGGCTTGGGTAGGCGATATCGAGCGGGAAACGCTCGATAACACGACTTTTCGCACGGTCCTGTTCACCGGCGAGCACGCGCAGCTCACGGTCATGCGCCTCGCACCAGGCGAAGACATCGGGCTGGAGTCGCACCCCACTCACGACCAGTTCATCCGAATTGAAGACGGTCAGGGCCGCGTCGAACTGGGCGAGACGAACGAGCGGATCGACGAGACACACGAGGTCGAGGACGACTGGGCGATCGTGATTCCCGCCGGCGTGTGGCACAACGTCGTGAACACGGGCTCAACCGACATGAAGCTCTATTCGCTTTACGCGCCGCCTGAGCATCCGCCGGACACGGTGCACGAGACGAAAGCCGATGCCGAGGCTGCCGAGCACGGCTCCAGCGCTTAGCCACCCAATTTTCGCTCGGAGCTGACCGCCGCGCGGCCCCAGTCTCAGGCGCTCATCGAAGCCATCGCCGTCTTGGCGCGCTCGGCCATCTCCTCGGGCGGCACGTCCTCGACGTGGGTCGCGATCGACCAGGAGTGGCCGAAGGGGTCCGTGAACGAGCCCATCCGGTCGCCCCAGAACTGATCGGCGACCTCCATCGTGATCGTCGCGCCCGCGTCGACTGCTTGCTTGACCGTCGCGTCGACATCCTCGACGTACAGGAACACGCTCACGCTCGTGCCGCCCAGCTCCTGCGGCGGCTTCGTCGACGCCTGCGGAAACGGGTCGGACAGCATCACGAGTGAGTCCCCGACCTCGAGCTCGGCGTGGCCGATTTTGCCGCCGGGCGCGTCCATGCGCACACGCTCCTTGGCGCCGAACACCTTCTTGTAGTAATCGATCGCCTCTGCCGCGTCGTCGACGGCCAGGTACGGCGTGACGGTGTGGTACCCCTCCGGAATCGGCTTCACAGCCATCGTGGTCCCTCCCTTTTCGATTGGCGGCGACCATAGCGGCCATTCCCGCCATCTTCTGTCGCCTTTGTGGAATAGGCTCGGCGCGTGCGCGCAAGCCGGCTCGTCTCGTTCCTGCTCGTGCTGCAGACGCGCGGGCAACTCACTGCCGCCGAGCTCGCCGAGCGGCTCGACGTCTCGGAGCGAACGATTCAGCGCGATGCGCAGGCGCTCGCAGCGGCCGGGGTGCCAATCGCCTCGGTGCGCGGGCCGGCAGGCGGCTACCGCCTCGAGCGCGGCTATCGGACGAAGCTGACAGGGCTCGACGCTGCAGAGGCGGAGGCGCTCTTCGTCGGGCCGGCGGCCGAGCTCGGCCTCGGACGCGAGCTCGCGGCGGCGCGCCTGAAGCTCCTCGCCTCTCTGCCCGCAGACCTGCAGGACCGCGCAGGTCGCGCGGCCCAGCTTTTCCACGTCGACACACGGGGCTGGTTTCGCGAAGAGGATCGCGTCCCGCACCTGCCCGTTCTCGCTGGAGCGCTCTGGCGCGGCCGGCGCATCGACATTCGCTACCGCGAGCGCGGGACCGTCGTCTCGCGCCGGATCGACCCGCTCGGCCTCGTCCTCAAGGCCGGCGTCTGGTACCTGCTCGCGCAGCGCCGCGGCGACGAACGCGTGTATCGGGTGTCGCGGATCGTCTCGGCGAAGGAGCGCGCGGAGCCGTGCGCTCGGCCTGCCGACTTCGATCTCGCCGCCGCCTGGGCCCGGCGCTCGGAGGCATTCGAGCGCAGCCGGACGCCGATCGAGGTCACCGTACGCGTCCCGCGCAGCCGGGTCCGCTACCTCCGAGCCGCGCGCGTCGTCGACGACGGCGGCGAGCGGCCGACGGTGATCGCCCAGTTCGACGGGCTCGACCACGCCTTCCACAGCTTGCTCGGGTACGGACCCCAAGCCGAGGTGCTCGCGCCGAGGTCGCTGCGCGAGGGGATCGCGGCTGCAGCCGCCGAAACCGCCGCGCTCTACGCGGCCGAAGACGCGGCTAGCTCGGACCGATGAGGCCGTTCGCGAGCGCGTAGTTGACGAGCTGCGCTCGCGTGTCGAGCTGGAGCTTCCGCATGATGCTTGCCCGGTGCATCTCGGTCGTGCGCGTCGAGATGAAGAGCTGCTCGGAGATCTCCTGGTTGGTGTGGCCGAGCGCGACGAGTCGTAGGACGTCGCGCTCGCGGGGGCTCAAGGGCCCAACTGATGCTCGGCCGGCGCGAGCGAGGCTGGCCCCGAGTTCGGGATGGACGTAGCTCGCTCCGGCGGCGACCGCCTGCACGGCGGTCACGAGCTCGGTGTCTGTCGTTCGCTTGATCGAGTAGCCCGTCGCGCCCGCATCGAGCGCCTTCTCGATGGTTCCGGGATCGGCGCTCGACGACAGCATCAGGACGTGACTTCCCGGTGAGGCATCGATCAGCTCGGGAACGAGGGCGATTCCGCCCTTGCCGGGGAGGAGCACGTCCAGCACGACCACGTCGGGCTTCTGCGCGCGCACAAGCACGATCGCGCGTTCCTCGGTGCCCGCCTCGCCAACGACCTCGATCCCGTCGGCCTGGTCGAGGACGAGCCGGATGCCGGCGCGGACGACGGCATGGTCGTCTACCAGCAGGACCCGCGTGTCCATTCGCGAGACACGCTAGACCCCTCGCCCGGCCACAGCAATAATCGAATGCCTGACGACCGGGCCGCGAACACTCCACCCCGCGGCCGCCGGTGACGAAGCTCCGCTTCGAATCGCCGAGCAGACCGCGGACGGCCTCTACATCGTCGACCCCGACGGGAACTTCGCCTTCGTTAACCCGGCCGCGATCGAGCTCTTCGGCTACGACGACGAGTCGGAGCTGCTCGGCCTCAACAGCCACGCGACGACCCATTACCGTCGGGCCGACGGCTCGGCCTACCCCGCCGAGGAGTGTCCGCTGCTCAAGCCGCGCACGACCGGCGAGAGCGTCCGCGTCGACGACGACTGGTTCTTCCGTCGCGACGGCTCGATGATCCGGGTCGCGTACTCGTCGGCGCCGTTCCCGATGGAGTCGGGCACGGGCTCGGTCGTCGCCATCCGCGACATGACGGAGCTGCGCCGAACGGAGGACGAGCTGCGCCTGCTCCAGGCGGCGACGATGGTGATCAGCTCGGCGGAGGACTTCGAGACCGCGGTCGCCCGGGTGATCCGTGAGGTCTGCGTGGAGTCGGGCTGGGTGGCGGGCGAGATGTGGATCCCCGACGCCGACTACGCCCGGCTCGAGCTCGCGCCGGGGTGGTGGGCCGCCTCGCCCGAGATGGAGGCCTTCTTCGTCGAGGCCAGTGCGCCTCAGACGATGGCTCCCGGCGAGGGGCTCCCTGGGATGGTCTGGCAGGAGAAGCGGCCGCACTGGATCGACGTGGCGACGACCAAGCGAGAGGGACCGCGCATCGACACCGCGCGGCGCGTGGGCTTCGCGGCCGGAGTCGCGGTGCCGGTGCTGGCGGAGGGCGAGGTCGTCGCGGTAGTCGGGTTTTTCGCCGACCACCGTAGGACCGAGGACGAGCGCTGGACGAACGTTCTCTCGGCGATCGCCTCCCAGCTCGGGCCGGTACTCCTGCGAAAGCGGGCCGAGGACGAGCTGGCGCGGCAGGCGATCGAGCTTGCACGCTCGAACGCCGACCTGCGTCTCTTCGCGGAGCTGACCGCGCACGAGCTGCAACAACCGCTTCATGCCGTGGTCCAGATACTCGGGCGCGCCCTCGAGGGAGACGGGAAGGCGCCGCTCGAGACGGCGCTCTCCGCGACACGCAGGCTGCAGGATTCGATCGACGGCCTGCTGCGCTACGCATCCGTCGGCGAGCCGCAGACCCGGCCGATCTCCGCGGACGAGGTCGTCGACCAGGCCGTGGCCGACCTGTCGCTCGAGCTCGCCGAGTCGGGCGCCGAGGTCGCCCGAGAACCGCTGCCGCGGGTAGAGGCCGACGCGACGCAGCTGCGTGCCGTCTTCCACAACCTGCTCGCGAACGCGATCCGCTACCGCTCCGCCGAGCCGCTGCGGATCGAGGTCGGATCAGCCGAGGGGGCGCTGTACGTCCGCGACAACGGGCGCGGGATCGACCCGCGGGACCACCAGCGTGTCTTCGAGCTCTTCCGCCGCGGTTCATCGGCCGGCGAGGTCGAAGGCGTCGGGATCGGCCTCGCCCTCTCGCGACGGATCGTCGAGGCCCACGGCGGCCGGCTCTGGCTCGAGTCCGCAGCGGGCCGGGGCACGACGTTCTTCTTCACCCTGCCGACAGCCGCCTGACGGCGACCTTCGGTTTTCCCGCAACACGCCCGTGGTTCGCCTCGTAGGCGCCAGGGCGGGTCGCGCACACGATCGGAGTCGACCGCACAGAGAAAGGAGACTCCGATGAACTCGACGCATGGACATCACGAAGTTGGGATCGCCGGGCGGCTCGGACGCTGGAGCTCCGAGCACCGCGCCAAGGCGATCCTCGCCTGGCTCGCGCTGGTGCTCGTCGCCGTGGCGGCGGCGAGCGGCGGCTCGAAGCTCCTGTCGGCATCCGGCGAGTCGACGGGAGGCTCCGCGAAGGCGGAGCGCCTCCTCGAGCGCGGTGGCTTCGAGCAGCCGGCCGCGGAGCAGGTCCTGCTCCAGGCGCGCGGCGGCGGAAGCATTCGCACTCCGGCCGGGCACCGGGCGGCGCGCGCGGTCGCCGCTGCCGTCGGCGCCACTCACCGGGTCGAGAGCGTGCAAGACCCGTTCGCCGCCGGAAACGGCGGCCAGATCAGCCGCGACGGCCGCTCCGCCGTTGTGCTCTTCTCGATGAAGGGCAAGGCCGATACCGCGCACGAGCGCGTCCAGCCGGTCGTCGAGGCGGTCCAGCGAGTCGCGAAAGCGAATCCGCAGCTCCGCATCGAGCAGTTCGGCGAAGCGTCCGCGGGCAAGGCGCTCGACGACACGATCGGCAAGGACTTCAGGCGGGCCGAGGGCATCTCGATCCCGCTGACGTTCGTGATCCTCTGGCTCGCCTTCGCGGCGCTCGTCGCGGCGCTCCTGCCGGTCGTGCTCGCGCTGAGCGCGATCATGATCGCGACCGGCCTAGTTGCCCTGACGAGCCACGCGATCCCGATCGACGGCAACGCCCACTCGCTGATCCTGCTGATCGGGCTGGCGGTCGGGGTCGACTACTCCCTGTTCATCTTCCGTCGGGCCCGCGAGGAGCGCGCGGGCGGAAAGTCGAACCGGGAGGCCGTCGCAGCGGCGGCCGCGACGTCGGGCAAGGCCGTGCTCACCTCCGGCCTGACCGTCGTCGTCGCGGTCGCGGCGATGTTCCTGACCGGGCTCGGGACCTTCATGGGCATGGCCGAGGCGACCGCGATCGTCGTCGCCGTGGCAATGCTCGGGTCTCTGACCGTCCTGCCCGCGCTGCTGTCGAAGCTCGGCGACCACGTCGACCGCGGCCGGATTCCGTTCCTCGGCCGCCGGCTCGAGCGGCGCCGTTCCGGCGGCGAGAGCCGCGTGTGGGCGGCGATCGTCAGGCCCGCGTTGTCCCACCCGCTCGCCACCGTCGTCGTCGCCGTGGCGTTCCTGGGCCTGCTCGCCGCACCGGCGGTCCACCTGAAGACCGCGTCGCCCGGCGTGACCGACCTGCCGCGGAACCTACCCGTGATCAAGACGTACAACCGGATCCAGCACGCGTTCGGCGGCAACCCCGTGCCGGCGCAGGTGGTGGTCTCCGCGCCGAACGTCGACTCGGCTTCGGTCACGTCCGCGATCTCCAAGCTGAAGCGCGAGGCGATCGCCTCCGGCCGGATGCACGAGCCAATCACGGTGGACGCCAACGGCCGGCGCACCCTCGCGCGCATCGACATCCCGCTCGCCGGTGACGGCACGAACGCGGCCTCGGAGAGCGCTCTTCGGACGCTGCGCAACTCGGTCGTGCCGGAGACGGTCGGCACGGTCGGGACCGCCTACGTAACCGGGCCGACCGCCAAGTCGGTCGACTTCAACGACCGCCTGAGCTCACGAACGCCGTACGTGTTCGCGTTCGTCCTCGGGCTCGCGTTCCTGCTCCTGCTCTGGAACTTCCGCTCCCTGGTGATCCCGGCGACCGCGATCGCGATGAACCTGCTGTCGGTCGGGGCGGCCTACGGCGTGCTCGTCTCGGTGTTCCAGGGCGGCTGGGGGATCGTCCACATCGGCGGCGTGCACCACGGCCCGATCGCCGCGTTCCTCCCGCTCTTCCTGTTCGTCATCCTCTTCGGCCTCTCGATGGATTACCACGTCTTCATCCTCAGCCGGATCCGCGAGGGACACGACCAGGGCCTGAACACGCGCGAGGCGATCCGCAGCGGGATCACGCACTCCGCGGGCGTGATCACAAGCGCGGCGATCGTGATGGTCGCCGTCTTCTCGACGTTCGCCACCCTCTCGGTGGTCTCGACGAAGCAGCTCGGCGTCGGGCTCGCGGTGGCGATCTTCATCGACGCGACCATCGTCCGCGGCCTCCTCGTGCCGGCGGTGATGACGCTGCTCGGGGAGCGGAACTGGTACCTGCCGCGCTGGCTTGATCGTCTGATGGGCGGCCGAAAGGCGGCCGAGGAGCTCGGCGCGCCCGCCTATTCGCCGGTCCTCTAGGAACTGGCGCACATCGGCCTGCGGGCCGGAGATCCCTCCGGCCCACAGGCTCTACCGTGCGAGCGACCGCCCGGCCGAGCCGAGCTCTTCGCAGGCCAGCGCCACCCGCGTCGCCATGGCCGCTTCGGCCTTCCGGCCCCAGGAGCGAGGGTCGAAGGCCGTCTTCTCGTCGAGGTCGGAGGTCGAGACGTGCTCGGCCACGGCGCTCGTGAAGACGTGCTGCATTTCCGTGTCGAGGTTCATCTTCACGACGCCGTGCGAGACAGCCTCCGCGATCGCGGCCTGCGGGGCGCCACTGCCTCCGTGGAAGACGAACTGGAAGCTCGCGCCCTCGTAGCGGGCGGCGAGTGCCTCCTGGAGCTCGCCGAGGAGGGCAGGTCGCAGCGTGACGCGACCGGGCGCATAGCGGCCGTGCACGTTCCCGAAGGTCGCGGCCAGGAGATAGCGCCCGCGCTCGCCGGTGCCGAGCAGCTCGGCGACCGCCAGCCCGTCCTCGGCCGTCGTGTAGAGCCGCTCGAACGGTTGGCTGCTCGCGTCGACGCCGTCCTCCTCGCCGCCGACGACGCCGATTTCAAGCTCTAGCACGATGCCCAACCGGGAGGCCTCTTCGAGGAGCAGGCGGGCCAGGGCCAGGTTCTCGGAGAGCGGCAACGAGGAGCCGTCGAACATGTGCGAGTTGAAGAGCGGCGGTTCGCCTCGCTCACGCCGCGCGGCCGTTTCGGCGAGGAGGGGCCGGAGGAAGTCGTCGACCCGCCCCGGCGGGCAGTGGTCCGTATGAAGCCCCATCAGGACGGGGTAGCGCTCGGCGAGGACGTGTGCGAACTCGGCAAGGGCGCGTGCTCCCGCGGCTGCGTCGCCAAGCGCGCCACCGGAGGCAAAGGCCGCCCCCGACGGCGTCATCTGGACGATCCCGTCTGACCCGGCCTCCGCAAGCCCGCGCAGCGCCGCGTTGAGTGTCTCCGACGAGGTGACGTTGACGGCGGGATACGCGTACCCCGCGGCCTGCGCCGCGTCCAGCATCTCGAGGAACTGCGCGGAAGACGCCAGCCCCATGCGCGCGGACGCTACTCCAGCCGCGGGTACGACGCTGGATAATCCCGGCTTGTGGAACTGGCCGGGAGCCTGTAGAGGGCGGCTTGGAGCGGCCGGCGGGCTGATCGTCCTCCTGCTCGGGGCCGGTTGCGGTGAACGAGCGGCCTCGACGGCTCGCGAGCCGGGCCTCGGCAGGCACGTGCAGGCCGTCGCCCAGGACGACTACGGCGACGAGTGGCCGTTCGGCCCGAACGGAGGCGTGCTGCGCTGCCGCCGCGACGGCCCGGAGCGGATCGTCACCTTCGAGGTCGACGGAGTCGCGTACGCACTAAGCCGAGCCGCGCGGCGCCGCGGGCTCGAGAGCATCCGCTCGATCCTCCTCACCGACCACGCAGGACTGCCGTACGACTACTCGCCGGTCCTCCGCGACGGCCTCGCGCTGTGCGCGCCGCGTTAGCGCCTCCCAGGCTTTCTCAGCTGCACGACCTGGTAGGCAGCCGTGTCGGGATCCGGCACGCCGAAGCGGGCGTTCACCGCGTACAGGCGCTTGCCGAAGTCGTCGATCGTGGTCGGCACCGAGAAGTTCGGGTCGCTCAGGCGCGTGAGCACGCGCCCCGACGCGAGGCCGGGCCTCAGCGCGATCACCGCCACGACGTTCAGCTGGTTCTGGACGACGTACAACGTCCTGCCCGCGAGCAGGATCCCGTCACCGCTCGGAACGCTCTCGCCGCCGAGCGAGATCAGCTTCGCGACCCCGGTCGCCGCGTTGATCCGGTACAGACGGCCGTTGACCGTCTGAACCGCCACGAGGGTCTTGCCGCTGGGCGTTGCGTCGATGCCGTTGAGGTTGAACTCGCCGGGCACGTGGACGTAGTCGCCGCCGAGCGCGATCGTCTGGGCGTTGCCGAGCGCACCCCGGGGCCCGATCGGGACACGGTAGAGCACGGCCTTCTGCGAGTCGGTGAAGTAGGCGGCCTTGGGCGTGACGACGACGTCGTTGATGAAGGTCGGCGGCGTCGCAAGGTTGTAGGTGCGGATCAACGCACCGGTCTTCGCGCTGTAGACGTAGGCGTTCCCGGTCGCGGCGCCCGCCACGAAGAGCCTCTTGCGCCGGTCGAGCTCGATCCCGGTAGCGGCCTTCCCGGACGCACCCGGAATGAAGACCGCGCCGCTGCCGGTGCGCAGGTTGCCGCGGAAGATCGCCCCATTTGCGACCGAGCCGACATAGAAAGTCGTTCCCCTCCCCACCTCGATCCCTTCGGGCCGGAAGCCCGTCGGGAGCTGGATCACCTGCGGAAACGGCCCCGGCTTCTTGACCGACGAGGCCGGCGAGCCGGCGACCAGGATGCTGCTCAGAGCTCCGAGCAGTGCAAGCGTCGAGACGATGCGAAGCATGCGTAACCCCCCTCTGGTTCGAATCCCATCAGGAACTACGCTTCAGCCCGGCGCGCGGTTCAGTCGCGGGCTCCCGTCAACCAGTTGTAGGTGCGCGGACCGGTGAGCCGTGGCCCCTCGCGGGGAATAGGGGTGGTATGCAGCCGTGGTATCGGAATGCCGTCTTCTACAGCCTCTCGGTGGAGGCATTCATGGACGGAGACGGCGATGGAGTCGGCGATTTCAGCGGCCTTCGTCAGCGGCTCGACTACCTCGAGAGCCTCGGCGTAGATGTGCTCTGGCTCGCCCCCACTCAGCCGACGCCAGACCGTGACGACGGCTACGACATCACGGACTACTACGGAATCGATGGACGGCTCGGATCGAGTGGCGAGTTCGTCGAGTTCCTGTCCGAGGCCGAGGGCCGCGGCATGCGTGTACTCCTCGACCTGGTCGTAAACCACACCTCCGATCGTCATCCGTGGTTCCTCAGCGCAAGGGCGAGCAGCGGGTCGCCGTACCGCGACTGGTACGTCTGGTCGCGCAAGCGCCCGCGCGCCGCGCGCTCGGGCGTGGTCTTCCCCGGGGCTCAGGCCACCACGTGGTCGTACGACCGGAAGGCGCGGTCGTGGTACTTCCACCGCTTCTACGACTTCGAGCCCGACCTGAATCTCGAGAACGACCGCGTGCGGGAGGAAATCCACCGTGTCGTCGGCTATTGGTTGCGCCTCGGCGTTTCGGGGTTCCGTGTCGATGCCGTCCCATTCCTCCTCGAGAAGCCCCAGCCTGACGGAGGCCCGGCGAAGCTGCGGTTCGAGTTTCTTCGCGAGCTCCGCGAGCTCGTCCAGTGGCGCCGCGGCGACGCAATCCTTCTTGGCGAGGCGAATGTCGTCCCGCGTGATGACCAGGAGTACTTCGCCGGCGGCGATGGGCTTCACATGATGTTCAACTTTTGGGTCAACCAGCATCTGTTCGCGTCACTTGCGACAGGAGACGCGCGCCCTCTGGCCTCAGCCCTGGCAGCGACTCGAAATATCCCTCCGGGAGCTCATTGGGCGCATTTCCTACGAAATCACGACGAGCTCGACCTCGGTCGTCTGCCGAACCGAGACCGCAAGGCTGTCTTCGCCGAGTTCGCTCCCGAGGCCTCGATGCAGATCTACGGCCGCGGGATACGCCGGCGGCTGGCTCCGATGCTGGGGGACCAACGGCGCCTCGAGTTCGCCTACAGCCTGCTCTTCTCGCTGCCCGGGGCCCCGGTGCTGCGGTACGGCGAGGAGATCGGGATGGGCGAGAACCTGCGGCTGAAGGAGCGCAATGCGATCCGAACGCCGATGCAATGGACGGACGAACGCAATGGTGG
>JBKPHO010000159.1:0-18232 GCA_046729915.1 Actinomycetota bacterium | reverse complement strand
CGGATCGCGTATGCGGCGCACTACCGGATCTGGGTTATGAACGCAGACGGCAGCGGCAAGCACGCGCTGACGCACGGCCCGAACGGCGGCGGCGTCGACTGGGCGTCGTCCTGGTCGCCCGACGGGCGCCGGGTCGCTTACGAGTCGAACGTGGGCACGGGCCCTCGGCACCTGACGAACGAGATCTGGGTCGTCAACGCCGACGGCTCGCACCCCGTGCGGCTGACCCACAACGCCCTAAACGACGGTCATCCGGTCTGGTCGCCGGACGGGAGCTGGCTCCTGTTCGCGAGCGAGCGGCCGCATCCGGGTACGACCCACCTCTGGCTGATGCACCCGAACGGCAAGGGACTGCACCGTGCCACCTCGTGGGCCGGCGAGCAGTTCAGCCCGAGCTGGGCCCGCTAGCCCACGGGCACTCAGGTAATGGTCACGGGGCGCTCGGCCGGGTTGGCCGAGGCTGAACCTGCATCGTCGCCACGGGCGGCCGGTTTCCCCGCCGCTAGGGTCCGCAAACGTGAACCGCAAGCTCGTCGTCTTCGTGCCGCGCGAGGCGCTCGACCCCGTGCGCGAGGCGTTGTTCGCGGCAGGGGCCGGGCGGATCGGCGACTACACGCGGTGCTCCTGGTACACGGAGGGAACCGGGACGTTCCTCGCCGGCGAGGCCGCCTCACCCAGCGTCGGCCAGCCGGGCCGCGAGGAGCGCGTGGCGGAGCTGCGGCTCGAGACGGTCTACCCGGCGCACCGCGAAGCGGAGGTCGTCGCGGCTCTGCGCGAGGCCCATCCCTACGAGGAGCCCGCGTTCGACCTCTACCCGCTCGCGGAGGGTCTTGCGCGACACCACCGTCACGATGTCTGAGACCGGATGAAGGCGCGGCTCTCCACCGACGGCGGGGCGCGTGGGAACCCGGGGCCTGCGGCCTACGGCTATGTGCTCGAGACCGCCGATGGCACCGTGCTGGACGCACGAGGCCAGGCCATCGGGGTGGCGACGAATAACGTTGCGGAGTACCGCGGCCTGCTTGCCGGCCTCGAGTCGGCGCTCGAGCGCGGCGTGGACGAGCTCGAGGTCGTCTCCGACTCGGAGCTCCTCGTCAAGCAGATGCGCGGCGAGTACAAGGTCAAGAACGAAACGCTCCGCGAGCTCGTCGCGGAGGCGCGCGCGCTGGCGGACAGGCTGGAGGACGTCACGTACACCGCAGTGCGCCGCGAGCACAACGACCTGGCCGACGCGCTGGTGAACGAAGCGCTGGATTCGGCCGCGTAAGGGGCGGCTATACTGAGCCGCATCCCGCGGATGTAGCTCAGCTGGCTAGAGCGTCTGCTTGCCATGCAGAAGGTCGTGGGTTCGAGTCCCATCATCCGCTTCGCGAGGAACCCGCTGCAAACAGCGGGGTTCACTCGCTTACAGGTAGTAACTGAAACACGCAGCGCCGGCCCGAAGTCAGGTTCTCCCAGACCTAGAGACCGTCCGTGGCGCCGCGCGGTAAGGCAGGACCTTAGCGCGCTCGAGCACCAAAGGCACGCCTATGGTCCCCGAACAACCTCGAGGAAGGAGTAGGAAGTGGCCACGCCTGAGCGTCGATACGGAGGACTGACAGTTGGCGGAATCCTCGTGATCGTTGGGGTCATCGTGATCTTCCTCTGGAGCTTCTGGATCGGGTTGATCATCGCCCTCATCGGGCTCATTGGCTTCGGCGGATTCGTACGCGGGAAGTGGTACTAGCCCTCTTGTTGCTGCAACCCACGAGCTCGCCGGGCCCGTCGAGGTCGACGCTCCTCTCCTCGGGGCCTGGACGGCTCGCTGAGTCTATGAGACGCCGAGAACCCTGAGCGTTAGCCCCCCTGGTCCCCGGCGCCTCGTCTAGCAGACGCGCCCGAACTGCCCTTCCTGTGGAGCACTCCGGGCTTGGGCTCAGATCGTGTGGCGACGGACGACTGTAACGGGGTGGGCGTCCGCCGACACGAGGTGTTGGCGTGTTCTGACGCAGCGGAGGGGGACGGGCTAGGGTTCGCGCGATGTGGGACGTTCTTACGTGGCACGACGGCACGCTGAGCATTGCATGGTGGGCCTTGGTCGGGTTCGCCGTCTTGGTGGTGATCGCGGCCGGGAGCCGGGCTGGTAGGAGGTAGCGCTCCGGCATCAGCAGCGTCGGCTCGAGCGCCTCGGCGAGGCTAACCCCCGCCGATCCCCCGAATGCCAGGCCGCCTTGACCTGCGCGTGGCGAGTGGGATCATTGCATCAGCGCCTAGACCCAGCGCGGTAGCCGCCGTGAGTGCGGCCCTCCCCGGTCGACTTCCACACCGGGCCTTCGTGCAGGAAGGGAGCGCCACGATGTGCTCAAGGTGTCGAGGGGGAGGTTTCCAACAAGTGGTTCCTGCGAATAGCTCTCGTCGCACTCGTCGTCGGCGTTGCAATCCCTGTGGCGACGGCGCGCGCGACGACGACGGTCGAGAAGGACATCCCGTTCGAGGCGACGATCGAGGGTTGCGGCGAGACGATCACGCTGTCGGGGCACCTGCTCGGCGTCTTCATCGAGCAGCCACTGGGCGAGGGAGGGTTCTTGCTGAGCTTCCACTTCCAGCCGCAAGGCGTGAGCGGGACAAACAGCAGCGGCATTCCCTACCACGCAACCGGCCTGACGCGCGAAACGACGGTCTTCGTCCCGAGCGGCGGCTTCACCGATACGTTCATCAACCGCTGCCACATTGTCGGGACGAGGGGCGCCCCGACCTATTACGTGAAGGAGACCGCGTACATCACTGTGACTCCCAGTGGCGATGTGGCCGTGTTCTTCGACAACCTCAGCGTGGAGTGCGGCTAGGGGGAAGGGGAGAGGCCCCGGGCGTCCGGGGCTCCCTCCTGTCCACTGTCCACCCGGTGCGGGTTTGTCGGGTACTGGCGCTTGAAGTCAGCTAGCGGCCGTTCTTTGCCATCAAGGTCGTGGGTTCGAGTCCCATCATCCGCTCCACGAGACTTCCACGTTCAGTTCCAAAAACTGAGTTAGCCCCAGAGAAGCGGCTGTGATCCGCAGTCGACGCGTTCCAACGAGCAGAGTTGCGGACGTTGTTGGGAAATGGTGACGGTACGGGTCGAGGTTATTGAGCGCGAATATGGGGTCGCCGCTACCCGCTCTCGACGAGCGAGTCGACGAGCACGGCATAGACGTTGATCGGCTCCGTCTTCCCCTTCATCAGCAGCTCGCCCTGTGGCTCGACGGCGATCCCGTCCTCGAGCGCGCTGCGCGTGTTCTCGTCGATCAGGATCGGCCGGTTCAGCACCTTCGTGTGCGACTCGAGGCGAGCAGCAACGTTGACGGTGTCGCCGACGCAGGTGTACGTCGCGCGGTGGTGCGTGCCCGTATAGCCAGCGACGACGTGCCCCGACGCGATTCCAATGCCGATCTGGATCTGCACCTTGTCCTGCGCCGCCTGCTCATGGTTGAAGAGCCGGATCAACTCGATCATCTGCCGCGCCGCGAGGACGGCTTCCTGGCAATGGTCTTTGCGCGGCAGCGGCGCGCCGAAGATCGCCATCAACCCGTCGCCGACCATCTGGTTCACGATCCCGCCTTCGCCGTTGATCGCGTCCATCATCAGCGTGTAGTAGTCGTTCAGCAGCTCGATCGTCTCGGCGGGCTCGCGCGCTTCCGCGATCGTCGTGAACGAGCGGATGTCGCAGAACATCGCCGACGCATCGAGGTGCTTGCCCCCGAGCGAGAAGCCGGACGTGAGCAGATCCTCTGCCACCTCCTTGGTCGCGAACTTGCTGATCAGCTCGCGCTGCTGATCGCGGAGTCGCTTCTTCTCGAGGCTCGCGTTGATGCGCGCGCTCAGCAAGACGGAATTGATCGGCTTCGTCAGGTAGTCCTCGGCGCCCATCTCGAGGCACTTGACGACGCTGTCGAGCTCGTCGAGCGACGACGTCATGATCACCGGAATCTCGCGGAGATGGGGGTCGCCCTTCAGCTCCGCCAGGACGCCGTAGCCGTCGAGCTCGGGCATCAGGACGTCGAGCAGCATCAGGTCGAACGCCTGCTCGCGCAGCAGCTCGAGCGCCTCGCCGCCGTGCTCCGCGAACACGACCGTGTGCCCTTCGTGTTCCAGACCGCGGCCGAGCAGGAGCCGGTTCACACGGTTGTCGTCTGCGATCAGGATCGTCCCCGGCGGAGAGGCGGAAGCGCTCACGATGCCGCTCCCGAACGGACGGCGGCGAGCGCTTCCTCGAGTGCCCGGTACTCCTGTTCGATCCGGCCGACGAGTTCGGAAGCATCCTCGAGCCAGCCGCTCTTCGCGCGCTGTTCGAGCGCGCGGCAGAGCTCCGAGAATCCCGCTGCGCCGAGGGTGGCGCCGTTCGACTTCAGCGTGTGCGCCGCCCGCCGGAGCTCGTCGGCGTCCTGCGCAGCGAGCGAGGCGCCGAGGGTCGCGATCAGCGTCGGTGCATCGGCGAGGAAGGTGTCGATCACCTCGTCCAGAAAGTCGTCGCCTCCGAGCTCGCGCAGGTTCTCTAGCGCGCCGGCATCGACCGTGACGCCTCCGTTCTCGAAGCTCACCTCGCCGTCACTCGGGAGCGGCTTGACGCGCCGCAGCGCCTCCGCCAGCTCGTCCGCGCGGATCGGCTTTGCGAGGTAATCGTCCATTCCGGCCGCGAGACACGCCTCGCGATCCTCGGGCATCGCGTTTGCGGTCATCGCGATGATCCGGGGACGGCTAGACGGCGGCCGGCGCTCACAGATCTCGCGCGACGCGTCGAGTCCGTCTAGCTCGGGCATCTGGACGTCCATCAGCACGACGTCATACGGCTGCCGCTCGACCGCTTCCACTGCTTCGAGCCCGTTCGAGACGACATCGGCGCCGTAGCCGAGGCGTTCGAGCAGGCGGAGCGCCACCTTCTGGTTCATGCTGTTGTCCTCGGCCAGCAGGATCCGCAGGGCCGACGTCGCCGGCTTCCCGTCCGTCGCGGCCTCGACCGCCTCTTCGGTCTCGACGCCTGCGGCGACCAGGCGCAGCAGCGCGTTGTAGAGCTGGGAGGCCTTGAGCGGTTTCGCGAGCTGGGCCGAGAACGCGCCCGCCGACCGCGCCTGCGGCAGCCGACCGAGCGACGTCAGGAGCAGCAGCGGAAGCTCGCGCTCGGGTCGATGGCGGCGGATCTCGCGCGCAAGCGTGACGCCGTCCATCTCCGGCATCATCATGTCGAGCACGCCGACATCGAAGGGCTCGCCCGCGGCGACTAGCGCGAGCGCGTCGCGGGGCCGCTCGACTGCGACGGGCTCCATCCCCCACGACCGCGCGTGACGCGTCACGATCTCGCGGTTCGTCGCGTTGTCGTCGACGACGAGGATCCGCTTGCCGGCAAGGTGCGGTAGCGCGTCCTCGAGCGAGAGTCGCGCCGGCACCTCCGCTGCGTCGACCGCGAGCGCGATGCGGAAGGTCGAACCCTTGCCCTGCTCGCTCTCCACCGAGATCGTCCCGCCCATGAGCTCCACGAGGCGCTTCGAGATCGCGAGCCCGAGTCCGGTGCCGCCGAAGCGTCGCGTCGTCGACGCGTCGACCTGGCTGAACGATGCGAAGAGCCTGTCCATCCTTTCCGGGGGGATCCCGATCCCGGTGTCGCGGACGGCGATGTCGAGCCGGTAGGACCCTGGTCCGGCCGCTTCGGCGTCGACGAGGACGACGACCTCGCCGGCGTCGGTGAACTTGACCGCGTTCGAGAGCAGGTTCAGCAGCACCTGTCGCAGGCGGGCCGCGTCGCCGACGATTCCTGCGGGCGCGTCCTCGTCAATCAGGCAGCCCAGCTCGAGCTCGTTCTCCCAGGCGCGCGGGGCGACGATGTCGAGCGCTCCCTCCACGCACTCACGCAGCTCGAACGGCTCCCGCTCGAGCTCGAGCTTCCCGGCTTCGATCTTCGAGTAGTCGAGGACGTCGTCGATCACGGACAGGAGCGCGTCGCCGCTCGAGCGGACGACCTCGGCCAGCTCGCGCTGTTCGCCGGTCAGCTCGGTCCCGAGCAGGAGATCGGTCATGCCGATCACGGCGTTCATCGGCGTCCTGATCTCGTGGCTCATGGTGGCGAGGAAGGCGCTCTTCGCCTGCGTCGCCGCCTCGGCCTCCTCCCGCGCGCGCTGGAGTTCGGTGATGTCGTGGTAGATGGCGTAGAAACCGACGTGCTCGCCGTCGATCTCGAGCGGGACGAGCATCAGCTCGACGTCGACGACGGCGCCGTCCTTCCGCCGACGGCGGCCGATGTGCTGAGTGCGTCCGCTCGCGATCGCCTCGCGCGTGACCTTCCTGCTCTCTTCGGTCTGGCCCGGCTCGAGGACGAGCTCGTCGATCAGCTTTCCGACTGCTTCCTCGGCCGACGAGCCGAAGAGGCCCGTCGCCGCAGGGTTCCAGCGCGTTACTCGCTCGTCGGCGTCCATGACGACGATCGCGACGGGGCTGACCTCGACGAGAGACTCGAAGTACTGCTTCTGGCGGCGGATCTCGGCGTGCGCGAGCGCCTGGCCGGTCACGTCCATCATGAAGCCCTGGACGTACAGCGGCTTGCCCTCGTCGTCCTTCACGATCCGAGCGTCGTCGCGAACGAATACCGTTCGCCCGTCGGCCGCGATCACGCGGTACTCGAACGACCAGCGGTCGTCGCCTCGCGCGAGGGCGGCGGCGTGCGTCGCGATCGTCTCGTCACGGTCGTCGGGGTGGAGGATCGAGGCGAAGAATTCCGGCTCCGACCACGCCTCGCGCGGGTAGCCGAAGATCTCCTCGACCCGCGGGCTGACGTACTCGGACGCCGCTTTCGGAACGGGCTCGTCCCTGTACACACCAAGCGGCAGCTCCTCGACCAGCTCCCGGTACCGGCGCTCGGCCTCGCGTTGCGCCTCGAACAGGCGCGCATTCTGGATCGCGACGCCGACGTTGGCCGCGATCGTGGCCAGCAGCCCGGACTCCGCTTCGCCGAAGCGTCCTTCCTCGCGCGTGCTCTGGACGCTGATCACGCCGATCGCCTTCTCGCCGACGAGGATCGGGACGCCCAGATAGGAGCGGGACGGCGTTCCGACCGTCGCCAGCCCCTCGTACTGCTCCTGCCGGTTGAGCAGTAGCGGCTCGCGCGAGGCGAGGATCTGGGAGGTAAGCCCCTCGCCGTACTCGAGAGGAGGCTCAGGCCGGCGCTCGCCGGTCTCGTAGTAGTAGACGAAGTCGATCCGGCCGGCCGGCTCGTCGTGGAGGGCGACGTAGGCGATGTCTGCGTCGAACGTCTCCCGCACGCGCTCGCCGACGAGCTCGATCAGCGCCTCGAGCTCGAGCTGCGAGGCGAGCGCCTGCCCGACGCTGTTCACGGTCGCGAGCTCGGCGACGCGCTGGCGCGTTTCGTGGACGAGCCGGGCGTTCTCGAGCGCGACACTGACGCTCCCCGCGAGCGTGACGAGCAGGCGCTGGTCGGATTCGGTGAACGCATGCTCGCGGTCGACGTTCTGCAGTGAGACGACGCCCGTGGCCTTCCCGCCGGCGACGAGCGGCACGAAGAGCGCCGACTTCGGCATTTCGCCGACTAGCACCAACGGGTTTCCATATTGCTCGGCGGCACCGGTCCAGTTCTCGTTGAGCATCAGCGGCTCGCCGGTCTCCATCACGTGCTTCCGGAACCCGACCACGGGCATCGGGTCGATCTCTTGCCGTACGCCGCGCTCGATCGCATACGGGAGCTCGAGCAATCCGGTTGCCTCGGTGTGGACGGCGATATTGAGCACCTGCGCGTCGAAGACGTCGCGGATCCTGTCGCCGACGATTTCGTAGATCGCCTGCGGGTCCAGCTCACCGGCGATCGCCTCCTGCACGCTGTTGATCAGAGCGAGCTCGGCGTTCCGCTGCCGCGTCTCGCGGACGAGCCGCGCGTTGTCGAGCGCGGCGCTAAGGCTCCTCGCCAGCGTCGCCAGCAGCTGCTGGTCGGATTCGGTGAAGGCATGCTCGCGATCGAAGTTGTGGAGCGAGATCACGCCCCTCGCTTTGCCGCCCGCGACGAGTGGCACGTAGAGCGCGGACTTCGGCATCTCGCCGGACCCGAGCACCGGGTTGCCGAACCTCTCCGCCGCTTGGGGAACGTTCTCGTCGATCAGCAGTGGCTCGCGCGTCTCCATCACGTGCCGCCTGAAGCCGAGCTCGCCCAGCGGCATCGGCTCGTCGGCATACCGGACCCCGCGCTCGATCGAGTACGGGAAGTGGATGAGCCCCGAGGCCTCGTCGTAAATGGCGATGTCGACGACCTGTGCGTCGAAAACCGCCTGGAGTTTGTCTCCGACGACGTCGTAGATCGCCTGCAGCTCGAGCTTGCCCGCAAGCGCCTCCTGGACGCTGTTGATGAGCGCGAGCTCGGCGTTGCGCTGACGCTCGGACGGCGGCTCGCCGCCGGGCGTCATCCCGACGTCGATCCCGCTCTCAGCCACGACCGAAAGTATGGTGCGCGACGAGAACGCCGTCTAGGTGTAGTTCCTAGCCACGTTGTTCAGTTCGGCGAGTCGAGCTCCGGGCGACGGGCGGCCGAGGCTGCCGCGTGGTCGTGAGCAGTTGTAGTAACGCGGCAACGCCTCCAACCGCTCCGGGCTATCTCGGTAGAGCCGTACGTAAGCCCACTCGCGCAAGAGCGTCCGGAGAAACGCTCAGCCTTGCCGTTCGTGCGCGGGCGGTAGGGCCGCGTCGGCAGATGCCTGAGATCCAGGCGGCGGCAGCTGAGCGCGTAGGCGCTCGAGCGGTAGGCGGAGCCGTTGTGCGTCATCACCCGCTCGACCGAGACCGCGCGCGCGATACCAGGCGACTGCGCGCTCGAGGAATCCGGCCCCGGTCTTGCGGCTTCAACTGCGACGTTGGCCTCGTGGACGAGCCGGCTATGGCGACGAGGTCGCGCTTAGAGCAGCGCATAAACAGCCGGCAACTTCGAAGCCACCCGAGCACGTCGGCGTAGGCGGCGGTGCCAGCGGCGACGTGGGACGGGGCCTATCTGAAGGATCCGTGCGGGTTGAGAAGACCGTTCTGGACCTGAAGGCTCCATAAAGGGCTCCATACCCAGCGCACGATGGAGGACGTGCAAGTACGCGCTAAACAGAAAAGGCTGTTTTGCGGTGCTTTTGCAGAGCCCTCTAACGGACTCGAACCGTCGACCCTCCTTGCCATGGAAGGTACTCGGTCGCCTACGAACAAGCCGCCGCGAACGCCAAAGCCCGCTGAGCAACCGAAGTAGCGGCGTGACCGCTCGGGCGTCATACGCCAAACGACCGCTTCACTCGGCCATCGGGGCGCTTTTTTGGAACTCCGGCCAGTTTTTGGAATTCGCCCTCCATCGAAGCCCCCGGAAACGGGGCTTTTTCGTAACGCGACCCGCTAGGAGTTACCCTCCCGCTCTTCAGGCCAGGGAGGATCGTGGAACCAAGAGGGCGCGCCGAGGAACCGATCAGTCCAGAGCTCGCGCTCGTGGATCCGGAGCTCGCCCCCCGCGCGCGCGCCGCGCTGCCCGACCCTCCCTGGTTGCTGCCGGTCCTGGCCGAGCTGCAGGAGGCCGAGAAGGCCGAACCGGTTGTGGTGGAGGAGCGCGCTCCTCGACGGTCGATGGCGAGCAGCATCCCCGCCGCCACGCTCGTGATCTTGCTGCTGCTCGCCCTGGCGGTGCTCGCGAGCAGCCTCTTCCCGTCGCAGGGACCGAGCTTCGTGACCGAGCCCGCGCGGCGTGCTCCAGTTCCCGCGCAGACGCAGGCGGCCTCCACGGCGAGGGCGACGAAGCACTCGAACCCGCGCACCCCGGCCAAGCCGCTGGCGCCTCCGGCACCGAGGAGCCACACGAAGACCGTGCGGCCCAAGCCGGCGCGCAAGCACGAGGCAAAGCCTAGGCCGCGGACGCTCGGGAAGGCGCAGCGCGTGTTCAGGTGGCGTCGCTACCCGCGTGCGGCGTACTACGCCTTCTACCTCCAGCGCGGGGGAACGACGATTTACGAGAGACGGACGGAGGGACTGACCGCGGCGCTCCCGGCTCATCTCAGGCTCAGACCGGGGACCTACCGCGTGTTCGTGCGGCCGGCGATCCCGGTTGACGCGGGGATCATCCTCGGCAACGCCATCGTCCAGAAGACGATCAAGGTCTAGCCCAGCCAGTTGACCTACATGGGTCAGCCGAGGCCCGTTTCGGGGGTCGCTTCCCTTGCGCGATGTCCAGCCTGGCCCGCCAGGTGTCCGCGCCTGACCTGCGTCCTTCTTTGCTGTGTCGCCGTTCCCGTCGGTCTGCTCGTCCTGTCGTCCGGGTCCGCCGGAGCCAAGCCCAGTCAGCCTGCCAAGAGGCACCACCACGCACACCCGAGCTCGTCGCGCCCCCGCCACCACGTGTGGCGGCGGCATCACCGGGCGCGCCGGCATAGAGCGTCTGGCTCGTCGTGCGGTCGGTGCCCCGTACGGCTGGGGCGGCGGCTCACCGCGAAGCGGCTTCGACTGCTCGGGCCTCACGCGGTGGGTCTACGGCCACGTCGGCGTCTCGCTGCCGCACTACACGGTCGCGCAATGGGGCTACGGCCGTCGTGTGGCGCGCCGGGCCCTCGTTCCGGGTGACCTGCTCTTCTTCTCGGGTCTCGGCCACGTGGGCATCTACATCGGCCACGGCGCGCTGATCCATGCTCCGCACGGCGGCGCGCGCGTTCGAGCGGAGCGGCTCAGTGGCCGGCTCGCCTCGAGCTTCGACGGTGCGCGCCGGCTCTTCCGCTAAGCGACATTTGAGCAGCCGTCCGCCTCGGGCTTAGACTGAGATTGTCCTCAGGCCCAGGCGGGCAGACGCTTCTCGAGCACGAGAACCAGGAGGCGACATGAGCCAGGTATCGGAGATCCTCCACGAGAAGGGACACAGCGTGCTGAAGATCGACGCGGGCGCGTCGGTCTTCGAGGCGGTCCAGCAGATGGTCGAGGCAAACGTGGGGTCGCTGCTCGTGACCGAGGGCGGCGAGATCAGGGGCATCGTGACCGAGCGCGACTACTTGCGCCGCGTCGCGGTCGACGAGCAGAACGACCGCGAGACCCCGGTTCGGACGATCATGTCCTCACCGTTGGTCGTCGTGACCCCGGAGACGCCGATCGACGAGTGCATGGCCCTGATGACGAACCGCCGGATCCGGCACCTCCCGGTCGTCGACGGCGGCGAGGTGGCGGGCATCGTCTCGATCGGCGATGTGGTGAAGTTCAAGTCGAGGGAACAGAGCTTCGAGATCCAGTTCCTGCAGGACTACATCGCCGCACGCTGAGCCGGAGGCCGAACCACGGTTCGGCCTCCGGCCAGAGACCCCGTCCGCTTGTCAGTTGCCGCGCGTGCCGGTGTCGCGGTCGTTGCCCAGCCGCTCCCAGAGGTTCTCGACCATCTGCTTGACCGGCGGCAGCCAGACCGCGGTCGCGATCGAGAACGCGCCGGCCGCGAACACCTTGGCGCCCGACCGGGTCTCGTAGTACGACATCTGAGCAGAGAAGCCGGGCCCGAAGATGTTCGGGATCTCGGCGATGACCTTCGTCCGCGGAGGCGAGCTCGGCGCGACGGCGTCGATTTCGATGCCGGCGTTGCTGAACTGGGAGCCGTTCCGCAAGCCCGTCCCGGCGAACAGCCACGGCGCTGCGCCGGCGTTGACGACCTTGTAGCGGCCACGGTGCGTGCCGGTGTCGTTCGCGAGGTACTGCACGCCGATCAGCGCGGCCTCGGGCCGGCCGAGATCGCGCCAGCGCTTCGTCCGGGTCATGACGTCGCCGTGAATGCGGATTTGCCAGAAGAAGTTGTTCGCCGACAGGAACATCAGGTTCCCGCCGCGGTTCCGGAAGCTCGTGACGACGTCGTACTCGTGCGTGGTCACGTACTCGTGGTGCCCTGGGAAGATGATCAGCGAGTAGGCGCGAGCCAGGGCGCGGCCGCTGTGGACGCGCTTCAGCTCGGCATCGGAGAGGTAGTCAACCTGCTTTCCGGTTGCTGTCAGCCACCGGAGGAAGGGCTCGTCGTAGTACTTGTAGCGGGTCGGGACACCGCGGTTCAGGAAGGCGCGGCCGAGCCGGGCCGTGTGGCGGTGCCAGTCGGCGTACCAGGTGTCGCCCACGTGGTCGTGGTTCTCGTCGCGGAAGTTGTAGGCCTGCCAACTCT
This sequence comes from Actinomycetota bacterium, assembly GCA_046729915.1. Classification (GTDB taxonomy): domain Bacteria; phylum Actinomycetota; class Thermoleophilia; order Gaiellales; family Gaiellaceae; genus AC-32. Next base: position 6,093 of record JBKPHO010000159.1, on the reverse strand, counting down.
GCGTCGGCATCACGACGGCGACGCGGTGCTCGCCCAGCCGGCGGGGGCGAAGAACGAAGGGCGCGAAACCGACGCGGCCGCCGCTGGCGGTCAGGCGAGCGAAGTAGACTCCGCTTGCCCAGTCGCCGATGCGGACGGCGACCCTGCGGCCAGGCGAGACGTTCCCCAGCCGGCGAAGCGAGGAGACGGGGGAGCCGAGCATGACGTCGTTCTCCTTCATCCGCTTCGCCTCGGTGCCGGCGCGGAAGAACTGCAGCGAAACGCGCTTTGCCTTCGAGACGAACACGAGACGGGCCTTCGAGCCCGGGCCGTAGCTTTCGCGCGGGAAGGACGCCTCCACCTTCGGGCGCTTCGAGTCCATCAGCTTGGGATCCCGTCCGTCGAGGTCGTCCGCGTCCATCGCGTCGGCCCGAAGCAGGGCCTCGGACGAGTGCGGCGAGCCGGCCGATCCGGCGGGGAGGGAAAGAACGAGGGCGCTCCCCAGCGTGCCGAGGAGCAGGAGAACACTAGGGCCGCGGCGAGCCCGCCGCGTATGTGGGTTCTGCGCTGAAGTGAGCATGGCCCGACGCTCGGGCGGGCCACAAACCGCCCCCCAACCGCGGGCCAACCGCCGGCTAACAAGGCCGCGCGGCCCGGGCTAGCGCGCGAGCGGCGCGGTCTTTGCCAGGCCTTTCCGCCTGAAGTTCCGAGTGCTACAAACCGAGAGTCATGCCGAGGACTTGCGCCCGTGGCTGAGACGACGGACGACTCCGTCGACCTCGAGCTATCCGGCGGCGCGCTCGACTTCCGCATCCTCGGCCCGCTGGAGGTCGTCGACGCCGACGATCGGCCGGTGGCGCTCGGCGGCCAAAAACAGCGCGCGGTACTCGGGCTGCTACTGCTCGAACGCGGCCGCGTCGTTCCGACCGAGCTGCTGATCGACCGCCTCTGGGGCGAAGACCCGCCTCCGACCGCGATCACGTCGCTCCAGAACGCGATCTCGCGGCTGCGGAAGCTGCTAGGGCCGGGGCGCTTGATCACCAAGCCACCGGGCTACGCGGTCAGCGTCGAGCCGGACGAGCTCGACCTCGCTCGCTGCGAGCGCATGGTCGGGCAGGCGCGCGAGCTCAAGCCAGAGGCGCGTGCGGCGCTCCTCCGGGAAGCACTAGCGCTCTGGCGCGGTCCGCCGCTCGCGGATTTCGGCTACGAGGCGTGGGCGCAAGGAGAGATCGGGCGGCTCGGCGAGGTTCGGTGGTCCGTGCTCGAGGATCGCATCGACGCCGACCTCGATCTCGGGCGGCACAGCGAGCTCATCGGCGAGCTGGAGTCGCTCATCGCCGAGCACCCGCTTCGCGAGCGCCTCCGCGGCCAGCTGATGCTCGCGCTCTACCGCTGCGGCCGGCAGGCGGAGGCGCTCGAGGCCTACCAGCAGGCCCGCCGCGTCCTCGTCGACGAGCTGGGCATCGAGCCGAGCGCGCCGCTACAGGAGCTGTCCCGGTCGATCCTCAGGCAGGAGGCGGGCCTCGAGCCGGCCGCCGCCGCCGCGCCGCTCTCCGGCCACTACCGCGAGCTCATCGATGCGCTCTTCGCGGGCCGGCTCGTGCCGGTGCTCGGGGCGGGGGCGCACGCAGACCTGCAGATGGACCGCGCCGGTATCGCGCCCGGCGTGGACGACGTAGCCGCGTACCTGGCACAGCAGTTCGACTGTCAGCCCGCGAGGCTTGCGCAGATCTCTCAGTACGTCGCGGTGACGCGAGGCTCGGGGCCGCTCTACGACGAGCTGCACTCGTTCTACGACGCGGACTTCCAGCCGTGCCCAGCGCATCGGCTCGTCGCGCGCCTCCCGGCGATCCTGCGCGAACGCGGTGCCCCGCAGCTGCTTGTCGTGACGACGAACTACGACCTCGCGCTCGAGCGGGCGCTGCTGGACGAAGGGGAGGAGTTCGACGTCGTCTCCTACCTCGCGGTCGGCGCGCATCGAGGCCGCTTCGTCCACATCGCGCCCGACGGGCAGGCGCGGGTGATCGATGTCGCGAACGAGTATGGCGACCTGGCACCCGATCGGCGCACCGTCGTGCTCAAGGTCCACGGCCAGGTCGATCGGCGCCCTGAGCGCGAGTGGGAGAGCTTCGTGGTCAGCGAGGATGACTACATCGACTACCTCGCCCAGACCGACCTGGCGAGCCTCGTCCCCGTCACGCTCACCGCGCGCCTCAGACGCAGCCATTTCCTCTTCCTCGGCTACCCGCCGCACGAGTGGAACTTCCGCGTCTTCCTGCACCGAGTCTGGGGCGGCCAGAAGGTGAGCTACCGGTCGTGGGCGGTCGAGCCGAAACCGGATGCCCTCGAGCGCGAATTCTGGCGGCACGTCGACGTCGACCTGCTCGACGTCCCGCTTGAGCGCTACGTCGAGGAGCTCGAGGCACGGGCAGCGACGGAGGAACCTGCGTGACGGAAGTCGTCGCTTCGCCGGCGAGCCCGTACAAGGGCCTGGCGCCGTTCGAGGATTCCGAGCGCGACGCAATGCTGTTCTTCGGCCGCGAGCGGGAGCGCGAGATCATCACCGCGAACCTGATGGCCTACCGGCTGACCGTGCTCTACGGGGCCAGCGGTGTCGGCAAGAGCTCGGTCCTGCGCGCGGGGGTCGTGTACCAGCTGCGACGGCTCGCGCTGGAGAACAAGGAGCGTCTCGGGCATCCACAGCTCGCGGTCGCCGCGCTCTCGTCGTGGAGCGGCGATCCGGTGGGCGAGCTCCTCACAGAGGTGCGTCAGGAGCTCGTGATGCTCTTCGGCGACGAGGTCGTAGCGCCGCCGAAGCAAGGCCTCGCGGACTCGCTGGAGACCTGGTGCTCGGAGCTCGGGTGCGAGCTCTACCTCGTCCTCGACCAGATGGACGAGTACTTCCTCTACCACGACGAGGACGACACCTTCGCGCGCGAGTTCGCGGAGGCGGCGACCCGCGACGGGCTGCGGGTGAACTTCCTCGTGGCCATCCGCGAGGACATGCTCGCCAAGCTCGATCACTTCAAGGGCCGGATTCCGAATCTGTTCTCGAACTACCTCCGGCTCGACCACCTCGACCGCGAGGCCGCGCGGGCCGCGATCGAGGGCCCCGTCGAGCGGTACGACGAGCTCGTGCCGACGGATCAGCGCGTGACGATCGAGCCGGCACTCGTCGACGCGGTTCTCGATCAAACCGTGGCCGGTCGCGTGAGGGTCGTCGAGGACGAGCCCGCGGAGGAGCGCACCGAGCGTCCCGGCCGTATCGAGGCCCCCTATCTCCAGCTCGTCATGCAGCGTCTCTGGGAGGAGGAGCGCAGCGCCGGCTCCCGTGCGCTACGCGTCTCGACGTTCGACCGGCTCGGCGGGGCGACGCAGATCGTCCGCACGCACCTCACCGCGGCGCTCGGCGCGCTGAGCCCGCCAGAGCAGGACCTGGCCGAGACGCTCTTCAACTACCTGGTCACGCCGTCCGGGACGAAGATCGCGCACGGCCTCGGTGATCTCGCCGAGTACGCGGCGGTGCCCGAGGGCTCCGTCCAGCTGGTGCTCTCGACCCTCGCGCAGGAGCGGATCGTGCGCCGGGTCACCGACGGAGGCGAGCCGAACGGCGGTCGCTACGAGATCTATCACGACGTCCTCACCGAGCCGGTCTCCGCCTGGCGGGCCCGGCACGCGGCCGAACGGCAGCTGGCCGAGGAGCGGAGCGAGGCAGAGCGTCGCCACCGGCGGATGTTCGTGGTGACCACGATCTTGCTGGCCGCGCTTGCCGCGATGACGCTCGTGGCAATCTTCGCGCTCGCGCAGCGGCGCGAGGCCCAGAACCAGCGAAAGGAAGCTCAGAACCAGCGGGAGCAGCGTTTGGGCGCTCTCCTTGCCTCGAAGGCTCAGGCGGCCCTCTCCGCCAGCCCGGCGGAGAGCGTCAAAGAGGCGATCCGTGCCGCCTCGCTGCGCCCGGCGACCCCCGGCGTGGCGGACGTTCTGCGGACGACGTTGATCCATATGAACGTGCGCGGGATCCTGTCGGCAGGGGGCGGGCCCGTCCGGGCGGCCGAGTTCGGCCGCGGCGGCTCCTTCGTGCTCGTCGCGGGAACGACCCAGGCGCGTGTCTATCGCACACGGTCGCACCGCCTCGTGCAAAGGATCGATGTCGGCACGGAGATCCGTGATGCCGACTTGACTCCGGACGGCCGTTTCGTCGTCACCGTCGGTTCGGATGGCACCGCCCGCGTGTGGAGTGTCCGGACGGGAAAGCTCGTCCACTTCGTCGGGCGTGGCCACGTCACGAGCGGTTCCGTCTCGGCCGACGGGAAGTGGCTCGTGACCGTGGGCAGAGACCGGACAGCGCGGATCTGGGAGCTGGCCGGCCGCCGTCTCCTGCATGAGTTTCACGAGCCCCTCACCGCTCGCGCCGCGACTCTGAGCCCGGACGGCTCCCGCATCGTGGTGATCACCGAGGGGAACGCCGCCGATCTCTACGACGTGGCGAGCGAGACACGGATCGCGCACCTTGCCCATCCGGGCCTGGTGAGGAGCGCGATCTTCGATCCCCGGAGCCGGCTACTTGCCACGACGAGCGGCAAGGTCGAGCGGCTCTGGGACGCCCGCAGCGGGGCTCTCGAGCACGAGCTCATCCGCCCGAACATCGCGCGTGCGAACCCCCTTGCCTCCGCGGCCTTCAGTCCGGACGGCACGCAGATCGTGACCGCCGACGGTGCCGACGCCGCAGCGCGCGTCTACGACACCGCCAGCGGGGAGCTCGTCACCGTCCTCACCGGGCACGTGCAAGCCGTGAACGATGCTTCGTTCAGTCCCACGGGGGACCTGATCGTGACGACGAGCGACGATCACACTGCACGGATCTACCGCTCCACGGGTGGCCCTGTCGCGGAGCTGCTCGGTAGCGGTACAGAGCTGACGAGCGCATCGTGGGCTCCCGACGGAAACACCCTCGTGACGGCGAGCGAGGGTGGGGTTGCTCGCCTCTGGGACCCGAATGTCACAGCGGAGCCGCTGCTCCATCTCCTGGGCAGCCACAGCCATGGCCGCCCGGTATCGGCCGTCTCCTTCAACTCCGACGGCACGCTCGCAGTCAGCGCGGGCGCCGACAACACGGCGCAGGTCTGGCGCATCGGCCACGGGCACCTCGCGACTCTTCGGCACGGGCGTCCGGTAACCGACGCCGCCTTCGCCGGGCCCCTCGTGGTGACGGCGAGCGACGACGGCACGGCGCGCATCTGGCGCCCGCGGGGCGGACCGCCGCTGGACACGCTTCACCACGGAGCGGCGGTGCATGCACTTGCCGTCGCCTCGAGCGGCAAGGTGATCGCCACGGGCGACGCCGACGGTGCGGTCGACCTCTGGTCAACAGATGGCCACCGTCTCTGGACGAAGCACCAGGGCGGGGACATCACCAGCGCCGCGTTCAGCCCCGACGACCGGCTGCTCGTAACGTCGAGCGGCAACGGGACCGCGCGCATCTGGCGCGTTTCGGACGGCCAGCGGCTTCACGTGCTCAGGCGGCACAGCGGCGCCGTGGTGGAGGCGGCCTTCAGCCCAAACGGCCGCTACGTGGCTACCGCAGGCGACGATTCGACTGCGCGGATGTGGGATGTCAGAACGGGGAGATCGCTGACCAGAGGGCTGCGGGGCGGCGGTTCGGCGCTGACGTCGCTTGCCTTCAACCCGAGCGGGACGCTGCTGGCGACGACAGCGACGAACGGAGTCGTCCGCCTCTGGCGGGTGCCGACCGGCGAGCTGGTGCTCCCTCTCCATCCCCACATCTCAGTCGTGAGCGAGGTCGCGTTCAGCGCCGACGGCCGCTGGCTCGTGACGGCGGGACCGACGAGAGCCGCAGTCTTGCGAACCTCGACCGGACAACGGCTTCTGCTCCTGCGCGCCCGCAAGAAGGCCTTCACGGCCGTCGCCTTCTCGCCGCACGGCCTGCGGATTCTCACCGGCGGCGAAGACGGATCGGTCCGAACCTACGACTGCCAGCTGTGCGCCCGGCTCCCGGGGCTCATCGCCCTGGGGCGAGAACGCCTCGCGGAACTAACGCCGCGGCGCTGATTACTGAATCCCGGTGTCGAGGTGGAAGTTGACCTTCGCGATCCG
>JBKPHO010000158.1:0-17913 GCA_046729915.1 Actinomycetota bacterium | reverse complement strand
GCCTTCCACGTGCGGCCGCTCGCCTCCAGGGTGTCGGCCAGAGTGCGGCCGCTGACGGTGCAGGTCGTGCAGTCGCTCGCGATCCCGTGCGTCGAGCCGGAGACGAGCGCGAGGTAGTTCGGGAGGCTTGGATGCGTGACGCCTCGATACCCGGCGAGCACGGCACCACGGCGGGCGAAGGCGTTGAAGGCCGGCGCGCTTCGGCTGCCCAGCAGCTGGTTGCGCGCCTTGTTCTCGAACACGACGACCACCACGTGCCCGAACGCGGGAATCTGCCCCGACGCGCCCTCGCTGCAGCCGCAGACCAGCGCGGCCGTGATCAGCAACGCGACCCGAACGGCCGCCTTCACCCGGCGCCGGTGTCGTACGCCATCAGGATCGCGTCCACGTACTCGCCTCCACGGCGGTAATGGCGGCGGCGATACCCCTCTCGAACAAAGCCGAACTCCTCGTAGAGCGCGATCGCCGGCTCGTTGTGGGGAAAGACGTGGAGCTCGAGCTTCGCAACGCCGTTCGCGCGAGCCCATTCGACCGTCCGCTCGAGCAGCGCGCGGCCGATGCCGAGGCGCCGGTGGCCCGCCGAGACCATCAGCCCGAGGTCGGCGACGTGGTAGCTCGCGGGGTGAGGGTCGCGCGCCACCGAGAGCCGCCCGACGAGACCCTCCGGAGCCTCGGCCACGAAGACCGCGGCGTGGTGGGAGCGGCGAACCGAGCGCAGGTAGCGCCGCTCTGCGGCGGCACCACGCCACTCGTCCGCCGAAAGCAGCCAGCCTTCCGGCTCTGCCGCAACCTCGCGGGCGAGCAGCACGAGGCCGGGCGCATCGGAGGCCACCGCCTCGCGGATCTCGAAGCGGCTCACTCCACCGCGACGCCGTGGCCGCCGCGCCTCGGATCGCCGGCCGCGGCGATGCTGCCGTCCTCGAAGAGCTCCACGCCGGCCACGCCGCCGAAGAAGAGGTTGAGCCGTCGCCAGCGCGCGAGCTCGTAGCCCCACGACTCGAGCCGGTCGAGCTCGGCGGTGTCGTTGCCGCCCTCGGTGTGCACGTGCGTCGCGTCGAGGTGAACGCGCGGGCGCTCGATTGCCTCCTTCACACCCAGCCCGTGTGCGATCGCGTTCACGATGACCTGCAGGATCGCACCGCGGAGCCGCAGCGAGCCCGCGCTCCCGACGACCAGCCGCGGCTGGCCTTCGCGCAGCACCAGGGAGGGCGCCATCGCACTCGTAAAGCGAACGCCTGGGCGCGGGATCACGCCTATGGCGGCCAGGTCGAACTCGCCGAGCATGTTGTTGAGCTGGATGCCGGTTCCCGGGACGATCACGCCGGAGCCCGCCCCCGTCGACGCCGTGAGCGAGGCGGCGTTACCGCGGGCGTCGACCACCGAGATGTGCGTCGTCCCTTGCTGCAGCTCGGGCAGCCGGCTCCGGAGTCGTCCCACGGCCTCGTCGAGCGAGCCCTCGTCGTAGAGCCTCCGCGCGAGCCCGCCGCGGTAGAGCTCTCGTGCGAACGGCCCACCGCGCGCGGTCTCCTGCTCGTGCATGATCTCGACGAGCTGCGCCATCGCCTCCGCGCTTCCCGGCCGGCCCGCGACGCCCATGCGGTCGAGGAGCCGAAGCCCGAGGCCGATCAGCACGCCCCCGGTCGAGGGCGGCGGGTTCGACTCGAACTCGAGCCCGAGGAACGGCACGCGCACCGGCCGCCGCCGGATCACGCGGAACTCGCGCAGGTCGCGCATGGTGATCTCGCCGCCGTTCTTGAGCACGTGCTCGGAGACCGCCCGCGCGAGCTCGCCGCGGTAGAGGTCGTCGGCGCCCTCGTCCGAGAGCTGCTCGAGCGTACGCGCGAGGTCCCTCATCACCAGCCGGTCGCCCGCGCCGAGGGGTTTCCCGTTCGACCCGTACAGCACGCGGCCCTCGTCGGTGTGGCGCAGGATCAGGTCGAGGATCTTGTGCAGGTAGGCCTGCTCCTTCGTCAGCACGACCCCTTCCCGGGCACGCTCGATCGCCGGCTCGAGCAGCGTGCGCCACGGCAGGGTCCCGAAGTGGCGGTGCGCCTCGCCGAGGCCGGCGGCCGCGCCGGGCACTGCACACGAGGCGGCGCCGATCCGGAAGGACTGCGACGACTCCGGCGTGAAGTCGATGCCGACGAATTCCATCTCGGTCTGCCCCCGCTTGCGCAGGCCGAGGCCGGGCACCGCGACGAAGTGGTCGAGAACCCGTGTCGAGGCGTCCGCGGCGCGGTGGACGAGCATGAAGCCGCCTGCACCGGGGCCGGTCAGCGGGCTTTCGGCGACCCAGGAGACGAACGCGGCGGCGATGCACGCGTCGACGGCGTTCCCGCCCTCGGCCAGCACCTGAGCCCCGGCCTCCGCCGTGAGCCTGTGACCTGCGGCAACCGCGCCCCTCATGCCGGAAGGCTACTTCGGCCAGGCCGGATATCCTCGTCTCGCCGCCATGACACGAGCCACCCCCGTCCTGCGGGAGGCGACTCTCGCCACCGGCGCGGCCGCGATGCTCGCCGCCGCGCTCGTCTGGCTCGGCCCGCCCGGAGCCGACCTGGCCGAGCACGCCTACCAGCGGACGCTCTTTCTCAACGACGGCTTCGCGCTCTGGAACAACTTCTGGTACGCGGGGCGCTACAGCTTCGTCAACTACAGCCTCCTGTACTACCCGCTCGCGGCGCTGCTCGGGATCCGGCTGCTGGCGGTCGCGACGATCGCGACGGCTGCGCTCGCATTCGCTGTGGTCGTTTCACGCCAGTGGGGGGCAACGGCGCGCTGGTCGAGCCGGACATTCGCGGTCGTCTGGTGCGGCATCGTCCTTTCCGCCGCGTTCCCGTTCACGCTTGGCGCGGCGCTCGCGCTCCTCGCGATCTGGGCGCTGCAGGCGCGCAGGCATTGGTGCTTCGCGGTGCTGGCGGCGCTGACCCTTGCGGCGAGCCCGCTGGCGTTCCTGCTGCTGGCGCTGCTGCTCGCAGGCTTCGGGATCGCCCGCTGGGAGGAACGCGGCGCGCTGCTCGCGCCCGCGCTGACGATCGCGGTCTTCGGCGCGGTCGAGGTCGCGCTCTGGCGCGCATTCCCGGGCTCGGGCCACTACCCGTTCTCGTGGCAGGAGCTCCTGGCGGCGGTGACGTTCTGCGTCCTCGGCGCAGGGCTAGCCTGGCGCGTCGAGCGGGCGCGGCCGCTGCGATGGATGTTCGTCGTCTACCTCGCGGCGTGCCTGGGCGCCTTCCTCATCCCGAGCGCGATCGGCGAGAACGTCGCGCGGTTGCGGTACGCGGCGATCCCGCTGGCCGTGCTGACGCTGTCGCTGCGGCGGTGGCGCCCGCTGCCGGTCGCGCTGGGCGCGCTCGCGCTTGCGGTCTCGTGGAATGTCTCGCCGATCGCCGGCAGCTTCGTCAAGGGGCGCGGCGACCCCGCCTCGACGCGGGCCTACTGGGCGCCCGCGATCGGCTTCCTCCGCGCGCACCTCTCGCCGTCGTACCGCGTCGAGGTGGTGGACACCACCGGCCACTGGGCCGCGGCCTACCTTGCGGAGGCGCGGATCCCGCTCGCCCGCGGCGGCTACCGGCAGGACGACTTCCCGCAGAACAAGGTGCTCTACGGGGAGCTCGGGCCGGACGCCTACCGCGCCTGGCTCCGCGGCCTCGGCGTGCGCTACGTCGTGCTGACTGCGGCGCCGCCCGACTACAGCGCCCGCGGTGAGGCGGCGCTCCTCCGGGGCGGCCGCTCCGGGCTACGGCGGGTGTTCGCGACCTCTCGGCTGGCCGTGTTCGAGGTGCCTCGGCCGCGGCCGATCCTCACCGGGCCGGCCGGTGGCCGCGTGCTGCGCCTGACGGCGACGCGCGTTCTTCTCGACCTTCCTCGCGCAGGCGAGTACCGGTTGGCGGTGCGTTTCTCGCCCTACTGGGACGCGAAAGGCGCTTGCCTGATCCGGCGCGAGGACGGGATGACGACCGTCGCGGCCCTGCGGCCCGGGCGGCTGCTGCTCTCCTTCCATGTAGGTGCCGCGAGCGCGCTTGCAACCGCCGTGGTCGGGGCGCGCTCGCGCGTCTGCGACGACGACTAGACGACCGACGCAAGCTCGCGCAGCAGCTCGCGGATGACCTGGCGCGAGCTGTTCTCGTAGCGGAAGTTGAACTCGGCGAACCCCGCGGCCGGCGTTGCGGCCCGCGCTCGCAGGTAGCCGGCGCGCCACCGCGCTGCCTCTGCCCGGGACAAATGCCGCGTGTTGCCGCCGAGCCCCGGCGCGAGGTGGAAGCCCGGCGTGAGGCCGCAGATGTACTTCCGGCCGAGCCTGCGCCGGATCGGGCCGCTGCGGAGGAGCGCTTCCTGCGCCCCGGCGGCCCTCCGCGCCGCCCTGCGCGCGTTTCCCGCGAACTCCGGGTACTCCTCGCCGATCAGGCCGAGGCAGGCGCGGTCGAGCATTCGCCAGAAGGTAGCGAGCTCGCGAGTCAGGCGCCGCGAGGCGAGGACGTGCGCCGTCTCGGCCCACCAGACCAGCCCGCGGTACGGCGTGTCGCCGAGCACGGGCCGTCCGAAGACGAGCCCGCGGAGGACGCCTCGCGTGAGCTCCCGGTACGGGCGGCCGATCGGGCCGGCGCACTCGGCGACGATCTCGTCGAGCTGCCAGGTGTCGGTGACGGAGGACGCCCTGAGCGCGTCCCGAAACCGCGCGCCGAGCTCCACGCCCCACCTCACGCGGGTGGCAGGGGGAAGACGGAGCAACTGCGGGAGCGCCGGCAAAGGCCCGGCATACCCGCGGGAGCGTGGGTTTCGGGCGAGCAGCCTGCGCGCGGCACGGTCGTCGAGGCGCCGGCCTTCCCAGAACGCCCCGGGCTGGATGTGGAACATCGGCGCGTACCGGGCCTCCGGAAGCTCGTGCACGCGCGCCGCCGTCTCCGCATTGACGCCGTACGTGCCGATGTAGACGCGGGTGTCCGGTGGCAACTTGGTCGCTCGAACAGCCGCGAGCAGCGTCGTCAGGCCGTTCGGCTCGAAGTACGAGAGGACGAGCGAGCGCGAAGCTACGACCGCAGAAAGCTCGGCGGCTCGAGCGACCCGTCGTCCGGCGCCTCGGCGCGCATCGTCAGGCGGCGCTGGGCCGCGCGCGCTCCGAAGCCGGTGGCGACCACGGTCACCCACACCTGGCCGGTGAGCCGGTCGTCGATGGTGGCGCCGAAGATGATGTTCGTGTCGTCGGTCGCGGCCTGCCGCACGACCTCCGCGGCTTCGTTGACCTCGAAGAGCGAGAGGTCGTCGCCGCCGGCGATCGAGAGCAGGATGCCCCTGGCGCCGCCGACGTCGCTCTCGATCAGCGGCGAGCGCAGTGCACGCTCGGCCGCCTCACGCGCCCGGTCCTCTTCGGCGGCGGAGAAGCCGATGCCCATCAGCGCCGTCCCCGCGTCCTTCATGATCGTGCGCACGTCGGCGACGTCGAGGTTGCTCAAGCCCGGGAGGGTGATCAGGTCGCAGATGCCCTGGACTCCCTGGCGCAGGACGTCGTCAGCGATGCGGAAGGCGTCCAGCATCGAGGTCTCGCGGTCGAGCACTTCGAGGAGCCTCTCGTTCGGCACGACGATCACGGTGTCGCAGTTCGCGCGCAGGGCGTCGACGCCGTCGGTCGCCTGGCGCAGGCGGCGAGTGCCCTCGAACTGGAACGGCGTCGTGACGATCCCGACCGTGAGCGCGCCGAGCTCCTTCGCGATCCTTGCGATCACGGGCGCGGCGCCCGATCCCGTTCCACCGCCCTCGCCGGCAGTGACGAAGACCATGTCGGAGCCGCGAAGCGCCCGCTTCATTTGGTCGTAGGCATCCTCGGCGGCGCGCCGCCCGACCTCGGGGTCGGCGCCGGACCCGAGGCCTTCGGTGAGCTCACGGCCGATGTGGATCTTCACTGGCGCATCGCTCGTCTGAAGCTGCTGGATGTCGGTGTTCACGGCGACGAACTCGACCTGCGAGATGTCGGCGTCGATCATCCGGTTGACCGCGTTCAGGCCGGCGCCGCCCACCCCTACGACGCGGATGACGGCGATGTAGGCGCCCGGCTCGGGGACACGGTGAAGCCTCGGCGGCGGCTCGGGCAGCGGCTCGAGCCTCGGGCGCGGCGGCTCCGGCTTCGGCTCGGGAGCGCGTTCCGGCAGCCGAACCGGCTCGGACGGCGGTGGAGGCGGCGCGGGCGCTGGCTCTTCCGCCCACTCCGGCACGTGCTCGACCGTCTTCTCGGGCGGCTCGGCGGGCGACGGTGGCGTCGCCTCGGCTGGAGCGGAGGCCTGCTCGACGGCCGGCTCGGGCTCCGTCTTCGGGCGGCCTTCCTTTTCGGCCTGCCGCTGGGCGGCCTCGGTCGCGCGGAAGAGCTCCGCGAGCGGGCCTTCACGCATGCTCGCGCGCCTGCGCGCCATCGAGCACCTCCTTCGCAAGGTCGCGGTACGCCTGGGCGGCGTTGCCGCTGGGGTCGTACTTCAGGACGGAGGTGCCCTTCACCGGGGCCTCCGCGTAGCGAACGGTCTTGCGGATCTTCGTGTCGAAGACGAGATCGCCGAAGTTCTCCTGCAGGATCTCGACCGCCTCACGCGAGTGCAGCGTGCGGCTGTCGTACATCGTCGGGAGGATCCCCTCGATGGCCACGTCCGGGTTCAGGTTCTCGCGGATCATCGAGAGCGTGTTCTCGAGCTGCACGAGCCCGCGCAATGAGAGGTACTCGCACTGCACGGGAACAATCACGCCGTTCGACGCGACCAGGGCGTTGATCGTCAGCAGACCGAGCGACGGGGGCGTGTCGACGAGGACGTAGTCGTAGCTGTCCTTCACGAGCGCGAGCGCCTTCTCGAGCGCCCGCTCGCGGCCGATCATGCTCGACAGCGCGAGCTCGGCGCCGGCGAGGTCGATCGACGAGACCGCGAGGTCGACCTCGGTGTGATGGATCACTTCCTGGATCGGGAGGCGGTGCACGAGGACGTCGAACATCGACCGCTCGATCGTGTCCGGATTCATGCCCTGGCTCATCGTCAGGTTGCCCTGCGGATCCAGGTCGACGAGCAGCACCTTGAGGTCCTGTTCCGCCAGCGCGACGCCTAGGTTGAGCGTCGTCGTCGTCTTCGCGACGCCGCCCTTCTGGTTCGCGAAGGAGATCACACGCCCCAACGGCGGCCCTTTGGCGGTTTCGGTCCGGATTCCCGGACGCGGAAGCAGGCGTGCGAGCCCCATCGAGCCCCTTTCTTCGCTCTCATGCTAGCGATACCTCCGCGGAAAACAGGTCGTTCTCGCGGCGTGGTGTCGGGCCGGTTCGTCCCTCGGAATGTACGGTCGGGCCAGGACGAACCTCGTCACACGAGCAGGCGCACGAGGGCCGTGGCGGCGGCCGCGACGACTACGACCGCGGGCAGGGGCGCACGGGCCGCGATTGCGGCCGCCCCCGCGCCGACCCCGGCAAGCCGCGCGTCGAGGACGAGCTCGTTGTCGCCGCCGACGGTCTGCGTGACCACCAGTGCTGCGAGCAGGACCGGCGCCAAGAGCGCGACCACACTGGCCACGGGCTTCGGAAGCTCGCGACCTCCGAGCAGGACCGGGCCGGTTGCCTTGAGCGCCACGGTCGCGAGCCCGACCACGATCACCACTACCCAAGCAGTGCTCACGATCGCGCCCTCAAGCCGAGCAGGCACGCAACGCTCGCCGCAACGATCGGCGTTCCCGGCGGCGTCACCGGGATCAGAGCGAGCGCGATCGCGCCGCCTAGCAGCGCGGCCGGGAGCGCCCTGGGTGCACGCAGCTGCGGTGCGAGCAGGGCCAGGAAGAGCGCGGGGAACGCCCCGTCGAGGCCGAGCGACTTCGGGTCGCCGAGGGCGTCTCCGGCAAGGGCGCCGACAGCCGTACCGCTCAGCCACGCGAGGTACAGGAGGAGCCCGGCCCCGAGCAGGATCCGCCGATCGAAGCGACCGCCGCCGCGGCTGGCGAGCGCCCACGACTCGTCCACGATCAGTTGTGACTCCAACAGGCGCTTCAGGCGGGGGCCTCGGAAGAGCGGCGCGACCGAGATCGAGATCGGCGCGTAGCGGGCGTTCAGCAACACGGCTGCGGCGACTGCGGCTACGGCCCCGCCGGCCGCGTCGAGGATCGAGGTGACCGCGAACTGCGCCGAGCCGGCGAACGTGGTCGACGACATCACGATCGGTGCGAGCACGCCCATGCCCGCCGCGCGGGCGACGAGGCCGAAGGACGCGCCGAAGAACCACACGGTCGCCGCGACCGCCAGTGCCGCGCGCACGCCGTCGCGGTAGCGCGCCGCCGAGACAGGCGCAGATGCAGAGGCAGAGGCCGAGGAAGGCACGCCTCATCATGCCCGCCCCGCTCGAGGTCACCGCACGACCGCCGGTTCGGCGAGCGCGTCGCGGCACCGTTCGAGCGCAGCCTCCGCTCCCTCGACGCCACCGCGCTCGGACGCGACCCACGCCTCCGCCTCCTCGAGCAAGGCATGCACCTCGGCGAGCAGCGAACGCGGCGGCGCACCCTCGCGCTCGAGCGCTTCGATGCGGCTCAGTCGCCGCAACACGGCACGTGCCTCGTCCATGGCAGCGACCGTAGCCGTGGCCGTCGCGCGCGTGTGTGTCGGGACCGTGTCGAAAGGGATACGGTTCTTCCCCGCCGTGGCCCCGACTCCCGACCGCGACCTCGGCGAGGCGCGTGCCGCGATCGACCGCGGCGACCGGCTCGCCGCCCTCAAGAGCCTCGACCGCGCCCGGCGCGGCTACCTGAAGCGGCGTGATGCCGAGGGTCTAGGTGTCGTTCTCGACATGACAGCGCTCGTCGATCGCTCGGGGGACGACCGGGTGCGTATCGGCCGGAACAACCTCGAGTACGCCGTCAAGCAGAACCTACGCCAGGAGAGCCGCCGTGCCGCCCGCGAACGGCGCGAGCCCTGGGTCGATCCGTACCCCGACCTCCAGGCGCCGAGCGAGCACACCGGCCTCGTGCTCACGCGCGGCGTCAAGGTCGCGATCGGCGTCGGCGTCCTCGTCGGCACGGCGGTCGTTGCCGGCATCCTCGTCGCGCCCTGGCTGACGGGCTCCGACACGACCCCGAGCGTGACGCTACGCCTGGTCAACGACACGCAGCAGACGGTGACTGTTCGCGGCTGCGATGACGACGACTGCGTGACGAGCTGGATGCACAAGGAGCTCGGGCCCGGCCTGGAGGTCGATGCCGAAGTCGCGTCGGACGAGCTCGTCACGCTCTTCCGCGTGGAGCGCCGCAGCGGCGGCGACGAATGCCTGCCGGTCCGCGTCCACGACGGCTACCAACAGCTCGGCGGCGGCAGCGCCCTCGCTACCCGGCTCTCGGAGGCGACGCCCTGTCCCGGCACGACCGTGCTCCCCGTGCCTGCCGAGGAAACGCCCCTGTAGGGGTCCTTACGAGGCGAGCGCGGCGAAGTACCCCGCCGGACGCGGGCGGACGCCGAGCAAGGCGTCATCGAGCGACGCCACCAGCGCGGGCCGGTCTCCGTGGGCCAGCGTCTCCACCACCGCCTTCCGCACGGCGTCGGCAGCCCCGCGGCCGGCCGGCTCGCCGGCTACCAGCGCCCGGAGCCGGTCGAGCAGTTCGGCGCGGTCGCGACCGGTCTCCCCGAGCAGCACAGCCGCCCGTACAGCCGCGGCCCACAACCCGTCCGCTCCGCCCAGCAAGGCCGCCAGCGTCTCGCGGAGCTGCTCCGACCGGAAAGGCTCGTCCGCGAACAGCGAGAGCTCCCAGCGGTCGAGCGCCTCGGCGAGCTCCGGGTCGTCGTCGGCGTGTCCGAGCCGCGCGAGCAGGTCGGAGGCGAGCCGCGCGCGAAAGGCGTCGAGCCGCGTGGGCTCCCCCGGTGGCTCGGTGGCCGCGATCGGCAGCACCGGGCGGATCGCGAGCGGGCGCCAGTCGAGTCGCTCGAAGAGCACCGGGCCTGCGGCGACCGGAGCCGCGGTCGCGAGCCGCAGCGCGCTGACCGCGTCCGCGAGCTCGCCTGGCGCGTCGGGCGGCTGCGGCTCGTTCGGCAGCAGGACCCGCTCGAGCTCCAGCACGCACAGACGGTCCGGAACGCGGCCGAACTCGGCCGGGAGCAGCCCGTTGGCTTCGGGCCAGTGCGCCGCCAGCTCGCCCGCCGCCGCGAGACGCACGCGCAGGCCGTCCGCAAGCTCCAGCTGTGAACCCAGCGAGAGCCCGACGAGCGGCGCGACGGCGGCGTACGTCCGGCGCGAGCCGAAGAGCGAGCGCTCGAGGCCGGCGTAGGCTCGGTCGAACACGTCGTCGCTCCAGTCGAAGCCGCCGCAGGCCTCTGCGACGTCGGCGAGCAGCGGCAGCAGGATCGTTCGCAGGAGCGGTGCGTCGCCCTCCTTGCCCACGTGCGCGGCGGCATAGATCGCGGCCGCCGGCTCGCGGCGCAAGTCGTCGATCGCGAGCTTCGCGTCGGCGAGCGCGCCCAGCCGCTCCGAGCGGGCCTCAACGTATGCGCGCGCGAGCGGCCGGTACTCGTACAGCGGCGCGGGTCCGCCCGACGCGTGCTCCTCAAACGCGAAGGGCAGCTCGGCGCCCTGCTCGACGTGGGCCACAAGGAGCGAGAACCCGGCCAGGCAGAAACAGCGAAGGGAGCGGTACAGGTGTGGAGCGCGCACGGCCACAAGTGCACCTACGCCCCAGGCTCCTCCTTTCCTGTCTCCGCCATCGTGCCGCGAATTCTCGCCGCGACCTCTTCCAACTCGTCCTCACCGAGATCGAGCCCGAGGTTGGTGTGTAGCGCGGCCCGCTGCTGCTGCTCGACCGGCACTTTCGGCGGGAGCGGGGCCAGATGCCAGTTGAAACCTGGCTGTTGCCCCGCCGGCTGCCGAGGCTGAGGACGTAGAGCCGCTCGGTCGCGACGGCCTGGCACGCGGCTCGTCCCACGCGGTGGACGACCGCCTAGTTGCCCGCCGACCCGGTGTCAGACACAGCTTCGGAAGCGTCACGGACGGCCCACAGTCTCTGCTGTCCCCGCACCTCGTCGGTGTCAGACACCGTGACGAGACACCGTGACGAAGACACCGTGACGAACCAGGATGAGGTCGGGGCGAATTCGACCCGGCGGCGGCGCGTCACGCCGAGCGCTGGCAGCCCGGGCACCAGTAGGCGGTGCGGTTGTCATCGCCCTGGCCGCGCGAGCGGATGCGCTCGCCACAGCGCGGGCACGGGCGGCCGGCCTTCCGGTACACCGCACGCTCGCCGCTCCACCCCTCGAGCGAGCCGCGCATCAGGCCCGCGGCCTCGCGTAGGACGCGGTCGAGCTCGGCATTGGTCACCTCGCCCAGCGGAAGCCACGGCGAGAGCCGCGCCCGCCAGAGCGACTCGGCCCTCCAGACATTCCCGATCCCCGCAACGAGCCGCTGGTCGAGGAGCGCGTCGCCGAGGTCGCGGCCCGGATGCTCACGGCGCAGGTTCGCGACCATCCCCGCGAGGTCGGGCGGGTCGGCGAGGATGTCCGGCCCGAGCCGCGCGTGATTCCAGACTCCGTAGGAGAGCTCGAGCACCGGGCCGTTCCAGAGCACCGCCTCACGCTCCCGCCCCGCCAGCACGAGCCACGGCGTGCCGCGTCGCGCACGGCCGCGCTCCCGAACCTGCCAGCGGCCGGTCATGCGCAGGTGGCTGCGGAGGACGAGCCCGCCCTCGAAGCGGAGGAGCAGGTTCTTGCCGACCGCCTCGACCCCGAGCAGGCGCCTGCCGTCGAGCCGCTTCGCGACGCCCTCGGCCGCCGCGCGCGGGTGCGGCGTCTCGACAGTGACACGCTCGCCGACGAGCACCTGCAGCCGCCGCGCCGCGCGGTGGAGCGAGTCTCCCTCGGGCATGGGAGACCTACGATACGCGGCCGGTGCAGCTGCATAGGTGGCCGGAAACGGCCGAAGAGCTTCGAGCGCTTCAGTCCGAGCTCGGGCGCGTGACTCCGCAGCCGTGGCGGCCCGAGCGCGAGCCGGTGG
Organism: Actinomycetota bacterium; assembly: GCA_046729915.1. Lineage (GTDB taxonomy): Bacteria > Actinomycetota > Thermoleophilia > Gaiellales > Gaiellaceae > AC-32. The sequence continues at coordinate 5,944 of JBKPHO010000158.1, read as the reverse complement.
TGGGCGCGTGCTTCGTCTGCTTCCCGCGTGGCAAGCACGGCGCGGGCGCGACGGGAGATCCCGGCTGGACCGCGGCGGCGCTCGCCGACGGACGAATCGCACTCGCCGCGGGCACCGCAGGCGCGCCGTACGAGCCCGGCTTGCTCGCCTTGCGCGAGGGGCCTCTGCTCGAGGCCGCCGCGCGCTCGTTGCCGGAGCCGCCCGAGGTGCTGATGGTCGACGCAACGGGCCGCGACCATCCGCGCCGGGCCGGGCTCGCGCTCCACCTGGGCGCGGTGCTCGAGCTCCCCACTCTCGGCGTCACGCACCGGCCGCTCCTCGCTACCGGCGACTGGCCCGCGGACGAGCACGGTGCCCACACCCCGCTCCAGCTCGAGGGCGAGGTCGTCGGGTGCTGGCTCCGCACCCGGCCCGGCACGCGGCCGCTCGCCGTCCACGCCGGCTGGCGGGTCGACGTCGAGACCGCCGCCGAGCTCGTACTCGCCCACAGCACCTGGCGGACACCGGAGCCGCTTCGCAGAGCACGCCGCGCCGCACGCTCGGCACGAGCAGAGGCAGAGTCGGCCGGCTCGTAACCGGCGTAGCGCCAGGCCACGGCTTGTTACCCTTTCGCGCGCCCGATGAGGAAGTGCGCCGTGCCGGCCACGACAGCCGCACTCGCGGCGGCTCTCGTCACCTCTCTCGCCGGCGCCGCTTCGCCGCTACCCAACCTCCGCTCGGCTGCCGCCAAGCAGCGACACGTCGTCGTCACGTTCGCGCTCGGCGAGCTCGTCCCCGGGCGGATCCTCGTCGCCTCCCGCGGCGCGACCACCGCAGGCGGCAAGTTCGTGGCGGCGAACATCCGCCTCAACGAGCCGCTCCGCTCCGTGAAGACGTCGACGGGCTACCGCGCGCGGACGAGGCACACGCTCAAGCCGGGCCGCTACTACGTGCAGATCTCGGGCACGGTCCTGCTCACGGACTGCACGCGCCTGAAGCCGTGCCCGACCCACTGGTCGAACCTTCGCCGCGTCCGCATCCCAGCGTCGTAGCGCCAACGCGAAGAGCGCCCCGGAGGACGCTCTTCGGTCGAAGGTTGGCCCCCGCGCGGCTAGGCCGGGCAAGGGTTGGAATCGAGGATGTTCCGGAAGTTGTTCGTCCGAAGCCGGATCGCCGGGTTCGGGTTCGGGTAGAAGCTGAACAGCAGCGGCCCGAACTCCGCCGCCGAGTTCCCGCCGAACGTGTTGGTCGTGCCCTTGATGAAGGGCCCGCCGAACTGCCAGACGCAATGCCCGCTCGGGGTCTGGTTCGAGGTCCCGGTCGAGTAGATCGGGTAGAAGTTCGACCCCGGCGGAGGGTTCACGCAGTTCTCGCCCGTGAACCGGTTGCAGATCCCGCCGAAGTCGGCCGCCTCGATCCGTGGCAGGTCGGCCTCGAAGGCGACCCGGTCGTAGTTCTCGGACCCGTTGAAGACCGGGCTCGTGAACGTGATCGGGCTCGGGTGATACTTCTTGTCCTGCCCGCGGTTCGGGTTCGTACCCGGCCACACCGGCTGGTACGAGGTCCCGTCGAAGTCATTGTCGGTGGCGATACAGCCTCCGATCGGGACGAACAGCGAGAAGTCGGCACTGAAGCAGCCGGTGTCGTCGCCGTCGAGCTCGTCCTCGTTGTTGGCGAGGCAGTCGCCGCCCTCCTCCGAGACGGCCGAGCAGTACTCGAAGTGGCCGATCTCGTCTGAGAAGGCGACGTTGTAGCTGTGCGCCGCCCACGGCACGCGCGTGTGCTCACTCGAGGTCGCGTACATCGGGCGGAACGTGTAAGGCGACTGGTGGCAGGTCGCCGAGCCCGGCTCGAACAGGATCTGAGCGAACCCGTTGGCCTCGCTCGCCGTCATCGAGCCGGTGCCGCCGGTCGTCAGGTCGTGGACGATCACCGTGAGGCCGGCCGACCCGTCGTGGATGTCGACGCTGAGCCGGTCACCCGAGTTCATGAACAGGTCGGTCGCCGGGTCCGGTGTGAACGTTTCGGCCGTCGCGCCGAGCGGCGAGGGTGGTGCATGCGGAACGCCGCTCTTCGTGATGAACGAGAAGTTGACCGGCTCGATCCCGACCGTGTTCAGGCAGTCCGCGTTGTTCACGACGCCTGTGTTCTGGTCCTGGTTCAGGCTGAAGATGGCCATCGACGCGCACCACTGGCTCGCGTCGCAGCTGATGCCCGGAGGCCAGGGTGCCCAGCCGGGCGGGTAGAACTGCACTTCGAGGAAGGCGGTGCCCGGGTGGTGGCCGATGTAGTCCGGGGCCTTCTCGTCCGTTCCGTCGAAGATGTTGCTGTCGCTGTCGGGCACGCACGGGTCGTGCGTGAACTCCGGCGCCGACTGGTTGTCGCAGAGCGCCATGCCCAGCCAGAACGCCGGGTGCAGCTGGAAGTTCCAGGTTCCCGCGGTGCCGGCCTGGTTCGGCAGCACCTTCGGATCGGTCGGAAGCTGCACGTGGTACAGGCTCGAGTTCCCCGATCCCGGCGTGTCCGAGTAGAACAGCAGCGAGGGCTCGTCATGGCCCGTGTACTCGCCGCCGTAGCCGATCGAATCGGCGGTCTCGGCGCAGACGGCCGCGTACGGCTCGGCGCAGTTCATCGTGGATGCCCGCGCCGAGCCGGTGAATAGGCCGAACAACAGCAGCGCCGCAACCGCCGCCAGCGACCCAGCGAGAAGTCGTCTCATGCGCTCCTCCCCTGTGACCCCTGGTTTGGGCCTCTCCCCCGGCCCCTGTGGTCCGCGGAGGGTCTACGCCTTTTTGACCAGGGTTGTCAAGTGAGAAACATCGGGCGGAGCCAAGATGAACCCTTCGCGGAGGACGTCGGCGTCGGCTCGGGGCGGCTCGCCGATCTCGACCGCCTCACCCGACGTCCAGCTCCTGCCCGCAAGCGCGCACAAGAGGGCATCGATGTGGTCATGGCGCTGGGGCTCGGGCCCGCGTAGCCCGAGGGCACGCAGTCTCGCCCACAGCTCCGCCACGTAGGTGCGCGGCGCCTTTCGCTTGGATGGGATCGGCCGCAGGTCTGGCCACAGGCGCCGGATGACGAAGCGCGGATACGTCTCGAGCAGGGCCGGCCCGGAGCCCGTCAGACCCGGGACCGCCGCGAGGCCGTTGCGCTGCGCCTCCCAGAAGATCGTGAGCCCGGCCTCGACGAACGGGCCGTAGACCCGCATCAGCGCGACCTCGCGTCGAGCCGTCGGCAGGATGCTCGTCGGCGTCTTTGCGTCGCGATCCGCGGCTCGACGCGAACGGCCTTGCAGCGGCAGGCCCTGCGGCGCATCGAGCGCGAAGACGGCCGGCCGCCGGCCGGGCGGCAGCGGTTGCTCCCGGGTGGGCTGGTAGGTGTCGAGCTCGAAGGCGTCCTGCTCGAGCCAGGCGACGTGTGCCGGAGTCTTGAGCGAGCCGACGTCGACGCCGCAGACGAGGGTCACGGACGCAGGACGGCGCGGCGCGGGCCGGCAACGAAGCCGGCCTCGAGCAGGAGCGGCATGACCTCCGTGTCGGCGATCGGCCGGCCGTCGAAGCGCTCGACCGCGAGCCGCTTCGCACCGCTGCGCTTGACGTGGGCGACGAGAGCCGCGAGCGCCTCGCCCAACCACCCCTCCTCCGGCTCGCGCAACGGGACGAGCGAGCGGCCGCCCCTCTCGACGAACAACGCGGCCTCACCCCCGAGCAGGACGACGTGGGCCCCCGCGACGCGAGCGGCACGAGCCCCGGCCCGCTTCGGCCAAGGCAGGGCGGCGCCATAGGGCTGGGCAGGGTCGGCGGCGGCGAGGACCAGCGGCTCAACGCTACGCGTTCCAGTATCACGGGGGCGCAGCTCGCGCAGGCGCTCGACCGCGCCTCCGAGCGCGAACTGGGCTCCGCCGAGGCCTTCCACGAAGTACCCGCGACGGCAGAGGCCGAGCGTCTCGAGCGCCTTCAGCTCGCCGTAGACGGCGCCGTAGCCGCCGGGAATGCCCTCGCCGCGGACGCCGTCGCGCGTGACGATGCCCTGCCGCTCGAGCAGGAGCTCCGCGAGCGCGCGCCGGTCGGGACGCCCGGTGAAGATCCGCCCGGTGAGCGACCAGCGGCCCTGGGTCGCCGTGATCTCGGCCGCCCGGCGGCGGGAGAAGCGGCGTGGGCGCGGCCGCTGGGCCTGCGTCTGGAATCTCCTCGCCGCCCGCAGCGGCGCCCAGGCGTCGTTCGTGACCTCGCCGGCCCAGACGAGCTCCCACAGCGCCGGCAGAGCCTCCTCCGCTTCCAGGCCGGTGTCGGCGAGGAGGTCGTACCAGAAGAGCGCGCTGCGCCCGAGCGCGGCACGAAGCCGCTCGTGCACCTCGCGCTCGGGCCGTTCCGCGGCCGCAGCGGGACCGAGTGCGGGAGCGTCCTCGCGGAAGTAGACCGCGACGCGGTCGAGCCCCGCTCCGACCCAGACCACCTCGCCCGAGGCGCAGAGCGCGTCGAGCTGCTCGGGCCGGTACCCCGGAACGCGCCGAGGCAGGACTTCCGACTCCCAGAGAGCGACGGGAAGCGCCAGGCCCTGCAGGGGTACGAGCGCCTCGCGCAGGGAAGCGCGCCGGTCGATCCCCTGCCAGCTCGGCAGGAAGCGGCCCAGCGCGGCCTGCTCGGCGGGCTCGACCTCCCTGCGCAGCGCCGCGAGCGAGGCGCGCCGCAGCCGGCGAAGCACCTCGGGATCGCACCACTCGCGCTCGCGGCCGCCCGGCCGCAGCTCGCCGCGCACCAGCTCGTCACGGCGCTCGAGCTCGCGCAGCACCGGCTCGATGTCGCGGCCGAACCATTCGTTCGCCTCGGCGGTGGTGAACGGCCCGCGCGAGCGGGCGAAGCGCCGAACGAGCGCGTGCAGCGGCTCCTCCTCGGTCTCGAGGAAGACCTCGGGAAGCCCGCCCGGGGGCATCGCGCCGACCGCGTCGCGGTAGCGGCCCGCGTCCTCGGCCGCGATCAGGCGCCGCTCGCCGCCGACGCGAACGTGAACGGCGCGGCGCTCGGCGAGCAGCGGCCCGGCGAGATCGTCGTCGTACTCGCCCTCGCGCAGGTCGCCGCGGCGGCGCAGCTGGTCGTGCAGCTCGTCCGGCGTACGGGCCTCGCCGCGAAGCTGCTCCTCGACCTCGGAGAGCGCGCCGGGGTCGATCAGGTCGCGCAGCTCTTCCTGCCCGAGCAGCTCGCGGAGCAGGTCGCGGTCGAGCGAGAGCGCCTGCGCGCGCCGCTCGGCCGCGGGCGTGTCGTCCTCGTACATGTAGGTCGCGACGTAGTCGAAGAGCAGCGAGGCGGCGTACGGCGAGGCGGACGGCGTCTCGACGTCGACCAGGTCGATCTGCCGCGTCCGCAGGCCCTGCAGCAGCCGCTTCAGCGCTGGCAGGTCGAAGACGTCCTGCAGGCACTCGCGGTAGGTCTCGAGCACGATGGGGAAGGCGGGATAGCGGCGCCCGACCTGGAGCAGCGACTGCGCCTTCAGGCGCTGCTGCCAGAGCGGCGTGCGCTCGCCCGGCCGCCGTCGGGGGATCAGCAACGCGCGGCCGGCGTTCTCGCGGAAGCGGGCGCCGAAGAGCGCCGTCTCGGCCAGCTCCTGCATGACGAGCTCCTGGAGCTGGTCTGGCTCGAGCAGCACCTCGTCGACCGGCGGCGTGGCGTCGGCGTCGGGAAGGTGGATGGCGATCCCGTCGTCCGACCAGATCGCCTGCGTCTCCAGGCTCAGCGACTCGCGGAGCCGCGCGACGAGCGCCAGCGCCCACGGCGCATGAACGCGGCCGCCGAACGGCGTGAGGATGCAGAGCCGCCAGTCGCCGATCTCGTCGCGGAAGCGCTCCACCCCGATCGTGCGATCGGAGGGGACGGCGCCGGTCGCGCCCTCCTGCTCGCGCAGGAAGGCCAGGAGGTTGGTGGCCGCCCGCTGGTCGAGCATGAACTCACCGCGCAGTCGCTCCGCAGCC
>JBKPHO010000157.1:0-16226 GCA_046729915.1 Actinomycetota bacterium | reverse complement strand
ACCGCTTCTTCGTCTACTTCAACGACAAGAGCGGCGACGTGCGGGTCTTCGAGTACCGCTCCAACGGCACCGTCGGGCTGCCGGGGACCGCGAAGTCGCTGCTGCGCGTCCCGCACCGCGAGTTCGACAACCACGACGGCGGCCAGCTCCAGTTCGGGCCTGACGGCCTGCTCTACGCCGGTACCGGCGACGGCGGCTCGGGCGGCGATCCGCACAACCATGCCCAGAACTTGGGCTCGCGGCTCGGCAAGCTGATGCGCCTCAACGTGAACAAGCCCGGGGCGCGGTGGCAGATCGTCGGCTACGGGCTCCGCAACCCGTGGCGCTTCTCGTGGGACCGCCCCACGCGCGACCTCTACATCGCCGACGTCGGCCAGGGCGAGTGGGAAGAGATCGACGTGCGCACACCGGCGCAGCAGCGGGGGCTGAACAACTACGGCTGGCGCGTCTGGGAAGGCCGCTCGCGCTACACCTCCGACCAGCGGGTGAACCGGCGCGGCAAGCTGGTGTTCCCGATCGTCGTGTACAGCCACAACAGCGGCTGCTCGATCACCGGAGGCTACGTCTACCGCGGCAAGGCGGTGCCGGGGGCGCGGGGGCGCTACTTCTACGGCGACTACTGCAGCGGGAACGTCTGGAGCCTGCGCACGGTCAAGGGGAAGCTGCGCGGGGCGCCGCGGCGCGAGCCGTTCAAGGTCGACGAGCTGTCCTCATTCGGCCAGGACGCGTCCGGCGAGCTCTACGCGGTTTCGCTCGGCGGGACGATTTCCAAGCTCGCTCGCTAGTGGCGCTAACTTGTGCGGCGTGAGAATCGCCGCCGCGCTGCTCGCAGCCTGCGCGGTCGCGGTACCGCTCGCGGCCGGAGGCGCCGCGCTCGGCGGCGCCGACCATGGAGGCCGTGCGGGCTTCGCCAGCGCGGCCGTCCAACGCACCCTCTCGGAGTCACCCGGCTTGGAGCGTCGGTCCGAGGCAGCCTTGAAGGGCGACCGGACCGAGCTCCGGTTCCGCCCCTTCGCGTCGGGCCTAAGAGGCGCCTGGTGGATCGGCGCCCCGCGGAGCGAGCCTAACCGGCTCTACGTGGCGCAGAAGGCCGGAACCGTACGCGTGCTCGTTAAGGGCCGCCTGCGGAGGGAGCCGTTCCTCGACATCCGCGGTCTCGTGGGAAGCCCGGGGCCGGAGCAGGGCCTCTTCTCACTCGCGTTCCACCCGCGCTACGCGGCGAATCGCCGCTTCTACGTGGCCTACGCCGACAACCGCGGCGACACGCGAGTGGTCGAGTACCGCTCCAACGGCGTCCGCGCGGTGCGGCGGCTGCGGCAGCTGCTCCTCGTCAGCCAGCCGTACGACAGGCACAGCGGCGGCCAGCTCCAGTTCGGGCCCAACGGCCTGCTCTACGTGAGCATCGGCGACGGCGGCGGCGCGGGCGACCCGGGCAACCGCGGGCAGAAGCTCTCGACGAAGCACGCGAAGCTGCTCCGGATGGACGTCGACCGGCCCGGTGCGCGCTGGCAAGCCGTCGGCTACGGGCTCCGCTTTCCGTGGCGGTTCTCGTTCGACCGCGCGACCGGCGACCTCTACCTCGCCGACCGGGGCGAGAAGCGCTGGGAGGAGCTGGACGTCCGGCCGCGCGCGAAGCTGGGCCGGCTCGCGAACTACGGCTGGTCGCGCTACGAGGGCAAGGTCGCGTTCAAATCGACGGCGCTCAACCCCCGCGGGGAGCTCGTCTTCCCGGTCTTCGTCCATCCGCACCGCGAGGACGACCCGCTCGAGGCCTGCCTGATCACCGGTGGCTTCGTGTACCGCGGCTCGGCCGTTCCTGCGGCGCGCGGCCGCTACGTCTACGGGGACGCGTACACCGGCGAGATCTGGAGCCTGCGCCTCGTCGGGGGCAAGGCCACCGATGTGAGGCGCGAGCCCGGAGTGCTGCCCGGCCTTTCGACCTTCGGCCTGGACGCGCGCGGCGAGCTCTACGCCACCTCGCCTCGCCTCGGGCGCATCTACAAGATCACCGCCTAGGGCGGTATTGGTCGCTTCAATCGCGTCGACCGGTCATTTCAGACGGACGCGCGAGCAAAGCCCGCTCGTCCTGAGAAGGCGCCGCGAGCGGCGCCTTAGCCGGTTCGCCGGCGGCGCACCTGCGGGCCCTGCTGGCCGAGCGCCGCATAGGCGAGCGCCTGCAGCGACTCGTTCAGCGAGCGCAGCTCGTGCGCCAGCGCGAGATAGCCCTCGGTGTTGTCGAGCCGCCGGTTCAGCTGCTGAAGCTCTGCGCGGAGGCCGTCGAGCCTCTCGAGCACGGCGTCGAGCTGGCGGTCGTCAAGGGTCTTGCGGTCAGTCACGCTTCGATTCTACGGAGAGCTCCCCGGCCGACCGCACCACCAGGGCGTCCGGTCCTAGCCGCTCCAGCAGCCGCTCGAGTGCGCCGGAGCCCGTCTCCAGGGCGTCGACGCGCCTGCTCGCGCCGAGGTGGGCGAGCGCGACGCGGGCGAGCGGCTCCGGCGCGTCGGTGAAGACGCCGACCCGCGCGCCGTCCGCGCTCAGCCGCCGAAGCGCGGCCGCGGCGCCGGCGTCGGGCCGCAGGTAGACCGGGGCCCTGTCCTCCGCGAAGCGCTCGAGCAGGTCGCGCCAGTTCGGCAGCGCCTCGTCGAGCAGCGCCGCCGCGGCGCCACGGTCCTCCGGGAGCTCGACCTCGAGCCGGGCGCGGCGCGAGACGTCCTCGACCCAGTCGCGCCACAGCGGGCGCGTGTCGCCGAGCGCGCCGTCTAGGTCGATCGCGACGGCGTCCACAGCCTGGTCGCGTGAAGGACGAGCAGCCCGAGGGCCAGCCCTGCGGCATCCATCGCGACGTCGAAGGGCGACGCGTGCCGTCCGCGGACGAACGCCTGGTGCACCTCGTCGGTGACGGCGTAGGCGAGGCCGATCATGAACGCAGGGAGGTCACGACCGATCGCGCGGTAGAGCAGAAGCGCCAGGATCGCGTACTCGGTCGCGTGGGCGCACTTGCGCAGGACGGTGTCCCAGGCGCCGAGGTCGGTCCCGAGGCTCGGAATCGAGGAGAAGGCGAAGATCACCCCCGCCCAGAGGACGACCGGAACCCAGAGCGAGAGTCGTCGCGGGAGGGGCACTGGGCAATGGTAGGCTCTCCGCCGCTAGGCGAGCGGTAAGGGAACCCGGTGCGATTCCGGGACGGTCCCGCCGCTGTGAGGGGAGACGCTCCCGCGCCGAGGTGCCACTGGCCGCAAGGCCGGGAAGGCGGCGCCGGAGGGAGCCCCGAGTCAGAAGACCTGCCGCCCGCCCGTAACCCGAACCCCTCGCGGAAGGAGGATTCGTGTCAAGGCGTCTCTCCAGCTTCGTCGCCGCCGGCGTGGCGGCGCTCCTGATCGTGCCGGCGGCCTCGGCCCTACGGGTGCACGTGCGCGTCGAGGGCAAGACCCGGACGATCTTCGGCTCGGCCGAGCCGGCGCTGACCGTGAAGGCGAACGCGCTCGACGCGCTCGACTCGGCCAGCGTGGCGGGCGAGTTCTACTACCACGTCACGACCACGTCCTTCGGGCCCTACGTCGACCAGGTCGGCCGCTACGTCGCCGGCGCCTCGACGGGCTGGGTCTTCAAGGTGAACGGCGTCTCGCCGCCGGTCGGGGCGGACAAGGTCACGCTCAAGGACGGTGACCGCGTGCTCTGGTACTGGGCGACCTTCGGGCCCGGCGGCGGGCCGCCGACGCTGCTCTTGAAGGCGGGCTCGAAGCGCGGGTGCTACCGCGTGCTCTCGCAGGGCGACAACGGCAGGACCAAGCCGGCGCGCGGGGCGCGGCTGCACGTGGACGGGAGGGGCGTGCGGGCCGGCGCCGGCTCGGCCTGCGTCGGGAAGCACCGCGGGCTCGTGACGGCAACGCTCAAGGGTGCGGTCCGCTCGAACGCGCTGCGGTGAGACCGGGGGCGCTCGCGGCGGTCCTCGCGGTCGCGCTGGCCGGCTGCGGCTCGTCGTCGTCTGCGGGCGCATCCGGCCGCGCGACCGTGTGGGTCACGCGTGACCGCGGCGCTGTGGTGCTTCACGCCGCGAAGGTCCCCGCCGGAGTCTCGGCAATGCAGGCGCTCGACCGTGTGGCTGAGGTGAAGACGCGCTTCGGCGGGCGCTACGTACGCGCGGTCGACGGCGTCGAAGAGCGCGGAAACCGCGCGTGGTTCTACTACGTGAACGGCTACCTCGCCGATCGCAGCGCTGCGGAGTACCGGCTGCGCCCCGGTGACCTGGAGTGGTGGGACTACCGAGCCTGGCGCGACCCGACGCAGGATCCGGTCGTGATCGGCGCATTCCCGCAGCCGTTCCTGAACGGCTACGACGGTAAGCGGCGCCCCGCCGTCGTCGTCTCGTCCGACCCGCGTGCGCGCGCGGTCGCGCGGAGGCTTCGCGCGCGGGTGCTCCCGGCGGGCACGAAGGCCGCGCTCGACGCGAACGCGGTCGTCCTCGGCGCAGACGAGACGAGCATCACGGTCAGCGGCTCGGCGCCCGGCTCGCCGGTGCGGCTCACGTTCAGCGGTGACCCACGTGTGCTCCTGCGCGGCTGGCCTTTCCGCTTCCGGTACGGGGTCGGCCGGTGAGCCCTGCGCCTGCTGCCGCGCTTCTCGCCGGGCTCGCCGCGGCCGCCCTGCTGGCCGACCGGGTCGTCTCGGTGGCGGCGATCGCGGCCGTCCTGCTCGGCGCGTGCCTCTGTGGGCCCTCAGGGCGGCGTAGGCTGTACCTGATCGGCGCGCTCGGCTCCGGGCTCGCCGTCTTCCTGGTCACGCCGTTCGTCTCGACGATCGGCTGGCACGTGCTGTGGAGCGGCCCGACCGTCCCCGTGCTCGGTCAGCTTGACGTGACCCGTGAGGAGCTGCGGATCGGGCTCTTCCAGGGGCTCCGGCTGACCGCGGTCGCGCTGGCATTCGCGGCGTACGCGCTCTTGCTCGACCACGACCGGCTCGTGCAGTCGGCGCGCTTCGCAAGGCGCTCGGTGCTCGCGATCGCGCTGGCGACGAGGCTCGTGCCGACGCTGGAGCGGGACGCGGCCGGCCTCGTGGAGGCGCTGCGCGGGCGGGGGGTGGAGGTGAGCGGCGCCCGGGCGCGGGCCCGGCTGCTGTCACCGTTGCTGGCCGGCTCCCTCGAGCGGGCCTTGAACCTCGCCGAGGCGATGGAGGCGCGCGGCTACGGCAGGCCGGGGGCCACGCGTGCGCCGCGCCCGGCCTGGGGCCTGCGCGAGCGGAGCGCGCTGGTGCTCGCGTGCGTTGTGGTCGCGATCGGGGCCCTGTGGCTCTAGCGTCGGCCCGGGAGCTCTCGTACAGCTATCCCGGCGGCCGGGAGGTGCTCCGGGAGTGCTCGCTCGAGCTCGAGCCGGGCGAGGTCGTCGCGCTCCTCGGCCCGTCGGGCGGAGGCAAGTCGACGCTGATCCGCGCGCTTGCGGGGCTCGTGCCGCATTTTCACGGCGGCCGCTTCTCGGGGTGCGTCGAGGTCGGAGGGGCCGACACCCGCCGCGCCCGTCCGGCCGACCTCGCCGGCACGGTGGCGACGCTCTTCCAGGATCCGGAGGACCAGGTCGTCTTCACGCGCGTTGCGGCAGAGGTCGCGTTCGGGCTGGAGAACCTCGGGACGCCGCCGACCCAGATCGCATCCCGTGCGGCCGAGGCGCTGGCCGACGTGGGTGCCGCGCACCTGGCCGAGCGGCGGATCGCCGAGCTCTCGGGCGGTGAGCTCCAGCGGGTCTGCCTCGCCTCCGTGCTTGCTTTGCGACCGCGCCTGCTGCTGCTCGACGAGCCGACGTCACAGCTCGACCCGGAGGGCGCGGCGGTGGCGATCGAGCTCGCGCGCTCGAGCGGAGCGGCGGTGGTCGTTTCGGAGCAGCGCCCCGAGCGCGTCCTGGATGTGTGCGACCGACTGCTCTTTGTCTCGGCCGGGCGGGTGGAGGAGGTCACGGAGCTCCCGGAGGCGTGGCTGCCACGCGAGGCCGAGCTCCCAGCCGCCGAGCCCGCAGGCCCGGCCGTCTGCAAGCTCTCCGACGTCTCGTTCGCATATGACGGCCTACCGGTCGTGCAGGGTGCGAGCCTCGAGGTCGGCAAAGGCGAGATCGTCGCGCTCGTCGGGCCGAACGGGTCCGGAAAGACGACCCTGGCGAAGCTCGCGGCCGGCCTGCTCGAGCCCTCCGCCGGACACGTCGAACGGACCGGCCGCGCCTGCTACCTCTCGCAGGATCCCGGCCGCTACCTCGCCTGCGAGCGGGCGGACGAGGAGGTCGGGCTCGCGGTCGGCGGGGATCTCGCTCGTGCGCGCGAGGCGCTCGCGGCGGTCGGCCTCGCAGGCTTCGAGGCGCGGCACCCGCGCGACCTCTCCAGCGGCGAGCGGGAGCGGCTCGCGCTCGCGGCGGTCCTCGTAGCGGAGCCCGAGCTGCTCATTCTCGACGAGCCGACGCGCGGAGTCGATCCGAAGCGCAAGGACGAGCTCTCGGCGCTCCTTCGCTCTCAGGCCGAGGCGCGCGCCACGCTCGTGGTCACGAACGAGCTCGTCTTTGCCTCTGAGGTCGCCGACCGCTGCGTCTCGACCGCCCCGGCGCGGGAGGTTGCGCTTGCCTAGGGTCGCCGCGCTGGGCGCCGTTGCCGCGGCAGTCGCAGCGGCTGCCTGGGCCGCGATCGCGCCAGACGACGCGGCGCTCGCGTTGCTGCTCGTCGCCGCGGGGCTGATCGTCGCCGGCGCGGCGTGGCTCGAGAGCGGGCCGGGCTCGAGCAAGGAGCTCGTCCTGATCGCGACCCTTGCCGCAGCTGCAGCGGCGGGTCGCGTCCTCTTCGCCGCCGTGCCGAACGTGCAGCCGGTGACGATGATCGCGCTCGTCTCCGGGGTAGCGCTCGGCCCGCGCGCGGGGATGAGCGTCGGCGGCCTCGCGGCGCTGATCTCGAACTTCTACCTGGGCCAGGGCGCGTACACGCCGTGGCAGATGCTGGCCTGGGGCGGGTGTGGCCTGCTCGGTGGCCTCGCCGCGCCGCTCCTGCGCCGTCGGGTGCCGCTCGCGCTGACGTGCTTCGCGCTCGGCTTCGCGTTCGACGCCTTCATGGACCTGTGGGAGTGGCTCAGCTTCTACCCGCACACCTGGCAGGCCTTCACGGCGCTCTACGTCCGCGGGATCTGGTTCGACGCGGCCCACGCGAGCGGCAATCTCGTGCTCGTGCTGGCCGTCGGGCCCGAGCTCAGGCGCCTGCTCGAGCGCTACGCGCGGCGTCTGAAGGCGGAGGTCGTGTGGGCCTAAAGGCTCTATTCGCACTCGGTGCTGTGGGTCTCGCCACGGTGTCTAACGCCGCTGCAAGTGCCCGTACGCAGGCTTTTTTGGTGGTCCGTGAGGCTTCCGTTGCAGTGTCTGACACCGGGGTGGAGTACGTGCAAGGAAGGCAGGCGCCGAGCGGCGCGTTCTCCGAGCCCGGCGGTGCCCCAGGACCGCTGCTGACGGCATGGGCCGCGCTCGGGCTGCGCGCGGCAGGCGCCGACACCGGCCGGGCGCTCGACTACCTCACCGCGCACGAGAGCGGGCTGAGAGAGGCGACAGACGTCGAGCTCGTGTCGCTCGCCGAGAGCGCTCTGGGGCGGCGGCCTGCGCGGCTCCTGGCCCGGATCCGCAGCGTGCAACGGCCCAATGGCCGGATCGGCCCGAACGTCAACTCGACGATCTGGGGGATCCTCGCGCTGCGACAGGCGGGCGAGCGCGCGCCGAGGCCGGCGGTGCGGTTCGTGCTCCGGCAGCAGGCGCGGAACGGCGGCTGGGCGTGGTACGCGGGCGGGCAGCCGGACTCGAACGACACCGCGGCCGCGATCGAGGCTCTCCGTGCCGCAGGCGTGGGCGGTGCGCCGGTTCGACGCGGCCTCGCCTACCTGCGCCGGCTGCAGAACCGCGACGGGGGCTTCGAGCTCACGCCTGGACGTGGCTCCGACGCGCAGTCGACGGCGTGGACGGTCCAGGCGTTCGTCGCCGCCCGCCGCCCGCCGCCAAAGGGCGCGCTCGCGTACCTCGGCCGATTGCGCCGGCCGGACGGAAGCTTCCGGTACTCCAGGCGCTACGCAACGACGCCCGTCTGGGTCACCGCGCAGGTCCTGCCCGCGCTGGCTCGGCGGCCCTTCCCGCTCTAAGCTCTTTCAGGTAACCCCGTCTCTCGACGAACGGTGTGTAACCGAGGCGCCGGTTGACCGCCAGCATGGGCGCGTTGCCGTCGTCGTTGTCGGTGATGATCCGCTCGATTCCCTGCTCGGCGGCCCAGCGCAGCTGGGCGAGCTTCGCGAGCGTCGCCAGACCGTGCCCGCGGTGCGCCCTCGCCGTGCCTGTGCCCTCGTTCCGGCCGCGGCGGCTCTCCTGATCGATCGATAGGGCGCAATAGGCGACAGGCTCATCCCCGGCAGTGACCACGAGGCTGCCCTCATGGGTGAGGTCCGGATGCTCGAGCAGCTCGCACCGCCATTCCTGGAACGAGAGCTCGCGCGGGGCGTCCTCGCCAGGCGAGTCGTTGCCGGCAGCCATGTCGAGGCGGTACAGCGCCGGGAGATCGGCGTCCGCGAACGAAGCAAGCCTGTAGCCGTCCCTCCACGCACGCGCCCGCCGCGCCTCGACCTCGCCGAGGTCGGCCGAGCGGGGATCGACCGCCGAGACGACGACCGTCCGCACGTCCGTGAAGCCGCGCCTCTCGAGAAACCGCTCGCCGGCGCGATCCCCGACCACGTCCGCGTTCACGCGCTCGAGGCCGAGGGTCGAGATGTGTTCCTCCGCCAGCTTCCAGAGGCCGTCGCCCAAGCCGCGGCCGCGGGCCCTCGGCAGCACGCCGATCCACACGTAGGCATTGCCGCTCGCCCGCCACCATCGCCGATGCGCGAACGCCCAGGCGACGACACCGCCCTCGTCCGCGACCCAGTGCGCAGCCTCGGCGCGCTCGGGAAACGAGCCGATCAGGTGGCGAAGGCCTAGCTCGCTGTGCATCGCGTCCGGGCGGAGATCGCGCCAGAGCAGCGCGAGCTGCGGGATGTCGTCGTCCCGGAGCGGGCGGATCATTCTGCGACCGTCACGTGGCCGTCGACGTGCCTGAGGCGCTCGTCCTCGAGGATCGCGTCGTCCCAGTACCACGTCCACGAGAACCAGCGGCGCACCTCGTCCTTCGGAGCGACCACCGCGGCGCGCACGGCGGCGACGATCAGATCGGCGAGCCCGCCGCCCTCCGCCGGCTCCGGGAAGACCTGGTCCCATCGCGCGAGCTCGCTGGTGTGCCGATGCGGCTCCTCGTAGACGATGCTCCGCGCCACGATCGCGCCGCAGCGCTCGAGCGGCAGGCGGGTCAGCTTGAGCTCCTTCGGCTTCAGGTCGAGTTCGAGCCGCAGGTCTTCGAGCTCCGAAGGCCCTGCCGCGGCCAGGTGCTCCAGGAGGCGCGCCCAGTCCGGCGCCTCGCGCGCCATCCGTTCGATCTCCGCGCGGCAGATCGGGTCGATCAGCCGGGCGACCTCATCGGTGACGAGCACGTTCTTTCCGCGGTGGATCGCGAGCGCCGGGTAGCCACGGGCGCCGAGCTCGCCGAACCAGCCGAACTTCGTTCGCGGCCACTGGCCGAAGCCGGGGCTGTCGGGCGCGTAGGGCTCCTCGTGGCAGGCCTCGAACAGGCTCGGGAGGGCGGAGTCCGCGGTCCGCGTCAACAGGCCGCGGTCGAGCAGGAACTCCTCGGCCTCGTCGAGAGAGCGCAGCGCTCGGTCCGGCGTCAGGCGGCACTCGAACGTTCGGCGCTCCCGAAGCTCCTCCATACTCGCGGCGTGCGGGGTCATCGCACCGCGGCCATTGTGACCATCGGGAACGAGCTGGTCTCCGGCGACACGGTGAACACGAACGGCTCGTGGCTCGCGGCGAAGCTCGAGGAGCTCGGGGTCGAGGTTCTGATGGTTGCCGCGCTGCCTGATGACGAGGCTCGGATCGCCGGGTTCGTCCGCGCACAGGCCGCGGAAGCCGACATCGTGCTGGTGACCGGCGGCCTCGGCGGCACTCCGGACGACGTCACCCGGGAGTCGCTGGCGGCGACCTTCGGCGTGCCGCAGCAGGAGCAGCCGGAGGTCGCTGCGGTGCTGCGGGCGCGCTTCCGCGGCGATCCGGAGTACGCCGCCCGCTGGGCGCTGCTGCCGGCCGGCAGCCGAGCGCTCGAGAACCCGCTCGGCGGGGCTCCCGGCTTCGTGATCGAGAACGTCTACGTCCTGCCGGGGCTGCCCGCCGAGATGGAGGCGATGTTCGAGACGGTCGCGGCGGAGCTGGCAGGCGGGAGCCCGATCGAGTCATGGCGGCGCCGCTACCGCACGACCGAGAGCCGCATCGTCGCCGTGCTCGAGGCCGGCGGCGAGAGGCACCCAGAGGTGCGCGTGGGCTCCTATCCGAGCTTCGGCCCGGGTGGCGGAACGGTCGAGGTCGTGCTCAAGTCCGCCGACGCGGACGCGCTCGCCGCGGCCGCGGCCTGGTTCGAGCGGGCGCTGGACGAGCTCGCCGACTGATGCCTCCGTCGGGAGATGCTGGTACTGTGGTCGCGGTCGCCCGATGCGGGCAGTCGTGTGGCCCGCATCGGATGCGACCAACCTCATCTCTAGCGCGTCTTCCCGTCTCCCCCTTCCAGGGGTTGGCGACACTGCGGCGAATTGCCGATGCGGTAGAGGTGAAGGTGGGTCGCCGCACTCTGATCGTCGCTCTCGTGCTCGTCTCCGGGGCCGGTGTCGCGCTGCTCGTCGAGCGGACCGGGTCGAGCGTCTTCCAGGCCGCGGCGACGCCGGACTGGCGCTTCCTGCTCGCGGGCCTGATGATCTGCGCAGCCGTGCAGCCCTTGCGGGCGCTTGCGTGGACGTCGACGGTGCGCTCGCCCGTGGGCTTCCGCGCGATGTACGCCGCGAGCTCGGTCGGCTCGTTCCTCGACACGGTCCTCCCTGGGAGGATGGGCGAGGCCTCGAAGGTCGCCGTCCTGAAGGTGGCGGCCGGGCCGCGCTGGCCAGGTTTCTCGCGCGCGGGAGGCAGCCTGCTCTGCGCGCACCTGCTGGAGATGATCGCTTTCGTGCTCGTCGGGGCCGCCTCGGCCTTCTTCCTGCCGGTTCCGGGCTGGGCGAGGCTGACGATGGTCGTCGGCCTCCCGCTCGCGGCCGGCGGGCTCGTGCTCGTCTCGGTGCTGCACCACAAGGTGAGCCACCGGCTGCCGCAGGGCGTCGGCTCGTTCCTTGCGGGCGCGGCCGCTCCGAAGCGCGTGATGCTGCGCGCCGGCGTGATCCTGCTCGCGACCTGGGTCGTGCGCTGGTTCGGCGTGCTCTTCCTGCTGCACGCCGTCGGCGTGCACGTCGGCGTCGGCTCGGCGCTGCTCTACATGGTCGTGACCGGGCTCGCCAACACGATGCCGTTCCTGCCGGGGAACGTCGGCATCTACCAGGGCGCGGCGATCGGCGCCCTCGCGATGGCCGGCCACGGCGGCACGAGCGCAGCCGCGGCGAGCGTCTTCACGCCAGCGGCCGGCAGCCTCGCCACCGCCGCCGCTGCACTCGTCGGCCTCGCGTTCTACGGCCGCCGCGTCGGCGACTTGCGCCGCGCAGCCGTCCGCTTCTAACCAAGCTCGGTCGGATCGGCAGGCTGGCCGTCGCGGCCGACGTAGCCGCCTTTCGCGCCGACCACCAGTAGCACCAGATCCTCCTCGCCGATGCTCGTGATCTGCCGCGGCGTCGTCGATTCGACGTGGCAGAGCCCGCCCGGACCGAGCTCCCGCGCTTCGCCCGGCAGCGCGAACCGCGCCCGGCCCGCATGGACGAAGTAGAGCTCGTCCTGCTCCTCGTGGTAGTGCGGGCGCGAGACGACCCCCGGCGCGAGCACGAGCACGTTGACGCCGAACGCCGTGACGCCGAGCTCGCGCCGTACCTTGCGGAAGACGCCCTCGCCCATTTCGTCGATCGACCCGAACGCGTAGCCCACGGGAGGACGCTACTAGCATCGGGCGCATGAACGCCGACGAGTACGCGAGCTGGGTGGTCGCGACGCCGAAGCCGTTCGAAGCGGTGGTCCCGCGGGAGTCGTACTTCATCTGCGGGACTCCGCGTTGCGGAAGCTGGTTGCTCTGCGGGCTCCTCGCGAGCATAGGCGTCGCCGGGCGGCCGCACGAGTGGTTCTGGCGCGACACGCAGGAGAGCCTGATGCGTGCCTGGGGCGTGTCCGATTTTGGGACGTATCTCGCGCTCGTGCTGGCGGCGGGAACGACGCCCAACGGCGTCTTCGGCGCGAAGGTCATGTGGGGCCACCTCCCGGAGCTGGCACCGTTCCCGCGGCCACGCTTCGTCTGGCTGCGGCGCCGCGACCGCGTGGCGCAGGCGGTCTCGTTTGCGAAGGCGGTGCGGACCGGACACTGGCACCACTGGGACCCGCCGCCCCGCGAGGCAACCTTTCGCTACGAGGAGGTGGACGCTCTCCTACGCGAGCTCGACGAGCTGGAGCTCGCCTGGGCCGGATGGTTCGAGCGGGAGGGGATCGAGCCGTTCGAGCTGACCTTCGAGGAGCTGGTCGCGCGGCCCGAGACGGAGACGCTCGAGGTGCTTGAGTTCCTCTCGGTCGAGCTGCCCGCGCGCGTCTCGATCCGGCCGCTGACCCATGCCCAAGAGGGCGTCGCGAACGACGACTGGTGCTCCCGTTACCGCGCGGAGGCCCTCAGGCGCGAACGGGCGTGAGCGGCGGCTCGCCGCGCTGTACGGCCAGAACGTTGTCGACGACAAGGCGCGTCATCGCCTCGCGCGTCTGCCGCGTGGCGCTTCCGAGATGCGGCGTAAGGACGACGTTCGAGAGCTCCAGCAGCTCGCGCGGAACCTCCGGTTCGTGGGCGAAGACGTCGAGACCCGCCCGGATCCGGCCCGAGACGAGCTCGGCCACGAGCGCCTGCTCGTCGACGATCTCGCCGCGCGCGGTGTTGACGAGGCACGCGCCGTCGTGGAGCAGCGCCAGGCGGCGCGCATCGACCAGCCCTGCCGTCTCCGCGGTGAGGGGGACGTGGATGGTCACGATGTCCGCCTCCCGGAAGAGCGCATCGAGCTGGCGGAACTCCCCGAGCTCCGTCTCCACGGGCCGCCGCTGCGCATAGAGCACGCGCAGGTCGAAGCCGCGGGCGCGTTGCCCGACGGCGCTGCCGATGCGCCCGAGCCCGAGGATTCCGAGCGTCGACCCGCTCACGTCGTCGGCCAGGCGCCCGTCGGACCATGAGCCGCTCCAGGCGCCGGACCGAACGAAGCGGTCGCCGTCGACGACCTGCCTTCTCGTCGCGAGGATGAGCGCAAAGGCCAGGTCCGCCGTGGCATCGTCGAGCACACCGGGCGTGTTGGTCACGACGACGCCGCGGGCCGCGCATGACGCCACGTCGATGCGGTCGTAGCCGACGCCGAAGTTCGCAACGATCCGCAACGAGGGCAAGAGGTCGAGCGGGACGCGCTCGTTCGCGACCACGACGGCTTCGACGTCGGCCCGTGGCCTCTCGAGCGAAGCCAGGCTCAGCACCTCGACGTCGGGCAGCTCGTCGAACGCGGGGCCGGGGTAGCGGCGGGTGGCAAGAACCTTCATCAGGCCCGGCGCATTCTCGAAACTCGGTTTGACCCGCGTGCGCAAGCGTGATTCAGTCGTCTCGACCCGACCGAGGAGGGAACGATGAGCGTCTCCGCCAGCTCCGGACCGACCGGCCAATCCCGCGGAATCGCCTTCGGGATTCTCATGTTCATCGTCACGCTCGGCTTCTACGGCTGGTACTGGGTCTACAAGACCGAGGAGGAGATGAGACAGCACACGGGCGAGGGCCTCGGCGGCGTCCTCGGTCTCGTCATCTGGATCCTGCTCTCACCGGTGATGGCCTTCGTGATCCCGTCGGAGGTCGGAAAGATGTACAGCCGCAGCGGACAGGCCCCGCCGGTCACGGGCTGGACGGGCCTCTGGCTCTTTCCGTTCGGCGTCTTCGTGATCCCGGCGATCGTCTGGTTCGTGAAGATCCAGGAAGCGCTGAACCGGTACTGGGAGACGGCAGCGCCCGAAACGGCTGTCGCGGCTCCGGCCTGAGCGAGTCGCCGCGATCCTGAAGGCGCTAGGCCTGCTGGCCGCCGAGGCTCGCCTCGATCTGGTCGATCGTAGACTGTTCCGGCGGGCTGACGGGCTCGCCGTGCTCCTTGTGCGCGGCCGCGACCCGCTTCGCTAGCGAGAGGACGAAGCTCCGGTAGTCCTCGACCTCCTCGGGCGTCGCCTTGCTCTGCAGCACAGCGACCGCATCGCTCAGCTGCTTGGGGCCTTCCTGCTGAAGCTTTTCGGGCGACCCGTACTTGTGGCGGTCGATCTCCGGCTTCGCAGAGACGATCTCGTCGAGCAGCTCGCTCTCACCGTGCTGCTGCCGAGCCTCGGCGTACGCCTTGGCCACGGCGAAGCTCTCACGAAAGCTGCCGCCGCGCTGTGCGGTGAGGACGAGCAGCCCCGCCACGGGCGGGCCTTCCAGGACGGTCTGCCATTCCTCCTCGGTGAAAGCGCTCTTCCCGGTCATCCGAGCCTCCCTTCCCTGGCCACGTCGAGAGGCTAGTCAAGCAGACGTGCGCTGAACACCTCGTTGGCACTGGCGGCGTAGCCGTTGCATCTTCGCCGAGGTGTATGCGCGTGCTTAGGAGGTAGTTGGCCCCGACAAAACAGCACCGGGGCCAACTAGCCGTCGCGTTATCCAGCCCTACTCGCCGCCGCCATCCGCAAGGAAGCCGGTGTGGCCGTTGCAGGCGTCGCCGGGATGGAAGCCCTCCGTGGCCATGACGTCCCGCACTTCCTTGGGGATCTGGCCCCAGTTCTGAACGTGCTCGGCAGTTCGCCCAGGCGGCGGCTCTCCATCGTTCCGCCCCGAGAAGGCGCAGATCGAATGAGCATTGTCCGGGGCAGCTGTCGGCTTGCCCTTTCCGGTGACCTCACCGGCGAATGCGGAACCAGCACCCACCGCGAGGGCGACTGCGCATAGCGCAGCCACGAGCAACGACTTCACGCTGCATTCCTCCCTCTCCCCCCACCGCAGTGATGGATGCGCCAAAGCTATATCGGCGCCGCCCGAGCTTAGGAGAGGAAGCAAGCCCCGTCAATCGTCTCGGCCGAGAGTCGCCACATCACGATCGCTAGCATCGGCCGAGGCACCGCTTGGGGTGCCGACTTCAGGACGTGCGGGCCTTGCCCGTGCGTCCGTCTGAAATGACCGGTCGATCCGTGGAAAGCAGCGATACGAGTATGGGAGCCGTTGCCTCGCCCGAGCGCTACCTCGCCGACCTGAACCCGGCCCAGCGCGAGGCGGTCCTGGCGACGGAAGGGCCCCTGCTCGTCGTCGCGGGGGCGGGCTCGGGGAAGACGCGGGTGCTCACCTACCGGGTCGCGCACCTGATCCACGCCTGCGGGGTCAAGCCGAACGAGATCCTGGCGATCACGTTCACGAACAAGGCCGCCGGCGAGATGCGCGAGCGGCTCGAGGATCTCCTGGGGCCGGTGGCGCGCTCGATCTGGATCCTGACCTTCCACGCCGCCTGTGGCCGAATCCTGCGCCGCGAGGCGCCGCGCCTCGGCTACCGCACGAACTTCACGATCTACGACCAGGCCGACCAGGTGCGGTTGACGAAGGCCTGCCTGGAGGAGCTCGAGCGCGACCCGAAGCGCTTCGTCCCCCGCGGGATCCACGCGCAGATCTCGGCGGCGAAG
Source organism: Actinomycetota bacterium (assembly GCA_046729915.1). Classification (GTDB taxonomy): domain Bacteria; phylum Actinomycetota; class Thermoleophilia; order Gaiellales; family Gaiellaceae; genus AC-32. The sequence goes on along the minus strand of JBKPHO010000157.1, from coordinate 501 downwards.
AACCAGCTGGTGACGCCCGCCGAGTATGCCGAGCGCGTCGCCTCGTTCTACGACCAGACGGTCGCCGAGGTCTACGACCTCTACCAGCGCCGACTGTTCGCCTCGAACGCGGTCGACTTCGACGACCTGCTGATGCTCACAGTCCAGGTGCTGGAGCGCTTTCCGGAGGCGCGCGAGCGCTGGCAGAAGGCCTTCCGCTACATCCTCGTCGACGAGTACCAGGACACGAACCACGCCCAGTACCGGCTGCTCCAGCTGCTGGCGGAGAAGCACCGCAATGTTTGTGCGGTCGGCGACCCGGACCAGTCGATTTACGCGTTCCGCGGTGCCGACATCAGGAACATCCTCGAATTCGAGCGCGACTTCGGCGAGACGCGGACGGTCGCGCTCGAGCAGAACTACCGGTCGACCAACAGCATCCTGCAGGCCGCCAATTCGCTCATCGAGCACAACCGGGAGCGCAAGCCGAAGAACCTCTGGTCCGAGCTCGGCGAAGGCGAG
>JBKPHO010000156.1:0-5997 GCA_046729915.1 Actinomycetota bacterium | reverse complement strand
GCGGCGGCAGAAAAAACCGCGCCTACCCGTCGGCCCAGTCGGCCCAGACCCAGCGGCCTTGCCTGTTTTCCACTCATTTCCCTCCGAAGAGCCGTTCGCGTCTTAGTCGGGCCGGTTCGAGCCTTCCATGCGTTAATCGGGTCTCTACTGGTTGACAATTGCGACTGGTCGTAGTACCACCCTTCCAGCAACGAAGGGGGCCCGCGACTTGCGACCGCGGAGGCAGAACATCGTTGCTGCGGCCGATTATCGAGCCCGAGCCAGGCGCAGAGGTCCGACGCCTGGGCCGTCTGGGCTTAGCCAGCGCGCGATCCCGTCAGGTTCGGAACCCCTTCGGGAAGCCACTGTGATTAGGAGAGGAGGACCCGTGGTTATGAACCCCCTTCCAGCGCGACGTCCTGCGACGAGAGCCGCCCAGTTGCTCGTCGTCGCCATCGTCCTGGCGGCGATTTGGGTATGGATCCTGTCCGCCGCCGCCCCCGCGGCCACACGCCCATTCAGCAAAGGCCAGCTTTCCGCCGCCCGCCACGCGGTCAAGCAGTCAGGGGTCGGAGGCATCGCCTGGTACGTCGACGGCGCCGCCGACCGAGTGGTAGTGACCGCTGACAGCACCGTCTCGGCCGGGGAGGTGGCCACCATCAAGAAGAGCGCCGGCGCCTATGCCGGGGCCATCCGGATCATGCACGTGCCGGGTGCGATCCGGCCGCTGCTGTCGGGCGGGGATGCCATCTACGGCGGCCAGTACCGCTGCTCGCTCGGCTTCAACGTGGTCAGTGGAAGCACCTACTATTTCCTGACCGCCGGGCACTGCGGGAAGGTCGCCGACACCTGGTACACGAACTCGAGCCACACCACACTGATCGGCCCGACCGTCAACTACAGCTTCCCGGGCAATGACTACGCGCTGGTCCGCTACGCCAACGCCTCGCTGTCCCACCCAGGTGGGTTCACCGTTGCGGACGCCTACGTCGGCGAGAGGGTCACGCGCGACGGGTCAACCACCGGTATCCACTCAGGCACCGTCACCGCGCTGAACGTCTCGGTCCGTTACGTCGGTCGTCTCCATGGTGTCGTGAGTGGCTTGATTCAAACGAACGTGTGTGCCGAGCCGGGCGACTCCGGCGGCCCGCTCTATGACGGGACGAGGGCGCTGGGACTCACCTCCGGAGGCAGCGGCGACTGCACGTCCGGTGGCACCACCTTCTTCCAGCCGGTCCGCGAAGCCGCCAACGCCTACGGCGTCACCGTGTACTGATGGCCGCCAGCTCATCCATCGCGCGTTGGCCGAGGCGGCGAGCATCGTCCCCACGACAACAGAGCTGAGTGTCAACCGAGCGGGCGTTTATCGCTCCCAGCGCATGAGGTAGATGCGGGCGGAGGCCGTCTGAGAGGGCGGCCTTCGTCGTCTCTGTCGGTCTGGAATCATCGGACTTACCTCATGCACTCCCGATCCCGCTGCTAGATGGCTCCTTTTCGCGAAAGATTGCGGGTCTGCACCGTGCGCTCAGCGTCAACGAGACCACGCCGGGCTAAGAAACGGGCTGCCCCCGTCCGCTTACCCACCGCACTACCGCCGGCGCCATAGACACACCGGGCCTCGCGTCGTAGTCTCACTTCGTCAGGCCCTCGATCCTGCGGCCTCGCGGGCGGGGAGCACGAACAAGGGGGTAGCCATGCATCGACGGTTTCGTCGCGTGGCTCTGGCACTCACCGCCGTTGCGTTGGTGGCAATCGCGGGCGGTGTCACCTACGCCGTTGCAAACATCGGCGGCGGTGGGGTGATCAACGGCTGTTACAAGTCGCAGAACGGCCAACTCCGGGTCATCGACCCGGCGACCGACCACTGTCGGCCGAGCGAGACGCCGATCTCCTGGAATCAGACAGGGCCGCCGGGGCCGACCGGGCCCACAGGTCCCCAGGGGCCCACAGGTCCGCAGGGGCCCACAGGTCCGCAGGGGCCGACCGGGCCGCAGGGGCCGACGGGTGACACCGGCTCGACGGGGGCGCAGGGCCCGACAGGACCGCAGGGACCGACAGGTCCGCAGGGACCGGCGATGCCGTGGGCGCTGGTCAACGCCGACGGAACGCTCCTGCGCGGAAGCCACGTCGTCGACACGAACCCGCTGCCACAATTTGGCGCCGGGTCGTACGAGGTCATCTTCGACCGGCCTGTCAACGTCTGCGGTTACGTCGGCTCGACCTGGGAAGCTCCGATGCACCCGGGCAGCACGGTCGGCGTGTTCGACCGCCTCGTTCCGGTGAATCCGAACGCCGTCTACGTGGCCACGTACGACAGCGGGGAGACGCAGACGCCGCTCAAGTTCATGCTCATCGTGATGTGTTGATCGCCGAGGTGCGGTGGCGGGCCTCAGAACTCGCCACCGCACACCCGGTTACCGAGGACGTAAATAGCCTCGGTAAACGCATGCCGCGCCGCCGCTCCGCGGTTCAGCGCAAAGCGATGATCGAGCTACCGCTGCGCAGCCGCAGCTTCCCTACCGGCACGAACTCGTCAGCGACGAGGTACCCGCCCCGGATACGGACGGGGACTTCGCCCGTGGGCAACTCGTCGTACACGAGAAGTCCCTCACCCCTGCTGCGCTCGCGAACCTGCTGGACGGCATGCTGGACCACCCGCTGGCGGATTCCGCTGAGCCCCCACCGCGAGCGGTCGTAACGGCTATCGAGCTGGCCGCGTAGGATCTCAATCGGCAGCTTGGCGATGGACGCACTCGCCGTCGTCAACGCCACGCCAGCGAGGATGAGGTTGTCCGGCTCGAGGCGCGAGGCGAATTGGGCGCTGAAGTAGATCGGTTCGGGGTAGTCGGCCAGGCGCTCGGCACCGGAGGTAGTCACCGCCCAGGCATCGCCGTTCCGGCTCCGGAAGAGCGACACGACTTGGCCAACTTCGGCGCTGTGGTCGTGTTCGATGTCGAGCGGGATTCGTGCTGGCTGGACTCGGGCCAGGGCACTCGCGGGGCTCGCCCAGCTAAGCGTCCTCATCTCCCGCAAATTCGGCGCCAGCTCCCGGCGCTGCGCATGGCCGTCACGAGTAAGGAGCTGGCCCACGAGGACGAGGCTCACTGCCCTTCCTCCACGCCCGAACCGCATCGAGCCGCGGCGTCTTTCTCTTCGGCTTCGCCGGGTAGCGCTCGGGCTCGATGGGTTCCGGGTCGGCCTTCAGCTTGGCCGCTGCCTCTCGCGCAAGGCGCTCGCGTTCCTCGGCCTCCCAATCCGGCTCGGGGATCATGAACGGCGGCGGCGGCGCTGGCGGCGGCTCCGCCGAACCGGGTGGCGGCGCCACCCACTCACCAAAGGCGCCGAAGGGCCGCTTGTCGCGCTCGCGCTCAAGCAGTTCCCGAACGCCAGCGCCAACCGCGTTGTCCTGCATGGCGACATTGTGCGGCAGCCGACGGCAAGTGTCAGGCTTGCTGACGCCTGAAGCCCCGGGTAGCGCCACGTCAGGAGGGCAAGCGAGACTAGGCGAATGCGACTCGTTGACTTCGCCGTTGGCGACTTCCAGAGCTATCACGAGCTACAGGAGCTGACACTCGACCCGCAACTGACCCTTATCGCTGGGCGGAACAACACGGGGAAGTCGGCGCTTCTCCGGGCGCTACGAATCTTCACGGAACCGCAAGAAGGCTGCCGAGATTCCTTCCAAGTGACGTTCTCGTGGTCGGTCGAGGCAGATGAGCTGCGGCCGCACCTGCCAGACGCGAACATCGGAAGCGCCCGGGAGCACACTCTGTCAGCTACCTACGCACTCGTGAACGCCGCTGGGCAGGTGGCCGCACTGCGGCGGACCAGCTCTACACGAAGGAAATCGTCCTACGAGAACTCGACTGGCGGTTAAAGGGAACGGCGGGCCAGCAATCGGCATGGGAGACCGGCCCACTAAGCGGCAGTGCGACCAACTCCGAGTCATTGGTCAATTGGGCGTTGACGCTCAACCGGAACATCGCCTACATCGGCCCGCGACTCATCCAGCAAGGGAAACGGCAATACAACCCGCAGCGGACTCTCACTCCCGATGCGCAGAACCTCACCGACGTCGTGGCGCACCTGCAGCCCGCGACGCCGACCACAACGTTCGACAAACTCTTGCTGTTCATGCGGGCGGCGTTCCCGGAGATTGAAACGATCACCGTGAACCCCGACTATTCGAGTTCACCCGCCCTCGGGGAACCGGCGATTCTTTCGCGGAGCGCCCCAAGCGAACCAATTCCGCTTCGTCTCAGCGGGTCCGGTGTCGAGCAAATGCTCGCGCTCGCGGTGGGGCCCTAACCGTGCCGGAGGGCCGCCTATTTCTAATTGACGAGCCGCAGGCATACCTTCACCCGCACGCCGAGCGCACCTTTCTAGCCTTCTTAGAGGATCACCCGCAGCACCAATACGTGATCGCCACGAACTCGGGTTATCTCCTCAATGCACGACCCATCTCGCAGGCGCGACTCCTGACTATCCACGAGGGAGCGACGCGGATTACTGAGCTGGGCAGTCGTGACCAACTCCTCACCGAACTCGAAATCACTGCCGCAGACCTGTGGCTTGCGGAATCGGTGTTGTGGGTCGAAGGGCCTTCGGAGGTCGCCGCCTTCGATGTGCTATCCCGAGCTGAGCCCGCGAATGTGAGCAGCGGGCTTACGGTCAAGAAGATGCCCGGAGCAGCTTCGCGGTTCGCGAGCCGTCGCCGCGCGGCAGAGACCTTTCGCTTCTGCCACGAGATCACCGACGCGGTATCGCCGCTGCCAATTCGGATGCTCTTCCTCTTCGATACCGATGAGAAGACTGATGAGGCGAAGGGCAGGATTCTCGAAGCGAGTCGGGGGCTTGCCGAATTCCTTCCAGTCCGTGAGCTTGAAAACCTGTTCCTGCAAGCGGACGTCCTACATGCCGCGATCACAGCAAGGTGTGGGGAGCTGGAGCTGGACGAGCCAAGCGAGTCGGCGGTTGCGGACGAACTACAGGACCAGCTCGCACGTATGGATGACGACGAGCTTTACCCTCTTGGTCTAGAGGACGGAGCCGACCCCCTCGAACGGGTGAAGGCGTCGAAGCTCATCGGGCGCCTGTTCTGGAAGTTCGCACGAAGCGACTACGACAAGGCGGAGGACGCTCGTCTCCTAACGGAAGTGACACTACGTATGAAACCGTCTGCCCTTGATCCGCTACGCCTGGTGCTCTCTCGGCTTCGGGAATCAAGCGAAAGTTCCTAAGGGCCGGGTGGCGAAGTGAACGCCCTTACCGCTACCCGGCCCCCTGCGACCCTAGGCGGGCTCAGCCCGCCGCGCTAGACGCTCTTTAGGCCGCGGCCCTTCGGACCGGTCCTCTTCGACAATCAGCGTCGGGGCATCCTCAGGCCCGACACCGGAGCGATACCCAATCACCCTGAGGCTCCGGTCCCGGCCCAGAGGGATCGTGTCCCCTGGCTGCCAATTCGTGATTTGCGTTTGCAGCGTGGGCGGATCGGCGGCGCTGCCGTCGATACGTTCAAGCCGGTAGGTGAGCATCCGGTCCCTCCGTTTCGGTTGTGTCTGGGACCGGACGGCCAGGGGTGAAAGCAACACTCACCGGCCGCGGCGTTGTCTTCCCGGGCGACACCATCTCCACACCATTTCGATTCAATCTCGACGGATTCGGGGACCGCTTGCTCATGCGGGTCGGGCACGCGAAAGCGTGGAGCCATGCGGGTTTCCGATGGTTCCCGTTCTCAGCCGTCTTCGCCCGTTCACCCACTCTCGCGGCCTGTCACGCCGGAGGTCGCGGGTTCGAGTCCCGTCGCTCCCGCTCTTATTTGCAGGTATTTCGCGCGACCCATCGACGCGCGTGCATCCAGCATCCCGCGCTGATCCCGCGCGAGCTACGACGCGATGCGCTTTAGGTGCCGAGCGAGGGCCGCCGCAGCCTCGCGCGTCGACCCTGGAAGAGGTGGCCGTAGCGCTTCCAACGAGCGTCGGGTCAGGCCGCCCGGTCTGGTCAGTCACCTTCCTATAC
>JBKPHO010000155.1:0-11226 GCA_046729915.1 Actinomycetota bacterium | reverse complement strand
CTCGTCTCCTCGCTTCAGTTCTACCAGAACCAGCCCGGCTCTCTGGGCATCGGCGAGATCGTCATCACCGGCGGCACCGCGCACCTCGCAGGGCTCGCGGAGGAGCTGCAGCGGCTGATCGGCGTGCGGGTCGCCGTGGGGGATCCGCTGATGCGCGTGAAGCTCGGGCGAAAGGTCCGCGAGGCCGAGCAGCTCGGCTCGCTCGCGGTTGCAATCGGCCTCGGGATCGAGGACTGACATGCGCGCGATCAACCTACTCCCGCGAGACGACGCGCGGCGCGGCGCCCAGCGGCCGCAGTGGATCGTCCTCGTGCCGGTCGTCGCGGCGGTGCTGCTGGCTGCGCTGCTCTCGGCTGCGTTCCTCTCCTCGAGCGGGAAGGTGAAGGACAAGCAGGCGGAGCTGGCCTCGCTGCAGGATGCGCTGCAGGCGATCCCGACGCCGGACGCCGCCAAGCTGAAGACCCAGACCGCGCTCGCCGCCGACAAGCAGGCGCGCGTGACCGCGCTCAGCGGCGCGCTCTCACGCCGAGTTGCGTGGGACAGGATCTTTCGCGAGCTCTCCCTCGTGCTCCCCGACGACGTCTGGCTTGCGACCATCTCGGCGAAGGCGCCGGTGTCCTCATCGGTCGCAACCGCACCGGCGGCGGCCGCCCCATTCAGCTCCGTCGCCGCCACCGGTTTCACGCTCGACGGCTTCACCTACTCGCACGCTGCCGTCGCGCGGCTGCTGAGCCGGCTCGCGGTCATCCCCGACCTCGTTAACGTCCAGTTGCAGACGAGCGCGAAGACGAAGCTCGGCACTGCTGAGGCGGTCCACTTCACCATCGCCGCGGACGTGCGGCGGCCGGGAGGTGGACAGTGAAGCGCCGTTTCCCGCAGCCGCTTCTCATCGTCCTGATCGTGCTCGGATTCCTGCTCGCCGCCCTCGGCGGGTGGTTCCTGCTGGTCAGCCCGCAGCGCTCGAAAGCGGCGGAGCTCGACCACCAGATCGCCGACACGAACAACGCGATCACGGCCGCGCGCGCGCTCACGCTGCAAGCGAAGAAGGGTGCGCAGATCCGGGTCGCCGACCTCTACCGGCTGACGAAGGCGATGCCGGACCAGGTCGACATGGCCGGAATCATTCTCGAGCTGAACCAGGTCGCCGAGGACAGCGGCATCACGTTCGAGCAGATCACGCCCTCGTCGACGGCGACGCCGATCTCCGGGTACCTCGCGATTCCGATCACGGTCGAGTTCCAGGGCAACTTCTACGACCTCGCGGACTTCCTCTATCGGCTGCGGAACCTCGTCGACGTCCGCGGCGGGACGCTCGATGCGACGGGCCGCCTGTTCGCGATCGACGAGGTCGACTTCGCTGAAGCGCCGCCTCCGCCCGGGTTCCCGCAGATCCGTGCGCACCTCGTGATCGACGCCTTCGTCTTCGGGACCGGGACCGCCCCGACCGTTGCGCCCGCGACAGGTGCGACCGGGGCGACGGGAGCGACCGGTGCGACGGGCGCGACGAGTCCGACCACACCGACCCCGGCGCCGGCGCCCAGCTCGGGCACGACGGCGGCCCCGGCAGGGACCTGACGATGGCGAAGAAGTTCGACCCCCAGGCGAAGGCGAAGCGGCAGAAGATCATCGCGGCGGTCGGCGGCGTGCTGCTGCTCGGACTGCTCGCGTTCCAGGTGCCGCGGACGATGAAGATGCTGCATCCCCCGAGCGAGAGCTCGTCGTCCTCGTCCTCTACGCCTGCAGCGACCACGCCGGCGACCGCGTCGACATCAGTGCCCGCCGGCGGCGGAGGCAACGTCACCGCCGCTGCCGTTTCGGGCGGCGACGGGCTCACCGACCCGGACGCCCTTCCGGCTCCACAATCCGGCCAGCTCCTGGCTTTCGGCCGCTTCCGGACGAAGGATCCCTTCGTCCAGCAGCTCGATGCTTCCGGCCCGACCGGCGCCTCGGGCGCCACGGCCAAGCCCGCCGCGACGCAGCCGACCGCGGCGAGCACCCCTGCGGCGACGGCCGTTCCGAAGACGGCCGGTGGCTCGAGCCCGACGCCCCGGACCCTTCAGGTCGTCGCGAGCACCGCCAGGATCTCCGTCAACGGCTCGCCGCAGACGGTCCAGCTTGGCCGCTCGTTCCCGTCCGCGGACCCCGTGTTCAAGCTCGTCTCGCTGACAAGGACGGCGGCCAGGGTCGGAATCGCCGGCGGCTCGCTGGAGAGTGGTGCGGCGGCTGTCACCCTGACGAAGGGCAAGGCGCTGACGCTCCTGAACACCGCAGACGGCAAGCGCTACGTGCTGCGGCTCCTCTCGATCTTGTAGCGGTGTCCGAAACGGCCACGTCCGGGGTCAGACCCCGGACATGTCCGGAGCGGACGGTGTCCCCGCGCCGAGGGGTTCGACATCGGCACAGATCAGGGCTCGCTGCCGCTGAGCCATGTCATCGCGTCTAGGGTCAGGCCCCGGCCATGGCCGAACCGGACACGTCCGCGGCCTGGGCACCGCGAGCCCGAGCCGGCCGGCGGCCTACCCGGTCGACTGGTCGAACGTCGACGAAAGGCGGGCGAACGGCCGCGCCGAGAGCGCCGCGGCGTTCCGCACCACGACGGTCACGATCTTCACCGCCCGGCCGTTGGTCGGCGTCGGCGGGTTCGTCGAGGCGGTGGACATCTGGATGTAGGTGTCGACGCGGTAGCTCTTGCGGTCGGCGCCGGTCACGATCCGGCTCGGATTGCACTCGTTCGGAACCGGCGAGCCGCTGCAGGTCCCGGTCACCTCGCCGGAAGTCGAGTTCGGGCACGAACCACCGAGCGCCGAATCGCACCTGTACGTGTTGTCGACCGACCCGAGCGAGGTCGAGTCCAGCGCGATCGAGCTGTAGGTAAAGGCCCTGTACAGCTCCATCTGCGCATCGGCAAGGGCAGAGGCGGTGGAGATCCGGCTCGCCCGGTTCAGAGCGAAGATCCCGGAATTGAACGCCGCCACGATCGCGAGGATGCCGACGTTCAGCATCACCATCGCCATCAGGAGCTCGACCAGGCCGAAGCCTGCTTCGGAGCGGAGCCGCACGCGCACGAGTTCCGTATCGGCAGGCGCCCCGTATGCCTCAAGCGGGCGAATCACCCTGCCGATAGGCACTTCGTATGGCGGCGTACACCTACAGCGCGATCAACGTTGAGGGTCTAGAGCTCAGGGGCGAGGTCCACGCCCCTGACCTCGACGCGGCGCGCGAGCAGCTCCGCATCCGCGGCCTGCTGGCCGAATTCCTCGAAGAGCTCCCGGCGAGCGGCGAGGAGGGCGTCCGCACGGTCTTCAAGAAGATCAAGCCGAAGACGCTCCAGATCTTCTCGCGCCAGTTCGCGACGATGATCGAGGCGGGCCTGAACGTCGTCAGCTCGCTCGTGATCCTCGAGGAGCAGACCGACGACCCGTACTTCGCGCTCGTGATCAAGGAAATCCGCGCCGACGTCGAGGGCGGCCTCCTGCTCTCGCAGGCCCTCGGCCGCCATCCCAAGATCTTCAGCCGCCTCTACGTGGCGATGGTCGAGGCGGGCGAGGCAGCCGGAATCCTCGACCAGGTGCTCGACCGGGTCGCCTACCAGATTGAGAAGGAGACGCAGATCAAGCGCCGGGTCAAGAGCGCGATGATGTACCCGACGATGGTGCTGATCTTCGCCACCCTCGTCCTGATCGGCCTGCTGATGTTCCTGGTGCCGGTCTTCGTGAAGATCTTCGCGCAGCTGAACGGCGACCTGCCGACGCTGACGCAGTGGGTGGTCGGCGCCTCCGATCAGCTCCGAAACCACTGGTACATCATCTTCCCGGCGTTCATCGCCTCGATCTGGGGCGTTCGCCGCTTCAAGAGGACCGAGCCCGGGCGCCAGCTCTGGGACCGCACGAAGCTGAAGATCCCGATGAAGATCGGCGACGTGGTCCTGAAGGTGACGATGGCGCGTTTCTCGCGCACGCTCTCGACGCTCGTCGCCGCGGGAGTGGACATCATCAAGGCGCTCGAGATCACCGGCCAGACGGCCGGTAACTGGGTGGTCGAAGAGGCCCTCGCGGGCGTGCGGCAGAAGGTCCACCAGGGCGTCCCGATCGCGCAGCCGCTGATCGAGAACCCGGTCTTCCCGCCGATGGTCAGCCAGATGGTGAAGATCGGCGAGGAGACGGGAGAGCTCGAGAAGATGCTCGGGAAGATCGCCGACTTCTACGAGGACGAGGTCGACACCGCGATCTCGTCCCTGACGTCGATCATCGAGCCCCTGATGATGATCGCAGTCGGCGCGATGGTCGGCGTGATCATCATCTCGATGTACCTGCCGATGTTCAAGATGCTCTCGCTGATCAAGTAACGATCGATCGAGATCCTGCGTGGCCTCAAGGCCCGCCTCGAGGCCCTCCATCGGGGTTCGCATCTTGGACGAGGCGATCGTCGCGGCCGCGGAGCTCTTCGATCGCTACATCCGCGACCGCTTCCTGCCCGACAAGGCGATCGACCTGATCGACCAGTCGGGTGCGCGCGTGCGCCTGCGCGGTGAGGCGGCCGTCGTCGAGGATCTGGAGCAGGATGTTGAAGACGTCCGCGTGCGCCTTCTCGATCTCGTCGAAGAGAACGCCCAGGGGCGGACGGTCGACTTCAAGCACTCGGTCGTGATCATGACCTCGAACCTCGGCGCTGACCGCATCCAGCAGTTCGCGCGTCAGGGCGGCGACTTCGACCGGCGGCGCGAGGAGCTGATGGAGATCCTGCGCGGCAGCTTCCGGCTCGAGTTCATCAACCGGATCGACGAGATCATCGTCTTCCGGGCGCTGCCGGACGAACAGATCGCGGACATCACGCGGCTGCTGCTCGACCGCCTCGCGCGTCGACTGCGGGCGCAGCGGATCGACGTCGAGTTCTCGGAAGAGGCGACGCGGCTGCTCGCCCGCGAGGGGTTCGACCCCGAGGTCGGAGCCAGGCCGCTGCGCCGCACGATCCAGCGCTTAGTCGAACGAGCTCTCGCGGATGGTGCTGGACGGTTCGGTCGAGCCGGGCGACAAGGTGTCGGTCGACGTCGAGGCGAGGGTCTTGGCCTCGGCGCCGGACTCGAGTCGCGCGAAGCCATGCGCGAGGCCGCCTACGCCAGCACGGCGGGCGAGGAGCGGCTGCTCCAGGAGGCCCGCCGTAGAAGCCCTACGGGCTGCTGGTTTCCGAGCCGGTGACCGTAGCCAGGATCGCGACGACGAGCGCCGCGGCCGCGGAAAGGGTGAGCCTGTTCGCGATCGGCGCCAGCGCGGTCAGCAGCACGATTGCGCCGAGCCCTACCAGGCGCGAAGCCGGGACTCTCCCGACCAGCGACCACTTGAACACGAGGTTCCCCGCCAGGAAGAGGATCGGCCCGCCGAGGATCACGGCGCTTGCACGGCCCCAGCTGTCCGCGGTCGGTTCCGCGATCGTGAGATCGATCGCAACGGCAAGGACGATGACGCCCGCAACCATGATCCCGTGCGCATACGCGTACCCGGCGCGGGCCACGCGGGTCGGGTCTGCGGCCCTCGCGATCGTCCGTGCCGCTTCCCCGGCGCGACCGAAGTAGGTCCACCAAAACGAGGCCGTGGCCAGGAAGCCGACGAGGAATGCGCCGACGACCGGCGCCGTCCAGCTCAGGCCGGCGAAGCTCGCGCCGATCGCGAGAATCGACTCGCCCAGCGCGATCAGGAGCACGAGCTGGTTGCGCTCGGCCAGATGGGACCCGGCCAACGTCCAGTCGCTCGTCGGCGTCCGGCCGAGTCGGGGCAGCGCGAACCCGTGCCATGGCGCCGCGTAGTCGACGAGCACCGCGACGATCCAGAGCAGGAGCCTCGCGTCGCCCTCCACAGCGGCACCTGCGATCCAGGCGACACCGGCGATGCAACTCCACGCGAGCAGCTGCGCGTAGTTCCGCCCCATGCGATCGCCGGCGAACGCGGCCACCATGAACGCGCTGCGAACGACCTGCAGCCCCACGTAGGCGAGCGCGAAGACGAGGGCGCGGTCGCCGAAAGCCTCGGGGATCGACGCAGACATGACGAGGCTGATGAGCATCAATCCCAGCAGCAGCAGGCGTACGGCCACGTGCTCTGGATCGATCCAGTTCGTTGCCCAGGCCGTGTAGTTCCAAGCCCACCACACCGCGAGGAAGAGCACCAGCGTCTCGACCCCGCCGCGGCCGGTCAGATGCTCGTGGAGCGTGTGCGAGAGCTGGGTGACGGCGAAGACGTAGACGAGGTCGAAGAACAGCTCGACATGCGAGACGGGCAGCGCCTCGCCCGGCACATGCCGGCGCAGAACGCCCGCCGGCGCCGTCGCACCGGCGTCGCGCGTTGCCTCAGTACGGGCTGCCGGCAAAGAGACGCGCAGCCACGAACGAGAGCCCGATCACGAGGCCGACGATCAGCGCCAGGCAGATGTAGAGGACGGCGACGATCTGCCAGAGCGGGCGCTCGGCCATGGGTGTCGGTGGAGCCGCGAGCCGCCAGGGACGGACGCTGAGCAAGGCGCGCTGCACGGGCCCCGGAGGCCGAGGCGGCTCGAGCGTGACCCCGGTCGTGTGCCACGAGGCCGCGAGGATCGTCCTGCCGTCCGCTGACGCGGTCTCGAACCGCGGCACGTCGAGCTCGAGCAGCCGCCCGTCGCCGGCCATGTGAACCAGCTCCCGCTCGGCGGCCACGGACTCGACCTCGTCGGCGAGGAGCAGGCCCCGGCGGCCGTCGACGGTGCGGATCGCGAGCGCGTCAGGGTCGCGCGCGGGCCCCAACCAGGTTTCCTCCACCCAGCCGATCAGCCCGTGCTCAGATTCGACTCGAAAGCCGTCGCAGCCGAGCAGGTCGTGTCGAACGGCGATGGCCATGTCGCTCATATTCCCGCTTTTGCCGCGGCGGAACCACGGCAAGTGGCCTACGGAGCAAGGCGCTCGGCGTGCCAGCCCTCGCGCGCGCGCGTGAACCTGATGCGCTCGTGCAGGCGGTCGTCTCGGTGCTGCCAGAGCTCGATCGCCTCGGGCTCCAGGACGTAGCCGCCCCAGCGATCGGGCCGCGGGACCTCGCCGTCGTGCTCCGCCAGCCGGCGCTCCGCCTCGGCCTCGAGCTCTTCGAGGCTTCCGATGGGCTCGCTTTGGCGTGAGGCCGCAGCGGCAGCCCGCGACCGCGGCGGGCGCGTCGCCCAGTAAGCGTCCGACTCCTCCGCCGAGAGCCTCCGCACGATCCCCTCGACCCGCACCTGGCGCCCGAGCGGCCGCCAGTAGAAGACGACCGCCGCCCGCGGGTTCTCGGCCAGCTCCTGCCCCTTGCGGCTCTCGTAGCCCGTGAAGAAGGTGAACCCGCGCTCGTCCGCGCTCTTCAGCAGCAGCATCCGCGCCGACGGGCGTCCGTCGGCGTCCGCCGTCGCCAGGGTCATGACCTCGGGCACCTCGACGCCCGCCGCCTGCGCAGCGGCGAACCACTCGTTGAAGAGCTCGACGGGGTCTGTCACCGCCACCCGTTCTCGAGCAGCTCGCGCACCTCTTCGACGCCCGCGCGCCAGACGCGCTCCACCTGCTCGTCCGGTAGCTCGTAGGCGCCGCCGAAGACGCCGTCGCCGAGCAGCTCGCGCACCTGCGCCGGGCCGGCCACCCGGTAGGCCGCCTCGTCGAGCGGCGGCTTGCGGTCCCCGGGCAGCTCGACTCGGGCCAGCCGTGTCCAGGGGAAGTTCTCGAACCAGTTCGCGTGACTCGGCTCCGGGTCGACCTCCCTCGCCGTGGCTTGGACGCGCTCGCTCGACCACCAGCTGTGGAAGATCGCCTGCGCGTCGTCGTGCGCCGCCGCCCATTCGCGCGCAAGCGAGCCCGCCGGCAGGTTCCCGCCGTGCCCGTTCACGAGCAGGAAGCGCCGGAAGCCGTGGCCGTAGAGCGAGTCGAGCAGGTCCCGCACGACCGCCACGAACGTCTCGAGCCGCAGCGACGGGCTTCCAGGGAAGGCCGCGAAGGACGGCGTCAGCCCGTACGGCAACGCCGGCAACACGAGCACGCCCAGCGGCTCGGCGGCCTCGGCCGAGACCCGCTCCGCCAGGATGTTGTCGGTCTCGAGCGAGAGGTAGCCGTGCTGCTCGGTCGAGCCGAGCGGCAGCACGACGCGGTCGTCCCGAGACAGATACTCCTCGACCTGCAGCCAGTTCAGGTCGCGGGCGCGCACCTCAGGACCGCTCGAGCGACGCGTGTCGACGGCTCAGGACCTCGAACCAGCGAAGCAAGGCGTACCCCGCGACGCCGTAGATGACGCCGACGAGCAGCTCTGCTCCCAGAAGGCCTCGGACGTCGCCGAGGCTCGCCCCCGCAGCGAGCTGTCGCGCAGCCTCGATCGCGTGCGTGAACGGCATTCCCTGCGCGGCGGTGCTCATCCAGCCCGGCAGGTCGTCGAGCGGCACGTTCGCGCCCGTGAAGATCAGCAAGAACCCGAAGATCACATTGGAGAGCACCGCGTTCTCCCGGATCCGCAGGCTCGCCGCGGCGTTGATCAGCCCGAGGCCCGTACAGGAGAACGCCGCGATGAGGACGACCAGCCCGAGCGGCGCGAACGAGCTCGCGGGCAGGTGCACGCCGAGGACCAGCGAGCCGACGAACAGTGCGAACGCGGCCACGAAGGCCCCATTGAGCACCACCGGCAGCGACCGCCCGAAGAAGAGCGGGATCCGCGGGGCTGGGCTGACGAGGATCGCGCTGAGCGTGTTCTGGTACCGCTCGCCGCCGATCGCCTGCGCCATCGCGAACAAGCACGGGATCGAGGCGTACTGCAGCGCGTTGCCGATCAAGTAGAACTCGTCCGACTCCAGGCCCGCCGAGCGCCCGATGTAGGCGAAGAGCAGGATCTGGAAGAGGGGCGCGATCAACATCGTCGGAACGTAGATCCAGGGCGTCAGCCAATAGAAGAGCGCCCGGAAGCTCGTCAGGCCGCCGACGAAGAAGATGCGGGCCGCGACGATCACGTCAGGGACAGGGAGCCGCGGGCGCGTGCGTCGTAGAGCACGCGGTTCGTCACGAGCACGGCGAAGCCGACGTAGACGGCACCGAGGCCGAGGCAGAGGAGGAGGTCGGGTAGCGGGGTGCCGCCGAGCGCGGACTCGCGGATCGCGCTCATGCCCCAGGTCGGCGCGAGCACCCAGGAGATCGGGCGGACCCACGTTGGGAGCAGCGCGAGCGGCACGAGGAAGCCGCAGATCAGCCAGACGGGGTACTCGAAGAAGTTCCCCAGCACCCACGCAGCCCGGAAACGGACGAACGAGACCGCGAAAAGCAGCCCGAGCCCGCCGAACGCGACCACGGTGCCAACGACTGAGAGCGCGAATAGCAGCGGATGCTCGATCGTCAGCGGGATCCCGAAGGCGAAGCGCCCCCAGAGGAGCGTCGCGGTCAGGTTGTAGATCCCAACGGTCGCCAAACCCAGCGTTGACGGGAACATGACGAGCGAGAAGTGCCGCGGCGCTGCGACGAGCAGCTCGAGCGTCCCCCACCAGCGCTCTCGCTGCATCGCCGAGCCCGCCGATGTGCTGACCGACGACCACATCCCCATCACAGCGGCGCCGAGCGAGGCGTAGATGAGCGTCCTCGGGCTGCTTCCGGCGCGGAAGACCAAGAACGCCGTGGTCGCGAAGAACAGCGGGTAGACGACGTTCCCGATCCCGTCGAACGGCGAGCGCATGATCATCTTGAACTGGAGCTTCCAGCTCACGAAGACGAAGCGGAGCGTGCTCATTCCGCCACCAGCGCCACGTACGCGTCCTCGAGCGTCGGCTCCCTGTGCGAGATCCGGCCGACGTCGGAGCCGTTCAGGCAGCCGAGAATCGCCTGTGTGAGCTCGGCGCCGGATACCGTCTGCACGACGAGCACCTGCGCCTGCTCGCGCTCCTCCACCGCGACGGCCGTTACTCCTCCGAGCCCCCGCACCCGCTCGACGGTCTCGTCGCCGACGCCGTAGACCTCGACCTCCACCACAGTGCCGTCTGCAACGCCGCGCTTGAGGTCGGCGGGCGTCCCCTCGGCGACGATCGTCCCCTGCGTGATCACGGCGATTCGGTCGCAGAGCGCGTCGGCTTCGAACATGTAGTGCGTCGTCAGCAGCACTGTCTTCCCGGCCTCGGTGAGGGAGGCGATCGTCGCGCGCACGTCTCGGGCGCCAACCGGGTCGAGCCCGATCGTCGGCTCGTCGAGGAAGATCACCTCCGGGTCGTGCAAGAGGCCGCGCGCAACGTGGAGCCTCTGCTTCATGCCGCGGGAGTATCCCTCGGCGCGCTCGTGCTCCCGGCCCTTCAGCCCGACGAGCTCGAGCAGCTCCTCGATTCGCCGTTTTTGCTCGCTCGGCGGGACGCCATAGAGCTCCGCGAAGTAGCGCAGGTTGTCGTACCCCGACAGCCGCTCGTAGACGCCGCGCTCACCTCCGAAGACGTAGCCGATGCGCTTGCGAACCTCACGGGGCTCCTTCACCACGTCGAGCCCGAGCACCCGCGCGGTCCCGGCCGTCGGGATCAGCAGCGTGATCAGCATCTTGATCGTCGTCGTCTTGCCGGCCCCGTTCGGCCCCAGCAGCCCGAAGAGCTCGCCCTCGGGGACCTGGAAGTCGATCCCGCGCACCGCTTCGATCTCCTTCGCCCGCCGGCGAACGGTTCCAGTGTGCGTTCGATAGGTCCGCCGCAGGCCCTCTGCCTCGATCGCCGCCATCGGCGGGAGCCTAGCTTCGGACCAAGGCGTCGCCTGCGATGCCGCCCGAGAGGCCACGGCGGCTTTGCCGGCGTGGCCGTTAAACCCGGTCGAGGGTTAGCGTCCGAGGCGAGCCAGCCCAAGACTTCGCGAGTGAGGTTCGCTACACTCAGCCGCGCGCGGCGGCGTAGCTCAGTTGGTTAGAGCAGCGGAATCATAATCCGCGTGTCGGAGGTTCGAGTCCTCCCGCCGCTACCTCCTCGAGTATTCGGAGCGAAGAAGAACAACGATGGCAACCGGAGTAAGAGTCGGCATCACGCTCGCCTGCACGGAGTGCAAGCGGCGCAACTACCAGACCCAGAAATCGAAGCGGAACACACCCGACCGGGTCGAGTTCAAGAAGTACTGCCGCTGGTGCGGTAGGCACACTGTCCACCGGGAGACCAGGTAGTGGCCCGCCAAACTCGCTCCGAGCGGCGCGCGCGTCGCGCCGCACAGGCCGAGAGCCGCGCCGCGCTCGAGCGCGCGCCCCAGCGCCAGCCGCAGCA
>JBKPHO010000154.1:0-1897 GCA_046729915.1 Actinomycetota bacterium | reverse complement strand
GCCGCGCCGGATCGCGCTCAGCGGGCTCGAGTCGCTCACCCCGAGCGAACGGCGGGTGGCCGAACTGGCGGCCGAGGGGCCGACCAACCGCGAGATCGCCCAGGCCCTGTTCGTCACCCCGAAGACGGTCGAGGTGCACCTCTCGAGCGTCTACCGCAAGCTCGGGATCGCCTCGCGCTCGCAGCTGGCGGGGGCGCTCACCGAGTCGTCAGGCCGCGGCTGAGCCGCACGATCCGCGCGCGCCCTACCCGACGATCTCGAGCGCGTCGAGCTCTGCAGCCTCCTCGTCTCGGTCGCGCGCTCTGAGGAACTGAGCCAGCCGATCGATCACGAGCGCCTGGACGAACCCGGGCGCGACGTCGACAGCCCGTTCCACTGCCTCGCGAAGCAGACGCTCGGCCTCCTGGTCTCGTCCCTGCGCGGCTCGCACGACTCCGAGCGCCATCTGCGTCGTTGCGAGCGACATGACGTCCTGCGGGCCGACCGTCTCGATCGCCTCGAGGGCGTACCGCTCCGCCTCCTCGGTCCTGTCTTGCCTCACAAGGGCCTCGGCGAGAATCCGCTGGCTTTCGCAGAGGTAGCCCCGGTCGCCCAGCGGCTCCAGAATCCCGATGGCCTCGCGGACGAGCCGCTCGCCGTGTTCGAGGTCGCCCAGGGTCATGACCAGCTCGCCGAGGAAATTGAGGTTGCGCGCGTGGTCGAGAGCTGCCCCGGCCTCGGCAAAAAGCGCGATCGCCCGCTCGTAGAGCTCGACCGCCTCGTCGGGGTCTTCCCGGAGCTCGGCAACGAGCGCAAGGACGTGCAGCGCCTGGCCTCGCGACACGATGGCGCCGCTCTCCTCGGCGAGCCGGCGGGCCTTGTTTGCCAGCTCGTCCGCGCGGTCGAGATCGTGCTCAGCCAGGTACGTGGCGGCGAGGCCGTTGGCCGCCCACGCCATGAGGTTGGTCCGCCCGGCCGCCTCCGCGGCGTCGAATGCCTGATGAGCGAAGCGGCGGGATCCCTTGCGGTCGCCCACCCACTTCGCGAGCGTCGACAGCTGCCTGAGCCCGTCGAGCCGCCCGATCACATCGTCCGGTCCGAGGAGTGCGAGGCCTTCCTCGGTCAGTTCGCGTGCGCGCGTCCAATTGGAGTCGCGGAACGCCGTAACCTCGCCGAGAACGATGAGCGCACGCCCCTCGATGACCTTGTTCTCGATCTCCTGCGCGACGGCGCGCACACGCTCCATCTCCACCGAGACGGCAGGGATGTCGTCCAGCCGCCAGGCCGCACGCGCCGCCTGGTAACGCCGCTCCAGCGTCGGCTCGAGCTCGACCGCACGCAGAAGGAGATGACGACCCGAGCGGTTCGCTTCTCGCGCGAGGGCGCGAGCTCCGGCCGCCTCTAGCGCCGAAGCGGCCTCGCGCGCGAGCTCGTCCGGCGCCGTACCTTCGAGCTCTGTCAGGAGCGTCACCGCCCGGTCCAGATGGGGGGCGCGGATCTCGACGAGCTCTTCCACTCCGCGCTCGCGGAGCCATGTGGCGAAGGCGGCATGAAGCTCGGCGCGGGCGGACTTCGTCAGGCCGGAGTAGGCGATCTCGCGCGTGAGGATGTGCTTGAAACGGTACGCCTCCTCTCCGCTGATCGATGACCGCGGCTCCCGGAGGATGAAGTCCCGTAGCAGCAACGTCTCGAGCACGTCGTCGAGCTCATCGAGGTCGCTCGAGGCGTAGGCAATTGCGCCGCGCCAAAAGACCCGACCGATCACCGCGGCCCGCCTGAGGACGGTCCTCGCCTCACGGGGAAGCCGGTCGAGCCGAGCTGCAATCAGCGCCTGGACGGTGTCGGGGATCGAGGCCAGCTCGCCTGAGCCCTCCGTGAGCATCCGCACCGTCTCCTCGACGTAGAGCGGATTCCCCTC
>JBKPHO010000153.1:0-4187 GCA_046729915.1 Actinomycetota bacterium | reverse complement strand
AAGGTCGGCAAGGACGGCGTCGTGAACGTCGAGGAGGGCCAGACCTTCGGCCTCGAGCTCGAGTTCACCGAGGGCATGCAGTTCGACAAGGGCTACCTGTCGCCGTACATGATCACCGACCCCGAGCGCATGGAGGCGGTCCTCGAGGACCCGTACATCCTGGTCGCGAACCAGAAGATCGGCGCGGTCAAGGACGTCTTGCCGGTGCTCGAGCAGGTGATCCAGGCGGGCCGCCCGCTGCTGATCGTTGCCGAGGACGTCGAGGGCGAGTCGCTCGCGACCATCGTCGTCAACAAGCTGCGTGGCACCTTCACCGCGGTCGCGGTCAAGGCGCCGGGCTTCGGCGATCGCCGCAAGCGCATGCTCGAGGACATCGCGATCCTGACAGGCGCCGAAGTGATCACCGAGGAGATGGGCCTCAAGCTCGAGAACACGAAGCTCTCACAGCTTGGCCGCGCCCGCCGCGTCGTGGTCACCAAGGACGCGACGACGATCATCGACGGCGCCGGTGACAGCGACGCGATCAAGGCCCGCATCAAGCAGCTGAAGGGCGAGATCGAGAACACCGACTCCGACTTCGACCGCGAGAAGCTCCAGGAGCGCCTGGCGAAGCTCGCGGGCGGGGTGGCCGTGGTGAAGGTCGGCGCTGCGACGGAGACGGAGATGAAGGAGAAGAAGCACCGCGTCGAGGACGCGCTGCAGGCCACCCGTGCGGCCCTCGAGGAGGGCATCGTGCCGGGCGGCGGCGTGGCGCTCCTGAATGCGGTCGACTCGATCAAGCTCGACGGCGAGGGCGACGAGCGGACGGGCGCGGCGATCGTGGCGCGCTCACTCGAGGAGCCGATCCGCCAGCTGGCCAACAACGCCGGCCTCGAGGGGTCCGTCGTCGTCGACCAGATCCGCAAGGGCACGAAGGGCCACGGCCTCAACGTCGACACCGGCGAGTACGAGGACCTCGTGAAGGCCGGGATCATCGACCCGACGATGGTGACGCGCTCGGCGCTGCAGAACGCCGCGTCGATCGCGAAGAACATCCTCACCACCGAGGCGGTCGTGGCCGAGCCGCCGGAGAAGACCCCGGCAGCGGCCGGTGCCGGCATGCCCGACATGGGCGGCATGATGTAACGCGTCGAGGGCCGCGCGCCGCGCGGCCCTCTCGCTTCACGGGGGAAACCCGGTTTCCCCCGTGTGCCCCCTCGTTGGTTTGCACAGCAGAAGGGCCGGCCAAGCCGGCCCGTCTGCTTTCTAGTGATAGTGACGCTCGCTCAGCCAACGCCACTGTCGGCGACCGGTGCTTTCGGTGGACAGCCATTAGCTTCGCGTTCGCCAGGGTTCGCATTCGCCGGGTCAGCACGGAGCCGAAACGGACGGTAACGGGAACCGCTCGGCCCGCGAAGCGGACATGCCATGACACCACTCGTTCCTCGGTCACGTGCCGCGGAAGACGAAGCCGCTCGACGCGGCGGCAGTGCGCATACGGCGACACGACTGGGAAGTCGCCGAGCATGATCAGCACTTTTCCTGGCGGAACAGAGGGGTTCGCCTCGTGTCCGGCCGCATCGGCTGGGAACCAGAAGTTGCCGAAGAGCACCCAGGCGGCGGGACGCGCGTTTACGACCCCGGGTGCGACTGAACCGAACCAGCCCCGCTCGACTGGAAAGCAGGAGCCGGACCGCAGGTCTCTCGGCGCCCAAACGACCGAGCCGAGCCTGTAAGCGCGGCGCCCAGTACGCATGCCACGCACAGGACGACAACGCGTTTCGCCATCACCACGCAGAGATTACGACGGCGGCAGACCTACGAGTCCATGGGGCCCGGGGTCATGGCACCCGGGGTCAGATCTTGCGTTGCCGCAAATCTGCGCTGATTCCGTCACGAATGTTCCACTGGCCACGTTTTGGTGACGGCTGCGGGAAGAAACAGCGCTCAATAGATACACGCGCGTTCCCGTGAGAGAAAGCGGATGTATCAATGCAAGATCTGACCCCGGTTGAGGCGCTGCGCCTCTACAACAATGAAAGGGCCCAAGAAGCCTCGGGGTCAGGTCTTGCACTGCCACATTCGGGCGACCAAGCTGTGCCGACTCGTCCACAGGGGCGGTGCGGACGAGGGCGCTGCATTCGCGCTCGGTCTCCGCGCTGTCTGCCTCAGCGCAAGATCTGACCCCGGGTCTGACCCCGGTTGGGCGGCCGCGCCTCCACAACGACGAAACGGCCCAAGGGCCGTTTCGTACGAGGGGGATGGGGAGGTGGGTCGCGATGAATATCGGCGGCACCCGCCCGGTCCCGCTCCCCCGTTCGAGTGAAAGAGGGGCGCCTCGAGCGCCCCTCTTTTTCGTTCGCTATGTCCTCGATCAGCGCGGGAAGACACCGCCGAAGATGTCGGTGTTCCCGAAGGTCGGCGGGCAGTCCTGCTGCGGCGCCGGCGTCGGGAGCGGCGTGCTCGTCGTCAGCGCTTGGCGATAGGCGTCGATCGCAGGGCAGTCCGCTCCGTTGCGGGCGTCGTTCCAGACCGCGGCTGCGAACGCGTTCGTGCTGACGATCTGGTTGTAGTCGCCCAGGAACTCGGAGTCGAGAGCGTTGGCGCTCGAGCTTCTCGCGTCTCCGGTGGCCTCTCGATCCAGGTCGCTGAAGGCGCCGATCGAGCCGTCGGCTCCCACACTCGCAGTGCGGACGACTCCCTGGAAGAGCCGTGGGCTCGCGGTCGTGCTCTGCCACGGCTGGAGGAAGTTGTCGTAGACCAGGTCGACGTGCCGGCCGTTCGGCGAGATCCCGATCGCGACGAAGTCGGGCCGATCGCCGGCCGGAGAGGCCGTGACCGGGCCGTTCCAGGTGTTGCCGCCGTCGGTCGACCAGAGCACGAGTGCCTTCTCGTTCGGGCCCGGGTTCGTATCGGACGGCGTCGGGCCCTGCGTCCAGGCGAGGACGATCTCGTCGCTTGCGCCCGCTCCGGTCGGTGCGCCGTTGGCGATCGAGATCGCCGGAGCGAGGCCGTCACGTGCGCCCGCGAAGCCGTCGAAGGTCAGATCGCCCGTGTTTGGATCCACGAGGCCGGTCTGGGTCACGTGCGTGACGATCCGTTGTGGCCCTGGGAAGCTCCTGCCGCCGTTCGCGGACTTGGCCATGAAGAGCGAAAGTTGCTTCGTCTTGTTGTCGATCCCGTCCCAGAAGACGTAGACGTTGCCCTGACTGTCGGTATCGACCTGGCAGTCCTGACGACCGGTGATCCTCGAGTTGTTCACCGACGGCGAGAGCTGCACCGACCTCCAGGTGTCGCCGCCGTCATGCGAGCTGTTGAGCACGATCGGCTCCGGAAAGCCGCCGATCTCCTGGCTCCGGAAGGCCGCGTCGCAGACGTAGACGCTCCCGAAGAAGGGACTCGTGTCCGCCGCGTCGTCGACCGCGATCGTCGGATGGTCCGAGAAGAGCGCGGCGTTTTGCTTGGAGGCGATTACCGGAGCCAGCCAGGCGCCGTTGTCGCCGGCCGCCGCGGCCTGGAGGTTGTCCGTCCGCGACACCGCGATAGCCTCGAAGCCCTTGATCGTCTGCTCGCTTCGCGCCGCCGGGAAGTTCGAGGTCAGGTTGGCGTAGTAGAGGCGCGTGCCGTTCGACCACGAAAAGTTGCCGGTGGAGTCGGGCTGTGGCCCGAAGGCGACCTCTGGGTCGCCGTCGGAGACGAGCCCGTTCTCGAAGTAGTTCGGCAGCGTTCCGATCGGGCCGCCGGCCACCGGCGAGCAGGGCGGGTCGGCGTTGCCGGGAGCGCCGAGGCATCCCCGGGCTGACCAGCCCGTGTAGGTCGGCTGCGTCCAGCTCGAGCCGCCGTTGAACGAGAAGTAGACGCCCGAACCGCCCACGCCGGGCGTGAACGGACAGGTCGTGTCGGTACCGGCGTTGCAGGCCTCCAGATCGATGTTGTCGTTCGCCCCCGCGGCCATCACGCCGGTCTGATCGACCGGATTCGGATTGACCGCGATGGCCGGCTCGTTCTGCTTGTTCTGCGAGAACGGCGAGGGCGGGCTGCCGACGGTCACGAGCGGGTCGCTACCGGTCGCCCCGGCGACAGCGGCCAGCGTCAGCGCCGCCGCTGCGATCAGCGGAACGGCGCGCACGAGCTGCTTCATGGTTGTTCCCCTCTTCTCCCTCGGTCGAAGTTCGAACCGAGCGCCTATACCCGTCGAGCGGAACTCC
>JBKPHO010000152.1:0-5309 GCA_046729915.1 Actinomycetota bacterium | reverse complement strand
CGGCCACGGCAACGGCGGCGGTGGAAACGGCGGCGGTGACGGCGGTGGCGGCGGCCACCACGGCGGCCACGGCTAGACCGCTAGTCTCCCGCGATGCCGCGCATCCGCCTCCTTCGCCGGACCGGCGCCCTTGGGGTGGCCCTGACCGCCTGGGACATCTGGCGGCGCATTCCCAAGCAGCACCGCCGGATGATCGTGCGCCAGGCCCGTAAGCACGGCCCGAAGGTCGCGGCGGCGGTGATCACGTACGGGAAGCGCCGCTCGCGCGGCCCCGGAAGCCCGCGCTAGGAGCGGCTCAACGCTTCGCGCACGATCCGGTCCTGCTCCTTGAGGTGCGCCGTCGGGTAGCCCTCCGAGGGGCTCGCGCGCCAGGGCCGGCCGACGTAGCGGAGCCGCACGCCCGCGGGCAGCGCCTCCTCGAGGCGGTGGCGGATCGCGCGCCAGGCGCCCATGTTCTGCGGTTCCTCCTGCACCCAGACGAGCTCCTCGAGCTGCGGGTACGAGCGCACGAGCTCAGCCGCGGCCACGACCGGGAACGGGTAGAGCTGCTCGAGCCGACCGACGGCGAGCCAGTCCGCCGCGGCGCGGAGCTCGTGCCCGACGAGGTCGAAGTAGACCTTTCCCGAGCAGAGAACAAGCCGCCGCACGGCCGCGGGGTCGGCGGCCGGATCGGCGAGCACCGGCCGGAAGGCCCCGTCGGCGAGCTCCTCCAGGGACGAGGCCGCGTGCTTGAGCCGCAGCAGGCCCTTCGGCGTCATCACAACGAGCGGCCGGGCGCTCGGGTCGAGCGCCTGGCGGCGGAGAAGGTGGAAGTACTGCGCCGCGGTGGTGCAGTTGGCGATGCGGATGTTTTCCTGCGCGGCGAGCTGGAGGAACCGCTCCAGCCGCGCGCTCGAGTGCTCCGGCCCGTTTCCCTCGTAGCCGTGCGGTAGCAGCAGCGTCAGCCGCGAGGTCTGGCCCCATTTCGAGAGGCCCGAGACCATGAACTGGTCGACTGCAACCTGGGCGCCGTTGACGAAGTCGCCGAACTGCGCCTCCCACGCGACGAGCGCCTCCGGCGCGGCCACCGAGTAGCCGTACTCGAAGCCCAGGCACGCCTCCTCCGAGAGCGGCGAGTTGTGAATCTCGAAGGACGCGGTCGCCTCGCGGACGTTCTGGATCGGCGCGTAGGCCTGGCCGTTCTCGGCGTCGTGGAGGACGAGGTGGCGGTGCGAGAACGTGCCTCGCTCGGTGTCCTGGCCGGTCAGCCGGATCGGGATGCCCTCGACGAGCAGGGTCGCGAAGGCGAGCTCCTCGGCCTGCCCCCAGTCGATCGCGCCTTCCTCGAGCGCGCCGCGGCGCCGTTCCAGCTGCTTCGCGAGCTTCGGGTTCACGGTGAAGCCGTCCGGGACCCGCAGCAGCTCCTCGTTCAGCGCGCGCAGCCGGTCTGCCGCCACGCCGGTCACGACCTCCGCGCCCGTGGAGGCCGGGATCCGGCCCTCGTAGGCGACCGCCGAGACGCCCTGGCCGAAGCTCGTCTTCAGCCGCTCGTGCGCCTCCTTCAGCGTAGTCTCGACGCGCCCGGCCATTGCGTCGACGTCCTCCTGGGTGACGACGCCCTCCTCGACCAGAGCCCGCGCGTACTGCTCGCGGACGCTCGGCTGGCGCTCGATCCGCGCCGCCATCAGCGGCTGGGTGTACGCGGCCTCGTCCTGCTCGTTGTGGCCGTGGCGGCGGTAGCCGACGAGGTCGATGACGACGTCGGTGCAGAAGCGGCGGCGGAACGCCATCGCGAGGCGCACCGCCGAGAGCGCGGCCTCGGGGTCATCGGCGTTCACATGGATGATCGGCAGGTCGAAGCCCTTGGCGAGATCGCTCGAGTAGCGGGTCGAGCGCGCGTCGGCGGCGTCGGTCGTGAAGCCGATCTGGTTGTTCGAGATCAGGTGGAGGGTGCCGCCGGTCGAGTAGCCGTTGAGGTCGGCGAGGTTGAGCGTCTCGGCAACCACTCCCTGCGCCGGGAAGGCCGCGTCGCCGTGGATCTGGATCGCCATCGCCACGGAGGAGTCTTGGTAGCCGACACGGGTCGAGCGGTCGGTTTGCTCCGCCCGGGTACGGCCCTCCACGACCGGGTCGACCGCTTCGAGGTGGCTCGGGTTCGACGCGAGCGTGACCGTGATCTCGCCGGAGGGGGTGCTGCGCGCGCCCTCCGCGCCGAGGTGGTACTTCACGTCTCCCGTACCGCCCTCGGGGTCCGCGGCCACGGCCTCGAGCGTGCGCTCCCCCTCGAACTCGCGGAGGATCGTCTCGTAGGGACGGCCCAGGACGTGCGCCAGGACGTTCAGCCGCCCGCGGTGCGCCATGCCGAGCACCACCTCGTGACCGCCCTCCTCGGCCGAGAGCGCGATCGCCTCGTCGAGCATCGGCACCAGCACGTCGAGCCCTTCGACGGAGAACTGCTTCTGGCCGAGGAACGCGCGGCGCAGGTAGCGCTCGAAGCCCTCGACCCCGGTCAGACGCTCCAGCAGGCGGCGCTTGTCTTCGGCGTCGAGCCGCTTGTGGTAGCGCCGCGACTCGATCACCGTGCGGAGCCAGACGCGCTGCTCGTGGTCGGAGATGTGCTCGAGCTCGTATGCGCTCGTGCCGCAGTAGATCTGCTGCAGCTCCGGGAGCACGTCGGCGAGGGTCGCACCCGGGACGTGGACGCCGAGGATCTCGGCCGGGATCAGCCGCTGCACCTCGGGCGTGAGCTTCGGCTCGTAGCGCTCCGGCTCGAGCGACGGGTCGCCGACCGGCTCGGAGCCGAGCGGGTCGAGCCTGGCGGCGAGGTGGCCGTGCGTGCGGTAGGCAGTGACGAGGGCCATCGCGGCCGCGACGGCGGCAAAGAGCGTCTCTTCCGGGGCGGCCTCGGGCGCGGGCGCCGGAACGGGCGCGGGTGCCGCTTCGAAGGTCGGCGGCGGCGGGGCCGCGACCGGAGCGGCAGGCGGGGCGGCAGTCGCTCCGTGGCCGTTGCCGTCCTCCCGCAGCAGCTCGACGAGCCGCGCCAGGCCCGGGTGCGTCGCCACGAGCTCGCTCGCGCCGCTCTCGAAGAGGGCGCGCCATTCGCTCGGGACGGCGCCCGGGTTCTCGAGGTACTCCTCGAGCAGTGCCTGCGCGTAGCCCGCGTTGAGGCCGTCGACGTCGTGCATGCTCATCGTCTTTGTTGTACCAACCGGGATCCCTCCCGGAGCGCCTGCGGGACGGCTCGGCCTCCTAGAACAGCGGGTTGTCGGTGATCACTGCAATCGCCATCCCGACGAAGAAGCAGACCGCGCCCACGCCGATCGCGATCGCGGCCAACCGAGCGTGCCTGCCGCCGATTGCAGCTGCGAGCAAGGCCAGCAGCAGCGCGAACGGGATGACGCGCCCCGGCCGGTAGGCGAGGCCGATGCAGCTCGCGAAGATCGACAGCGCGGCGAGCAGGCCCGCGACGGCCTCTCCCGGTCGCGCCCTGGTCTCGGGCTGAGCGCTCAGCGCGGCACCGCAGCCCGACGAGCTCTCGCGGGCGTGCGCTCAGGGCCGCGGCGCGGCCCGGGCCGGGGACGGCGGCGCGGCGCCCACGGTGCGCGCGGCTCGGGACCGTCTCCCATCTCGACGCGCGCGGGCTCCGGGGGCTTCGGCTCGGCTCTCACGGCCCAGTAGACGACCAGGCACAGATACACGATCGGGATCTTCAAGACGACCATCATGAAGACGAACTCCCAGACCACCAAGCGAGTGTACGGCATGGAGCGGGTCTTTGGATTGCGAGCGCGAGCGTCCGCCCACCTGCGAGAAAGGCGTCGGCCGGGGCGAGAGGACACACTGCCCCGGCCTTTTCCTGCTTCTACTGCTTCCGCGTGACGGCGGGGTGCGGGGCACGGTGTCCGTTGCCAGTCACCATCAGGTAGGGGATAACGACGGCCGCCACCACGAACACGACGATGACTGCGACGATGACCCAGGTGCCGCGACTCACGACCCGCGTACCCATGAACAGTTCCCCCATGTGTTGCAGGACCAGTCCTGCCAGCGGTCGGTGTGGATGATGACCCACGGGATCGCCGTCGGACAGTCGAAGCTCCCGCCCGTCCGCACGACCGTCCAGGTGAACCCGTTGCCGCCGCTGACTCGCCACTGCCAGGGGTCGTGATGCGAACACAACGTCGAGCCCAGGTGGACGGAAGACGTTCGGGTGGTTTGCGGCCCGCCCCAACCGTTCGCGCACCAGTAGCGGTATTCGGTCACGCGCTGCTGGTAGGGCCAAGTCCCCCACTGCGTCCAAAGCGACTCGGTGTACCAGCATGGGCTATCAGGGAGCGGAGCAGCGGCGGGCTCGCCCGTCGCTAGTGCAACCTCAGCCGGCGAGATCACGATTCCGGTAACGCTCGCCGGGTGGGTCATCCCGGAGTTGACGGCTGCCTCCGCCTGATCCGGTGGCAGCGGAGCCGGGTCGGCCGAAGCTCCGCCGCACAGAGCTCCAGCCCCCAGCGTCGCCAGCGCAGCGAGTGCTGCCAGTTTCCTGATTCGAGCGCCTGGTCCCGGCACGAGCGAGATCGCGGTCCTGGCCGCGAACGCTGCCAGCCTCGCCGCCCAAAGTGGATACATGCTTTTGTCCATCGTTCACCTCCCGTCGACTCCTGCCGACGGTAGGCGTGGCCGGCGCGCACGTGTGAAACGCGTCCGTGTCGAAAGTGCAACATCGTGCTGAGGGTCCTACTCGACCCGAGACGCCCTGCCTAGTGGCCGTTTCGGACATGTCCGAAGCCGCCTCCGCCGGGCGTCTCTACGCGGACACGGTCACCTGCGCGCAGGCTCCGCGTCGCCTTGGCTGGCAGCTCCTCGCCGTTCAGGAAGTTCCGGCCCGGCAGCCCCGGCTCCCCGCCGCGCGCGCCGCGCGGTGCGTGCGCCCGCCGTTCCCCCACGAGCGATAGCCGGCAGTCCTCCAGTACGCGCAGCTCTCGCACCACGCCGTCGCCGCCGCGGTGCTCGCCGCGCCCGCCGGAGCCGAGCCGCAGCTCGTGGCACTCGACGCGAAGTGGGTAGGCGAGCTCGAGCGCCTCCGTCGGCGTCGAGAGCGTGTTCGACATCGCCACGTGGACGCCCGACGGGCCGTCGGCGTACGGGCACGCGCCCTGGCCGCCGCCAACGGTCTCGTAGTAGGTGAAGCCGCCGTTCCCGAGCGTGAGGTTGTTCATCGTCCCCTGCCCCTGCGCCGGCACCGGCAGCGCCTTGCCGAAGGCCGCGAACACGACGTCGACGATGCGGCTCGACGTCTCGACGTTCCCGGCCGCGACGGCCGCCGGTGGGCGGGC
>JBKPHO010000151.1:0-3578 GCA_046729915.1 Actinomycetota bacterium | reverse complement strand
CGGCGCGCCACCATCCGCAGCTGCATCGGCGTCAGGTCCTGCACCTCATCGACGATGAGGTGCCCGTACTGCGCGGGCGTGCCGGCGAGCACCGCCCTGGCCTCGTCGAGCAGCGGCAGGTCGGCCTCGCTCCAGCCGGCCCGCGCGCGGCGCAGCAGAGCCTGCTCGTCCTCCTCGAGGAGTCCCTCCGAGGCGGCGCCCAGCGCGTGCCGCGAGGTGAAGAGCCGCCGCACCACCTGCTCCGGCTTCGGCGCGGGCCATGTCCGGTTGAGGAAGCGGGTCAGCCGCCCGTCCTTGCGCAGCGCCCGCTCGACCTCGTCGAAGTTGCGATACGCCAGACCGCCGAGCCGCACGCCGTAGTCTTCGTAGAAGCGCCGTAGCACGTTCATCCGAAAGCGCTCCCGTGCTGCCGCGGAGAGGCCG
Organism: Actinomycetota bacterium; assembly: GCA_046729915.1. Taxonomy (GTDB): domain Bacteria; phylum Actinomycetota; class Thermoleophilia; order Gaiellales; family Gaiellaceae; genus AC-32. Next base: position 3,155 of record JBKPHO010000151.1, on the reverse strand, counting down.
AGCTCGGCGCGCGCATCGGCTAGCAGCTCGCCCACCTCGTCGGCCTCGACACCGACGAAGCTGCCCTCCATCCGCACGACGAGCTCCTGCGGCTCTCCCTCTGACGCCAGCTCCGCCGCCCGCCTGACCACCTCGCCGAGCCGGACGTCGGCCTTCAGGCGCTGTACGTCGAGCGAATCGACCCGCGACACCTCGACGCCCGGAACGAGCTCAGCGACGGCACGCTGGTCGACGCTTTCCTCGCCGAGCGTGGGGAGGACGTTCGAGACGTATTCCATGAAGGCCGGGTTGGGCCCGATCACGAGCACCCGCCGCAGCTCCGCGCGGTGCGAGTAGAGCAGGAACGATGCGCGGTGCAGGCCGACCGCCGTCTTACCGGTGCCGGGTCCGCCCTGGATGACAAGCGGAGGCTCGGGCTCGCGCGCGATCAGCCGGTACTGGTCGGCCTGGATCGTGGCGACGATGTCGCGCATCCGCGCATCGCGGGCGCGCTCGAGCTCTTCGAGCAGCAGGTCGTCCACCGAAGCGGCCGCGTCGGCGAGTGTGCCGTCGAGCGCTTCGTCGCTGATCCCGAGCAACTCGCGACCGCGAGTCCGGAAGCGGCGCCGCAAGGTCACACCGTGCGGCTCCGCGGGAGTGGCCGTGTAGAAGGGACGCGCCGCCGGCGCCTGCCAGTTGACCACGAGGGCGCCGCGGTCGTCGTCGTGCACCCAGCGGCGGCCCACGTACGTCGCGCGGTCGGCGCCCTCCGAGTCGATCCGGCCGAAGACAAGGCCCCGCTCGGCGTCGGCGTAGGTTCGGAGACGCTCGTTGGCCCAGCTCTCGATCGCCTCGGCAGCCACATCCGTCGCGCCCGCGTCGGCGGCGCGGATCAGTTGCTCGCGCATGCGGTCGAGAACAGCGTAGGCGTCGTCGACGTAGGCCTGCTCGTCCGCAAGATCTGGGTGTGCCATCGCGCATGAGCCTACAAATATGCGACAGACATATGTGTTTTACCTATACTCGGGCGTGATGAGGCACCGACGCCACGCCCGCTCCCGCAGCCGCCGGCTCGTCCGGCCGGGCCACTGGCACGTCCAGGCCCGGGTCGAGCGCTTCGTCGAGCCGTCGCTCCTGCTGCTCTTGCGCGAGCGGCCGCTGCACGGCTACGAGCTGCTCGAGCGGATCCCGGAGCTCGGCGTCGAGGGGAGGGTCGACATCGGCAACCTCTACCGCCTCCTGCGCGCGCTGGAGGACGAAGGGCTCGTCCGCTCCGAGTGGAGCGCCGACCTTCCCGGCCCCGCGAAGCGCACCTACGAGCTCACCGGCGAGGGCAGGCGCCTGCTCGACCGTTGGGCCGAGGCGCTGAGCCGCGCGCAGAACACGATCGGAAACTTTCTCGAGCGCTACGAAGAGGGGAGGTGAGTATGCACCGTCACAGGCACTTTCACGGCGGCTTTGGCCGCCGGCACCGGCGCTTCCCGAGCCGCGAAGAGTGGCTCCGGCGCCTGGAGGAGTACCAGCGCGACCTCGAGCAGGAGGTCGCCGACGTCGCCGACGTGATCCGGCATCTGAAGTCGGAACAGCCGGGCGAGACCACCTCGGTCTAGGGCTTTCGGGGCCCCGTCTCGGCGGGGCCTTCCGCCCGCCTTTGCCTTGCTATCCTTGGCTCCACCACATTTCACCGGCTTTGGCGAAATGGGCGCGCAGCGCCCATTTTTCGTAAGTGCCGTGCCTGACTTCAATCTGGCTCGGCCGAACAAGGAAATCCCGTGCCGGACTTCAGTCTGGCTCGGGCGAACAATTCGGGGGATCCATGCCGACCGTCTACGAGAAGGAACGAACACTGGAGCGCGAGATCAGCGGCAAGGTCGCGGAGGCCCTGCCGGGCGTCGAGGTGCTCGCAGTCGAGCTCACGGGGCCCGAGCGCTTCACCGTCTACGTCGACCGCGAAGGCCAGGCCGTCGACCTCGCGCTGTGCGAGCAGGTGACGCGTGTGCTTTCGGAGTACCTCCGTGAGTACAGCGTCGACGTCTCCTCGCCCGGGCCGGAGCGGCCGCTGCGCAAGCCGGAGCACTTCCAGCGCGCGCTGGGCCGGCGCGTGAGGCTCAAGACCGATGGACGGAAGCTCCGCGGCGAGGTGCGCCGCGCGGGCGAGAGCGCCCTCACTGTGGCCGCCGACGGCGGCGAGATCGACGTTCCGTACCGCGAAATCGTGCGAGGAAACCTGATCGAGGAGAGGGAAGGCCGATGAGTAGGGAGATCATCGAGCTCGTCCACGAGCTCGAGCGCGACAGAGGAATCGAAGGCGACACGCTGATCGCCGCGCTGGAGGACGCGCTGCTCGCGGCGTACAAGAAGACGCCGGGCGCGTCGCGCCACGCGGTCGTCGAGCTGGACCGCCAGGAGGGCGACTTCCGCGTCTTCTCCATCGAGCTGCCGTCGGACATCGAGGAGCGGCTGCTCGAGGAGGCGCGCGAGCGCGTGCTCACCGAGCTCGAGCAGGCCGAGGCCGAGAACGGCGAGCGCTCGCACGTGCTCGTCACCGACGAGGACCTCGATATCGACTGGTCCGACGTCCCCGAAAACCAGGTCAAGCGCGCAGACGTGACTCCCGAGAACTTCGGCCGCATCGCCGCGCAGACCGCGAAGCAGGTCATCACACAGCGGATCCGCGAGGCCGAGCGCCAGATCATGTACGACGAGTACGTCGACCGCGTGACCGAGGTCGTGACCGGCATCGTCCAGCAGGCGGGCGACCGCAACAACGTGCTGGTCGACCTCGGCAAGGTCGAGGCGCTGCTGCCGCGCTCCGAGCAGGTCGACGGCGAGCGCTACGAGCAGGGCTCGCGGATCAAGGCCGTGATCACCGAGGTTCGAAGCGGGACGAAGGGCCCGCAGGTGATCCTCTCGCGCCGCGACCCGGAGCTGATCCGGACGCTGTTCGAGCTCGAGGTCCCGGAGATCGCCGACGGCCTGGTCGAGATCCGCGCCGTCGCGCGCGAGCCGGGCTACCGCTCGAAGATCGCCGTCGAGTCGCACGCCCAGGGCGTCGACCCGGTCGGCGCGTGCGTCGGGCCGCGCGGGTCGCGCGTGCGCATGGTCGTCTCGGAGCTCCGCGGCGAGAAGATCGACATCATCCCGTGGAACCCGGAGCCGGCCCGCTTCGTGGCCAA
>JBKPHO010000150.1:0-6677 GCA_046729915.1 Actinomycetota bacterium | reverse complement strand
TACGGACGATGGTGCCGGTCGATCGCGTTGACCGCGCCGTAGACGGCGCCCTGCACCATCGCCATGAAAACGGCAGAGGCTGGCGGTGCAGAGGCGATCGGAGGCTGCGCGAGCACGGTGTTCTGCGCGATCTCGTTCCAGTTCGTGACCTCGTTCGCCGCTGCCGCGGTGGCAGGTACGGCCAGCACAGCGACGGCGAGGAGCGCCGCGAGCCGGCCAAGTAATGCAGGTCGCATGGATCCCTCCTTTCGGTGGTCACACGACCTTGCGCCGCCCGCGTCCTGGAGTCCATTCGTCATCCGTCGTATCTTTTGAGACGTGGCTGCGCTTGCCGCCCGAGACGCGGAGCACGTTCTCCGCTTCGTCGCCGCCGCCGAGAGCTCGACGGCGACGAGCCGTTCACGCCTGATCAGGCTCGCCGACGCTCGTCCGGCGCGCAGGGGCTCACGGCCTGACGATCAGCCGCTCCGGCGAAGCGCTGCTGCTCGAGGAGAAGCGGGACGAGCTCGGCCTGACCGCGCGTCAAAGCCAGGTCCTCGCCTGGGTCGCGCGCGGTATGACTAATCCCGAAGTGGCAGAGATCCTCTGGGTCTCGCCGACGACCGTTCGGAAGCACCTCGAGAACGTCTACGCGAAGCTCGGCGTCCACACGCGCACCGCGGCCGTCACGCGCTTCCTCGGCGTGCTCGACCGGGAGTAAGCCGGCTCAGGCCTTCTTGCGCCCCGACGAGGCGCCCTTGCGCGGAGCCGGAGCCGCGTCGACCAGCGTCTCCGCCGCCGAATCAGGCGGGGGGACGGTCGTTTCCTCCCCGTCCGTCGGCCAGCCCTCCTCGGCAGGCGTCTCGTTCGAGAAGCGAGCCGCGGCCTGGCTGGCGGCGTCGTGCAGGCGTGTCGCCATTCCCTCGATGTCGTCGAGCAGCGCCTGCCGCTCGAGCCGCACCGCGTCGGTGTCGGTTTCGAGCTCGCGCATCTTCGCCTCGGCCTCGGCCTGCAGGCTCGCGAGCTCTTCTTCGGATACGCGGCGGCGCTCCGCGGCTTGCGCATTTGCCGTTCCAAGGATCCTCTCGGCCTCCGCTCTCGCGTTTGCGATCAGCTGTTCAGCCTCGGCGCGCACCCGATCGGCCTCGTCGCCCGCGTTCACGACCAGCTCGGCGGCTTCGGCCTTCGCCGCTGCGAGAATCTCGTCGGCTTCCGCACGGGCCGTCGCGGTGATCTTCTCGGCCGACTCTCTCGCCTCCTCGAGGATTGTCTTGGTCTGCTCGGAGACGCGCTCCACCGCGTGCCTGACGGCCGCTTGCGGCGACTGCGTCACCTCGAGCTCCGCGATGACACGATTCGCGCGGCGGACGTAGGCATCCACGGCGGCGCGGTCGTAGCCCCGCATCGAGGCCGGAAACGAGACATTGCGGATATCGGCGGGCACGCGGCTCTTCGGCTGGGCGGCTCCGTCGGAGCGGCCCTCGCGCCCGGTCGCAGCCGCGGCGTTCTCGTCCCCCGTGTTTGCAGCCCTGGGCTCGGCCACGGGGAGAGTATGACCATCGGCGGCCACAATTGCAGCGCCGACTGCGCGAATCGCCGGGCTAGCCCAACAGCGGCGCAACCTCGGCGCCGAAGCGGCGCACCCGGTCCTCAAGGTCGGGACGGTCATAACCTAGGTTGACCACGAAGCCGTCGCAGCCGGCCTCGACGTACTCGGAGAGCCGCTCCGCGACCCATTCCGGCGGCCCCTCGATGGCGTGGCGCCCGCGCTCGTCTTGCCCCGCGCGAGGCTCGTCGGCAAGCTCGACGCCGATCCGGAGGACGATGCGTCCGTCGAATCCCGCGCCCAGGCGCCACACCTCTTCCGGCAGCAGCGCGACCGGGTGCCAGACCCCCGTCTTCGCAGCCCGGCGTACCGTCGCCGTCGAGACGCCCGCGACCCAGAGCTCGGGGCCGCCCGGGCGCACGAGCGCCGGCGCGAGCCAGCCGTCGACCGACAGGAGGTCTCCCTCGAAGCGCACGTGACCGGGCATCTGCTCGAACGCGGCCGCGGCCAGGTCGAGCCACTCGTCCAAGAGCCGCCCGCGCTGCTCGAACGGCGCCCGCAGCGTCTCGAACTCGCCTTGCATCCAGCCGGCCGCGACTGCGGTCACGATCCGGCCCCCCGAGAGGAAGTCCAGGCTCGTCAGCTGCTTCAACGCCACGAGCGGGTTGCGAGCCGGAACGATCAGCGCCGAGACGCCGAGCTCGAGCCGACGCGTGCGTCCGGCGAGGAAGCCGAGCGAGACGAGCGCCTCGGCAATCGAGCCGTACACGGGCGCGTGCTCCTCGGGAACGACAAGGTGATCGGTCACCCAGCCGGAGTCGAAGCCGGCCTCCTCCGCGGCGACGGCGGCCGCCGCGAGCCGCTCCGCCTCGAGAACCTCTCCGTAGTTGGGCAGGATCAGGCCGAGGTGGAGCGGCATCGCGGCGGACGCTACCGCCTAGAACGACCCCCTAACGATCAGAGCGCCGCCCGCGGTCTTCACCCGCACCGTCGTTCCCGCGCGGACGTTCGGAACGAACTGGCCGCGCTCGCTGTTGCGGTTGATCTCAGCCGCGCCGAAGCGGTTGACCTTGGCGTTCGCGAGCTTCTTGCCGCCCACGAAGAAGACGACCCGCTTGCCGGCGAGCCGGCGGACGTGCTCGACCTCCACCTGCAGCTCGCGCTCCTCGGCCGTCGACTTGAACTTGGCGGACCCCTTCGCAGCCGGGAATGCCTTGGCCGCCCTCAGAACGATCCGCGTGCCGCTGCCGCCGGAGGCGAGCACCTCGGGGACCGAGACGGCCAGCAAGAGCGCCGCCGCCGCGAGAAGGATGGTGATGCGCTTCATCTCGAGACCTCCATAGGTCGTGGAAACCGTTCCTCACGAACCTACGGAGCGACCGTCCAACCGCGCCCCAAGCCGGGGCAACGGTGTCGCACGTGTTGGGTTAAGCCTTGGTAGGCGTTGAAGCGGGCCTGAGCCGGACCTGAACCACTCCTGCCGACGATCCCGTTGTGCATGAGCGATTCGCCCGCCGCGCGCGTGCCCGGCGGCGTCGCCGCGCGGAACGGGCGCTGCTCGCCGCCTCGTTGGCGCTCGCGGCCGTCGTGGCCGCAGCAGTCGGGTTGGCCCCGAGCGGAGGCACGCGCACCTCGGCCCGGGTCGAGGCGCCGCCGCCGCTCTTCCCGCTGAAGCCGCCCCGTCGGCCGCCGGCACCGGCCCGGCGCCCGCCGCAGTTCGTCGTCGTCTCGTTCGACGGCTCGGGCGGCACGCGGCTCTGGCCCTACTGGCGGGCCACCGCGCGGCACGCGCACGCGCACTTCACGTTCTTCGTCAGCGGCGTGTACCTACTCGCCGAGGAGCGAAGACGACTCTACCGCCCACCGCGGCACGCTCCCGGCGCCTCCGACATCTGGTTCGCCCGCCCCGACGGCGGCAGCTCGGCGCGTGAGGTCGTTCGCGGAACCCTGCGGCAGATCGCCGCTGCCTTCCACGAGGGGCACGAGATCGGCACGCACTTCAACGGCCACTTCTGCGCGCCGTATCCCGGGAACGTGAACGAGTGGACCGCGGCGGACTGGACGCGCGAGCTGGACCAGTTCGACAGGCTCCTCTTCCACGCGAGCGCGAACAACCACCTGCGCCTGCCGGTGCGACTCCCCTTCGGCCGGGAGGAGATCGCCGGTGGGCGCACGCCGTGCCTCGAGGGGAACCTGCCCGTGCTCTACCGGGTGCTCGCGCGGCGTGGCCTTCGCTACGACGCGAGCCGCCTGGCGCCGCTCGGCGCCTGGCCCCGCCACATCGGCGGGATCTGGAGCGTTCCGCTCCTCGAGATCCCGTTCCCAGGCCACACCTACCGCGTGATCTCGATGGACTACAACTTCTTCGCGAACCAGACGGGCGGCAGGAGGGGGCCGGCCTCGCTGGCGCCGCGCATCCAGCGCGAGACCTACGTCGCGATGCGCAACGCCTTCCGTACGAGCTACCTCGGCAACCGCGCGCCGCTCTCGTTCGCGAACCACTTCGAGACCTGGAACCACGGCGCCTACAACCGCGCCCTGGCGCGCGTCGTGCTCGAATCGTGCCGCCTACCCGAGGTCCGCTGCGTCAGCTTCGCGGAGCTCGTCGACTGGCTCGAGGCACAGCCGCCACGCCGGCTGGCGCGGTTCGAAGCCGGCCGGTTTCGCGTTTACCGGCCCTGAACCGCGCCTCTACCGGGGCGGTGCATCGTCGCGTCCGTGGCGGGCCCACGGCGTTTCGCGATCCCCGAGCTCTTCCTCGGGCTGCTCTCGATCGGCCTCGCGGTGGTGCTCACTGCCCACATCGTCGCCGGCGCGTTCAAGGCCCGATCGCACAGCCGCGACACGATCAGCATCACCGGCTCGGCGCGGAAGCCGATCACCTCGAACCTCGTTCGCTGGTCGCTGAGCGTCAGCAACGAGCAGCGCACGGCCGGCGTCGGCGCCCGCCTCCTCCGCGGTCAGGTGGCCCGTGTGCGCGCCTATCTCGTCGACAGCGGCATACCGGCCGCGGCGATCACATCGGCGGTCGTGACGAGCGAGGAACAGGTCGAGGCGCTGCCGCACCACCGCCGCCGGATCAGCTACCGCGTCTCGCAGGGGCTGGGCGTCAGCACCCGCAAGCTCGACGTCGTCAAGGGGGCGTCGGTCGGCGTGGGGCAGTTGCTCGAGCAGGGGATCGCTGTCTCTGCGGGCTCGCTGCAGTACATCTCGACCGAGCTCACCAATGCGAAGCTCGCGGCGCTGAAGGCGGCTACGGCCGATGCGCGCCACCGCGCGGAGATCCTCGTCGAGGGGCTGGGCGGCAAGCTCGGCCCGATGCGCAGCACATCGCTCGGCGTGTACCAGATCACCCCGCGCGACTCCACCGACGTCAGCGACTACGGGATCAACGATACGACGAGCCGCGAGAAGGACGTCAACGCGGTGGTGACGGCGACCTTCGCCGTCAAGCGCTGACCGGAGATGAGCACGAAGGCCGCGCGCACGTTACAAATCGTGCGAGTGAAGCTCGACCAGAGGATCGGCACCGAGCTCGGCGGCTACCGGATCGTCGAGCAGATCGGGCAGGGCGGCTCGAGCGTGGTCTACCGCGCCGAGCACGTGCGTCTCGGTCGGCCCGCCGCGCTGAAGCTCTTCTCGCCGGGCCCGGGGCAGGACGACTTCAGCGAGCGGTTCCTCCGCGAGTCGCGGCTCGCAGCCTCGCTCGACCATCCGGCGATCGTCCCGGTTTACGACGCGGGGGAGGAGGACGGGCTGCTCTGGATCGCGATGGCCTGCGTCGACGGCACCGACCTCAAGGAGCTGATCGCGGACGGGGGCCCGCTGCCGTTGCGTCGCGCGCTCGCGATCCTCGGCCAGGTCGCGGGAGCGCTCGACGCGGCCCATGCGCGCGGCCTCGTCCACCGCGACGTGAAGCCGGCGAACATCCTCGTTGGCGCGAACGACCGCGCCTACCTCTCCGACTTCGGCGTCGCGAAGGAGCTGGCGTCCGGCGGCAGCACGCGCACGGGCTCGTTTGTCGGGACGATCGAGTACTGCGCGCCTGAGCAGATCGAGGGCGCGCCGGTCGACGCCCGGACCGACGTCTACGCGCTCGGCTGCGTGCTGTACGAGACGCTGACCGGGGAGCCGCCTTTCCACCGGCCGACCGAGGTCGCAGTGCTGAACGCCCACCTGCGCTCGGCCCCGCCGAAGCTGGGCCGCGGCCTTCCGGCGGAGCTCGACCGCGTGCTCGAGAAGGCGCTCGCGAAACCGCCCGATGACCGCTACGCGACCTGTGGCCAGTTCGTCGCGGCGGCACGAGCGGCGGCGGCCGAGCGGCGCGTGCGGCCCCGCAGGCTGGCGTTGTCGCTGGCTCTGCTCGTGCTGGCCGCGCTGGCGGGCGCCGCGGCCGCACTCGGCATCCGCTCGCTTGCCTCGAGCGACCACCACGCGCTGACAACCGTCCGAACCGTCGCGCTCACGCCGCAGCAGCAACCCTTCGACCCGAAGCGCCTGCTCGAGCTGGACGACGGGCGCTCGCTGAACGACATCGGTTACATCCTCATCGGCGCGAAGCGCTACCGCGATGCCGTGCCGATCCTGCGGAAGGCCGTGCGCAACACGGACGGCACGACCGTGACCGGGGCCTACGCGCGCTTCAACCTCGGGTACGTCCTCGTCCGGCTGCGCCACTGCGCCGAAGGCATCCGCTACATGCAGCGGGCGCTGCCGCACGAGCCGGCCGACCAGAAACCGTTCGTGAGCCGGCGGATCAGGTTTGCCCAGGGCCACTGCGGCCGAGGTGCAGCATCCGCGCGTACGCCGTCGCGGTAGGCGGGCGCGCCTCGGGATCCTTCTCGAGGGCCGCGAGGAGGGCGTGAACCGTTTGTTCCGGGAGGTCCGGTCGGAGCTCGCGTGGGTCCGGCGGGGCCTCGGTCAGGTGCGCGAAGGCGATCTCCGGAGGACGGCGGCCCGCGAACGGCGGCTCGCCCACGAGGCATTCGTAGAGGACGCAGCCGAGCGCGTAGAGGTCGCTCTGCCGCGTCGCCTCCGCGCCTTCGATCAGCTCCGGGGCGAGGTAGTGCGGGGTGCCGAGGATCTGGCCGTCCGCGGTCAGGCGGGTGGAGTCTCTCGCGCGCGCGAGGCCGAAGTCGGTGAGCGCGGCCGT
>JBKPHO010000149.1:0-10066 GCA_046729915.1 Actinomycetota bacterium | reverse complement strand
GAGGCCCACGTCTACCGCGGCGTCTTCGGCTCGCACGTGGCCAACGTCCTGCGGCGACTGCGCCGGCTCGCGCGGGTCTACGGGGCCGAGCCGCAGTTCCTGCTCGCCTCCGCGACCATCGCCAACCCGGGCGAGCTCGGGACGGGCTTGCTCGGAGCCGAGACGACCGTGATCGGCGTCGACGCCGCGCCTCGGGCCGAGCGGACCGTGGCGCTCTGGAACCCACCGCTTACCGACGAAGAGCTGGGCCTGCGGGCGAGCCCGCTCGGCGAGGCTTCGAGGCTGCTCGCCGAGCTGGTCTCGCGCGAGCTGCGCACGCTCTGCTTCGCCAAGAGCCGCCGCGCGGCGGAGCTGATCCACCGCTTCACCGCCGACCGGCTGGGCGATGACTCGCTGCTCTCGCCGTACCGGGCCGGGTACACGCCCGCGCAGCGGCGCGAGATCGAGCGCCGGCTACTGGAGGGCGAGCTGCTCGGCGTCTCGGCGACGAACGCGCTGGAGCTGGGGATCGACGTCGGGCTCCTGGACTGCGTGATCTCGGTCGGCTTCCCGGGAACCGTGGCGTCGCTGCGGCAGCAGTGGGGGCGAGCCGGGCGGCGCGGGCACGGGCTGGCCATGCTCGTCGCCAGCGAGGACGCGCTCGACCAGTACTTCATGCGCGAGCCGTGGGCGCTGCTGGGACGACGCGTCGAGGCCGCGATCCTCGACCACGAGAACCCTCGCGTGCTCGACGGCCACGTGCGGGCGGCCGCGTTCGAGGCGCCGCTGGACGACGCCGACCGCGAGGTGCTCGGCTCCGCGGCTCTGGAGCGGGCCGCCGCCCTGCCGGACCTGCGCCACACGCAGGCCGGGTACGTCTGGGCCGGCCGCGACTACCCGGCGGCGCGCGTGTCCCTGCGCTCGACCGGCCCGGAGGCGTTCACGATCGTCGACGCCTCCAGCGGCACGGTTCTCGGCATCGTCGAGCAGGAGCGCGCCTACTCGACCGTCCACGACGGCGCCATCTACCTGCACCTCGGCGAGAGTTACCGCGTCCGCGAGCTCGATCTCGTCGCGCGCACTGCGGTCGTCGAGCCGTTCTCGGGCGACTACTACACGCAGGCGAAGGTGGAGACGACAACCGCGATCGTCGAGCCGCGGCGAGCCGACCGGAGGCTGGGCCTCGACGTTTCCTTCGGCAGCGTCGTCGTCACCGACCAGGTCGTCGGGTACCAGAAGAAGTCGATCCAAACGCAGGAGAGTCTGGAGATCGTCGCGCTCGAGCTGCCGGAGACGGAGTTCGAGACCGAGGCCGTCTGGTTCCTCCCGGAGCCGTGGATGCTCGAGGGGCTCGAGCGGGAGCCTCGGCTGCTGGGCTCGCTTCACGCCGCCGAGCACTCGCTGATCGCGCTCCTGCCGCTGTGGGCGATGTGCGACCGCTGGGACATCGGCGGGCTCTCGACGAACCTGCACTTCCAGACCGGTCGGCCGACGATCTTCGTCTACGACGGCCACTCGGGCGGCGTCGGGATCACGGAGCGCGGCTTCGAGGTCTTCGAAGGCTGGGCCGGAGACACCGCCAAGCTCCTGCGCGGTTGCCCGTGCGATCACGGCTGCCCCTCGTGCGTCCAGAGCCCGAAGTGCGGGAACCTGAACGAGCCGCTCGACAAGGCGGGCGCGCGCACGCTGCTGGAGCGGATGCTCTCCGTAGCGTAGGACCGGCGTACAAACCCGGGGTCAGATCTTGCATTGCCACATCGGCGTGGCGAATACGTGCCAACTACCCCACAGGAGGGCGGCATGTGGCCGATCGTCACGGTTTCGACACACCGCGCTACTGCCGTACTCAACGAAATGTGTCACTGCAAGATCTGACCCCAGGGTGAAACGCTGGAACCGGTGCTCCGCGAGACGTACCATCAGCCCCATGGCGCTCGTGCTGATCCTCCTCGCGCTGTTCGGGTTCGTCTTCGCGGGGTTCGGCTCGGGATCGAGCCACTCGAGCAGCCAGCAGCGGTTCCGGCCGAGCCCGAGCGTGCCCCAGGTCCAGAAGTCGGTGACACGGAGCCGCGTGACGGTGCACGCGAGCGTGACGGGGAGATCCTCAGCGTCCTGCACCGCGCGCGTGCGGATCAAGGGAGCCTCGGTCCAGACGAGCCGCCGCTGCCGCTACAGCCCAGTAGCTCCGTAGCTGTCGATTCCGCGCCCTCGCGTTCGTCGTACTCTCGTAAGCGACCGAAGGAGGAGAAGGTGCAATACGCGCTGTTGATCTACGGCTCCGGCGAAGGGTGGGAGCAGCTGAGCAAGCAGGAGCAGGAAGTTCAGATGCGGGAGTACATGGCGCTCAGCCAGAGGCCGGAGACGCGGGGCGGCGCCGACCTCGGCGAGCTCTCGAGCGCCACAACCGTCCGCGTAAATGACGGGGAGACCCTCACCACGGACGGCCCGTTCGCGGAAACGAAGGAGTACCTGGGAGGCTTCTACCTCGTGGAGTGCGACAACCTCGACGACGCGATCGCGTTCGCCGCCAAGATCCCCGCGGCCCGGAATGGCGGGTCGATCGAGGTAAGGCCGGTGGTAGAGCACTGAACGAGCTCGAGAGCGTCTTCCGCACCGAGTGGGGGCGCGTTCTCGCGAGCCTGATCGGCGTCCTCGGCGACTTCGACCTCGCCGAGGACGCTCTTCAAGACGCCGTCACCATCGCGCTCGAGCGCTGGCCGACCGACGGCATGCCCGACCGTCCCGGCGCCTGGCTGCTGACAACGGCGCGCAACCGGGTGATCGACCGGATCCGCCGCGACCGCACTCTCGAGCGCAAGACGGCGCTCCTTGCCACGCTGGAGCCGGGCGAGCCGGAGGAGGCCGACGTGATCCCAGACGAACGACTGAGCCTCATCTTCGCCTGCTGCCACCCGGCGCTCGCAACCGAAGCACAAGTCGCCCTGACCCTCCGCACGCTCGGCGGCCTCACCACTCAGGAGATCGCCCGGGCCTTCCTCGTGCCGGAGCCGACGATGGCGCAGCGGCTCGTTCGCGCCAAGCACAAGATCCGCGACGCGGGAATCCCGTTCCGCCTCCCGCCCGACCACCTCCTGCCCGAGCGGCTCCGCGCCGTGCTCGCCGTCCTGTACCTCATCTTCAACGAGGGCTACGGACCGCCACCTCGCCCCGAGCTCTGCGACGAGGCAATCCGGCTCGGGAAGGTGCTCGCGGTGCTGATGCCCGACGAGCCTGAGGTGTTCGGACTGCTGGCGCTAATGCTGCTACACGACGCCCGCCGGACAGCGCGGCTCGACGCGGCGGGCGAGCTCGTGCTGCTCGAGGATCAGGATCGCGGGCTTTGGGACCGCGAGCGGATCGAGGAAGGGCGAGGCGTCCTCGACCGCGCGCTCGCGCTGCGAAGGGGTGGGCCCTACCAGCTGCAGGCGGCGATCGCGTCGCTCCACCTCGAACCGGAGACGGACTGGCCGCAGGTCGCGACGCTTTACACGCAGCTGAGCCGCCTGACGCCGTCACCCGTCGTCGACCTCAACCGCGCGGTCGCGGTCGCCATGGCGGAGGGGCCGGAGCGGGGTCTCGCGCTGATCGACGGCATCGAAGGGCTCGACGCCTACCTGCACCTCCACTCCGCACGGGCCGATCTCCTGCGGCGGCTCGGACGGAGCGGCGAGGCAGCTGAGGCCTACCAGCGCGCGCTCGGGCTCGCCGAGCAGCCCGCGGAGCGCGCCTTTCTGGAGCGGAGGCTCGCCGAAGTACGATCCTCGACGTGAGTGTCGAGCCGAAGCTCTACGGCTGCCAGTCGATGACCGGCGAGTTGCGCCGCGTGCTCGTCCGGTCGCCGCGGGCCGAGGACCTGCACGGCTGGCCGACCTGCAGCTGGAGAGCCGAGCCCGACCCGCGCGGCATCGCCGAAGAGCACGAGGCGTTCTGCGAGCTGCTCGAGTCCGCGGGAGCAGAGGTCGTGGCCGCCGAATCCCCCGCCGACGGCAACCCGGACGCGATCTACACCTACGACCCCGCGCTCGTCACCGACGACGGTGCGCTCCTGCTCTACCCGGGCAAGAAGTGCCGTCGGCCTGAGGTGGATGCGATCGCGGAGGACCTGGAGCGCGCTGGCGTCCCACTCTTCGCTCGGTTGCGAGAGACAGAGTGGGCCGAGGGCGGCGACTGCTGCTGGCTCGACGAGCGCACGCTCCTCGTCGGCTGCGGCTACCGCACCAACGAGGCCGGAATCGCGAGGCTGCGCGAGCTTCTCCCGAACGTCGAGGTGATCGCGTACGACCTGCCTCACTGGCATGGCCGCCGCGAGGTGATGCACCTGCTCTCGTTGCTGAGCCCGCTCGCGCGGGACCTGGTCGTCGCGTACGAGCCGCTCCTGCCGACGCGCCTCGCGCAGCTCCTCGAGGAGCGCGAGATCGAGATCGTCGCAGTCCCCGACGATGAGTTCGCGACGTTGGGCGCCAACGTGCTCGCACTGGCCCCGCGCGTCGCGCTCGCGGTCGAAGGCAACCCCCGCACGCGCAAGCGCCTCGAGCGGGCCGGCGTCGAGGTGGTGACCTACCGCGGCGACGAGCTGTCGAAGGGCGACGGCGGCCCGACCTGCCTCACGCGTCCGTTGCTCCGAGCCTGATTCCGATCGCCCCGAGGGCCGCGTCGACGGCCTCCTCCGGCGACGCTGCGCGCGGGACGCCCTCGAGATCCCAGCCCCGCCCTAGGATCACTACCGGCCGGCCGAGGACGCGGGCGAAGCCGATCTCCGCGAGCGTGCCCCACTTCCCGCCAACCGCGATCACGGCATCGCCCGAGGCTACGACGGCGAGGTTCCGTGCGTGCCCGACGCCGGTCACGACGACATGGTCGATCCACTCGTTCGCATCGCGGCGGGTCTCGCCCGGAAGCACGCCGATCGTCGTCCCGCCCGCCGACTTCGCCCCACGCGCCGCGGCGGCCATCACCTCGCCGAGGCCGCCGGTGACCACGGTGCAACCCCGCTCGGCCAGCAGACGTCCGACCTCCTCGGCGCGGCCTTCGTGCTCGGCGCCGCTCCCGATCACCGCGACCTGCACCCCGGCCATGTCGCGATAGTAGAGGCGTGACCGACGAGCTCGCGCGTGCCTACGCCTTCCTCGCCAAGGGCGACATGGGCGGCGACCGCGCGGTCACCTCAGCGGTCGGAACAGCGGTCTTCCAAGACGCCCTGCCCAGGCGGCTCGACTCGAACTTCCTCCGCGTCGAGCGCGAGACCGACGCTGAGACCGTCCACGACGAGGCCGAGCGACTGGGCCGGCAGATGATCGTCGTCCCCGACGGCGGGCTGGGCGAGCGGCTCGCGCCCTACTTCCGGCAGCGCGGCTGGCGCGTGAGGCGCGAGGTAGTGATGGCCCAGCACC
The DNA here is from genome assembly GCA_046729915.1 of Actinomycetota bacterium. Classification (GTDB taxonomy): domain Bacteria; phylum Actinomycetota; class Thermoleophilia; order Gaiellales; family Gaiellaceae; genus AC-32. The sequence continues at coordinate 4,697 of JBKPHO010000149.1, read as the reverse complement.
GCGAGCCCGACAAAGTGAGCGATCTGAGCCACGTCCAGAGCGTGCGAGAAGAGGACCTGCGACCCGCGAGAACACGCCTGAACGCCGGCCAGCCGTGGGGCAAGCCCGAGGTGCTCGAACAGCTGTTCGCAGGCAAGCACGCGATCGGCGACCGGGTCGAGACCACGTTCTTCGCAGTCGTCGTCGGCGGCGAGGTGGTGAGCTACACCGACCTCTACCAGGAGGGGCCCGACGCGCAGGTCGAGGACGTCGGCACGCTGCCCGAGCACCGCGGCCGCGGCTACGCGAGCGCGGTCGTCCTCGCCGCGATCGCAGCGGCCAGGGAGCACGGCGCCGAGTTCGTCTTCCTCGTCGCCGACAAGGAGGACTGGCCGAAGGAGCTCTACCGGCGGCTCGGCTTCGACGAGCTCGGCTACTACGTCAAGTTCGTCTCGCCGGAGCTCGCCGAATGACGGCCGCTCTCACCGCTATTGGGCTCGCGAAGCGCTACGGGTCGGTCGAGGCCCTCACCGGGGTCGATCTCGAAGTCGGCGAGGGCGAGCTGGTGGGCCTCCTCGGCCCGAACGGAGCCGGGAAGTCGACGCTCGTCAAGATCGCCTGCGGCCTCGTGCGGCCCTCGGGCGGCAGGGCCGAGATCTGCGGAGCCCCGGCCGGCTCGCTCGAAGCGCGGCGGCGGATCGGCTACCTCGCCGAGCTCTTCCGCTTCCCGGGCTGGTACTCGGCCGACGAGGTGCTCGAGCTCCATCAGCGCCTTTCCGGATCGAGCGGAGGGGCGGCCGAGCGGACGGAGCTGCTCGAGCTGGTCAGCCTGGCCGAGGCTCGCAGTCGCCGCGTCGAGGAGATGTCGAAGGGCATGCAGCAGCGGCTCGGGATCGCCCAGGCCCTCGTCGGCGCGCCGCCCCTCCTGCTCCTGGACGAGCCGACGAGCGCGCTCGACCCGGTCGGCCGCCGCACCGTGCGGCTGCTGCTGGAGGAGCTGCGGCGCCGCGGCACGTCTGTGTTGCTCAACTCGCACCTCCTGAGCGAAATCGAGCTCGTCTGCGACCGCGTGGTGATCTTGCTCCGGGGTGGCGTGGTGGCCGAGGGCTCCCCGGCGGAGCTGAGCCGAGCCCGCGGCGTCGAGATCGAGACCGACGACGGGACGCTGCTCCACGAGGGCGCGGCACGCGAGGACGTCCCCGCGCTTGTGGCCGAGCTCGTCGCCGCCGGGCGCAAGGTCTACGGCGTGCGCGTGCTGACCTCGACGCTCGAGGAGACCTACCTCGAGGCTGTGGGCGGGGAAACCTCATGATGAGCGCAATCCCGACCATCGTCGGCTACAGCCTGCGCGAGGCACTTCGGCGCAAGGTCTTCGCCGTCGTGATCCTGCTCACAGCAGGCTTTCTCTTCCTCTACTGGCTCGGCAACCACTACGCGTTCCGCGACGTCGAGAACATCGAGCCACCCGTGGGCATCGACGCGCACAGCTTCGCGGGGGCGTTCATGTTCGGGCTGGCGATGTTCGCGACGCTCTTTCTCGGGGTGGTGCTCGCGGTGTTCCTCACGCTCAGCGCGGTCCGCGGCGACGCCGAGCGCGGGCTGCTCCAGCCGTTGATCGTGCGGCCCGTCGGGCGCCCGACGCTGCTGCTGGCGCGCTGGCTCGGCGCCATCGGAGTCTGCACGCCCTACGTCGTCGCGGTCTATGTGGCGACGATGCTGATCACCGGGCTCACGGGCCACTGGTGGCCCGACCACGTCGTCGTGCCCGCGGTGGAGATCGCCGGCGGTGTCGCTCTGGTCGCCGCCCTCTCGCTGCTCGGCTCCGTCTTCCTCACGGCGACCGCGAACGGGATCGCCATCTTCATGGTCTTCGGCGCGGGCCTCGTCGCCGGGCTGCTAGGGCAGATCGGCCACACGCTCTCCTCGCAAACGCTCGAGCGCGCAGCCAGGATCGCGGCCTGGATCGTGCCCTTCGAGGCGCTCTACCAGGACGCCCTGCGGGAGATCACCGCAAACACGACCGGGCTCACTGGGTTCCTGCTCCAGCTCGGGCCGTTCGGCGGCGCCAACACCGGTGGGACCGGCGTGCGTCTCTGGGCGTGCGCCTACCTCGTGCTGGTCGCGGCAGTTGCCGCGTTCGGCTTCTCGCGCCGGGACCTCTGAGGCTTCACCAGGAAACCCTCCGCCTGCTCCGCGCGAGGGCGGCCCGCTTCTTGCGTTCCTCCGACCGCAGCCGCGCGTCCTGCTTGCGGGCGAGCCGCGCCAGCTCGCGCTGCAGCGCGCGGTAGCTCTGCAGCCGCTCGCGTGGAAGGCGGCCCTCGTCGATCGCGGCCTGAACCGCGCACCCGGGCTCGCGCCTGTGGGCGCAGTCGTTGAAGCGGCAGCCCGCCGCGAGCTCGTCCACGTCGGCGAAGGCCTCCTCGATCCCCTCGTCCGCGTCCCAGAGCTGGATCTCGCGCAGGCCCGGTGTGTCGACCAGCAGCGCGCCGCCCGGGAGGCGGAGGAGCTGGCGGCTCGTGGTGGTGTGCCTGCCGCGCCCGTCCTCGGCGATCTCCTTCGTCGCCTGGAGCTCCGCGCCCAGGAGGCGGTTCGCGAGCGTCGACTTGCCCACACCCGAGGAACCGAGCAGCGCCACGGTCTTCGCGGGCGCGAGGTACGGCGAGAGCTCGTCCAGGCCTTCGCCGGTGACGTTGCTGACGACATGGGCCGGCACGCCGAACGCGACCTGCTCCGCCTCGAGCAGGGAACCGCCGACGTCCTCGCAGAGGTCGGCCTTGGTGAGGACGAGCGCGGGTGTCGCACCGCTCTCCCAGGCGAGGGTCAGGTAGCGCTCGAGGCGGCGCAGGTTGAAGTCGCCGTCGAGCCCGCTGACGACGAAAACCGTGTCGAGGTTCGCCGCGAGCACCTGTGCCTCGGTCGGCGACCACGCAGCCTTGCGCGTGAAGGCCGAACGGCGCGGCAGGACCGCGTGGACGGTCTCCTCGCGCAGCGCGACCCAGTCACCCACCGCCGGCAGGTCGGCCGCGGAGGCAGCCTCGTGGCGCAACCGGCCGGCGAGGCGCACGCGCAGCTCGCCGCGCTCGGTGAGCACGTCGTAACCGCCGCGGTGCTGCGCGGACACGCGCGCCGGGATGCAGTTGTCGTGCGGCTCGAACGCTGCCGCGAAGCCGTCGTTCCAGCCGAGGTCTTGCAGGTTCAAGCGAGTCTCCCTTCGGAATGAATCGAGGACCGGACACGTGCCCGAGGGCTCGCGGAGCTCGCTTGCTACGAAGGTGTGCTGCGGCTAGCCGGGAGCCTCAGGCTCTGCGACCGGGGGGTGCAATCGACGTCATGGCGCACCTCCTTTGCCGAACAGCCGAACCGCGAGAGCCTAGCAGGCAGGTCCTCGGCCCATCGAGCGCTCAAGGGTGTGCGCGAGCGTGCGTGGGTCGACAAGGTAGATCCCGGCATGCACGTTCCCGCGAGGGTCGGGCGAGGTCATCGGCGCCCGGACGCGCGCGCGGCCGTCGTTGCTCCAGCCGAGGGCATACGACTCCGCCTGCGCGAAAATCGGTCGCGTAGTCTCGCCGCTCCGGACGATGTAGGTGGTCTGTGTCTCGCATTCACCGGACCACTGACCAAGGAGCGTGATCCGGTTCGGTGACGCGATCACCCTTCTCCACCAGCCCATGCGCCCCGGCGCCGGCCCCACGACCTTCACCCAATCGCTGCCGGCTCGTCGGTAGATCCCGGTTTGCTCTCCCCGCTCACGGTACGTCGTGCATGCTCGGAAGCCACGGGAGACATGTGTGCACCTGGTGGACGGCTGGAAGGCGGCCTCCGACGCGTCGCTCGCCTGCTCGCTCTTGGCCTGCTCTTGCCGACCGCCACAGCCGGCTGCCAGACACACGGCAATCGCAACTAGAAACCAGCGCACGAGCTGAATCTCGCACAACCAGGTAACGGCTCCGTAACGGTTACTGCAGCGCGCGCAGGGCGGCGCCGAGGGACTGCCTCGTCTTGAGCACGCCCTCGTAGAGGTCGCCGTGCTCGGCCACCCGCTGCCGTACAACGTCCATCGTGAACGCTGCCGGGTCGAGCGACTCGTCAACCTCATCCCAGCGCAGCGGCGTCGACACCGGCGCGCCGGCTCTCGGGCGCACCGAGTAGACCGACGCGATCGTCTTGCCCTCGCCGTTTTGGTTCGCATCGATCAGCACGCCCCGCCGCTTCGACCGCGACCACTCCGTCGTCACGAGCCCGCGGTGCGTGCTCGCCAAGGCGCGGGCGACGATCTCCGCGAACTCCCGCGTATCGTCGTAGGTGTGCCGCCGCTCGATCGGCACGAGCACGTGGAAGCCGTCGGCACCGCTCGTCTTCGGGAACGACCCGAGCCCGAGCGCGTCCAGCGCCTCCTTGACGAGCAGCGCCACCTGCACGGTCTCGCGGAAGCCGACATCCGGCGACGGGTCGAGGTCGAAGAGCACGAAGTCCGGCCGGTCGAGCTTGTCGACCCGCGAGTACCACGTGTTCAGGTCGATGCAGCCCATGTTCACCATCCAGAGCAGCGCAAGCTCGTCGTTTACGAGCGGCGCGTCGATGCGGCGGCGCTGCCTCGGCCGGTCGCGCGTCGTGACCTCGATGTTGACGGTCGGAATCCAGTCCGGCATCCCCGCCGGCGCATCCTTCTGGAAGAAGTGGTTGCCCTTCCAGCCGTCGGGATAGCGCTTCAGCGTGAA
>JBKPHO010000148.1:0-1123 GCA_046729915.1 Actinomycetota bacterium | reverse complement strand
GGCGGGCGCTCAGGCTGGCCCCGGGGAGCGCGCGCACGTACGGCGTGATCGGCGACGCGCTCCTCGAGCTCGGCCGCTACGCCGAGGCGTTTCGCGCGTTCGACACGATGGCTCGGCTCAAGCCGAGCGCCGGCGCCTACGCGCGCATCTCGTACGCGCGCGAGCTCCTCGGGCGGCCGCAGCACGCGATCGCCGCGATGCGGCTGGCGGTCGAGGCTTCCGCGGACCAGCCCGAGTCGACCGCGTGGACGCGCGTACAGCTCGGGAAGCTGCACTGGTCCGTCGGCAAGCTGGACGCGGCCGCCCGCGAGTACCAAGCCGCCCTGGCGGTGCTTCCGGGCTACCCGTATGCGTTCGACGCCCTTGCCCAGGTCGAGGCCGCCCGGGGACGCCTCGCGCGTGCGATTGCCCTCGGGACCCGGGCGGTCGACGCGATCCCGCTACCGCCGTTCGTGTCGCAGCTCGGCGACCTCTACCGCGCCCGCGGCTATGGCAGGCAGGCCCGCGGGCAGTACGAGCTCATCGGCGTGATCCAGCGCCTGCTCGCGGCGAACGGCGTCCGGACCGACCTCGAGACGGCGCTCTTCGAGGTCGACCACGGGATCCGCCCTCGGCACGCCGTCGCGCTCGCCCGACTGGCTCGCTCCGCGCGTCCGAGCATCGACGGCGACGACGTTCTCGCCTGGGCCCTCGCCCGCGCGGGCTCCTGCCGAGAGGCGCTCGCCTACTCGCGACAGGCGCTCCGGCTCGGGACGCTGGACGCGCTCAAGCTCTTCCACCGCGGCATGATCGAGCGCTGCCTCGGCCACCACGACGCGGCGACGACCTACCTGAGCCGCGCGCTGGCGCTCAACCCGCACTTCTCGATTGTCTGGGCTCCAGTCGCCAGGAGGGCCCTGCGATGAGACGGCTCGCGTTCCTCGTCACGGCGATCGCGTCCCTCGCGCTTCCGGCGGTCGCGGCGGCGCACCCGCTCGGGAACTTCACGATCAACCGCTTCAGCCGGATCGAGGTCTCTGGGCCGCGGCTCTACGTCCGCTACGTCCTGGACATGGCCGAGATCCCGACCTTCCAGGCCGGCCGCATCGACGAGCGCGCATACGCGAAACGCATCGCCCGCGAC
>JBKPHO010000147.1:0-5338 GCA_046729915.1 Actinomycetota bacterium | reverse complement strand
CGAGCTCGCGACCGAGCACCCGCCGGCCGGACTCGTCCTTCGCTCGCCGTTCGTCGACCTCGCGTCGGTGGGACGGGTCCACTATCCATTCCTGCCCGTCAGGACGCTGCTTCGCGACCGCTACTCGCTCGCCGACCATCTCGCGGGCGTGAAGGTGCCGACGACGGTCGTGTACGGCTCCCGCGACTCGATCGTGCCGCCCGAGCAGAGCCGCGCGGTCGCGGCAGCGGCGGCCGGGGAGACGCGTGTCGTGGAGATCGCGGGCGCCGACCACAACGACCTCGCCTTGCTCGAGGGAGAGAAGCTGATCGAGGCGGTCGTCGAGCTTGCCGAGCGGGTCTGCGAACCCCCGAACCAGGCGTGCTGACGGCACACCTCGCCCATCACCGCGGCCGGCGAGACCGTCGCGTACGTGGGTAGGTCGCCCGCCCGTCGGCGATTCGAGTTTCCGGCACCCACACGTCGCCCGATCGAGTTGCTGGCGGTTCCGCGCTAGGCTCGGAGCGTGTCAGCTTCCGCCTAGTCGGGTGTCGACTTCCGCCTAGTCGCGGAACCGCCTTCGAAAGACTCGCCCTGACCCCCCGACGGGTCTTTCATTGCTTCCGCACGAGTCGTGCCTAGCTCCCTCCATAGGCATCACCTCCCGCTCTTCGATTTCGCGGACGGCCTCTTCGCCGATGGCGAATGTCTCCTCGTCCGTCCGTTCTCGGCCGTCCCGGCGGACACGTTGCGGACGATCTCGAATGCCTCTTCGGGGGTCTGGGCAGACCCGAGGAAGGCCTTCTCAACCCGGAGCAGCGAGAGAGCCAACTGATCCTGGGAGAACTCGAGTACTTTCTTGCGCCGCTCGTGCTCAAGCTGACGCCATGCCTGAAGGAGCTGGCGCAGCTCCGGATCGTCAGGCGTGATCTGACCCGAGAACTGCCGCCAGGCCTCGAGGTGGTCGCCGCCAGCGGCCGCCTGCAAGAAGAGACGGCCGGCGAAGGCGCAGACCTCCTCGCTCTGAGCATCGTCTAGCTGCTCAAACTGCCGGCGCTTCTGCGCGACTTCGACCGCGCAACCTTGGGCAAGCATCCCGACTTCGCGCAACCGCTCGTGAGCTTCCGGCAGGCGCTTTGTTCGTTTGGTCTCCGCTACCTCGAAGCCGGCCTCGTCCAGGTCCCACTGCACCTTTGCCAGCGCCCTCTCGGCGTCGGCTAGCTCTTCCCGGAGCCGCTGCTCGCGCCCATCCTCGGCCTCGAGTCGCGCGAGTGCATCGGCCTGCTCGGCTCTGCCTGGCTCGGGCAGGGCCTCGATCGCCTCTCGCAGGAGCTGCCGTGCCCTGGCTCCCCTGATGTGCCCGGCGAAGACAAGAAGGAGCTGCGCGTCCCGATCGAGTGCCTTGGCGAGCCGTACGAGGGTCTCGGCAGCGGGCCGCTCGACCTCGCCGGCCTCGATCCGGCTGATCTGCGCAGCCGAGAGACCACTCCGCCGCGCCAGCCCCCGCATGGAGAGGCGCGCGCGCACGCGCGCCTCTTTGGTCACCTCGGCCAGCGTCCGTTTCTGGTCTTGCATCGCGGTCAAAGTTTAGCCGGTCATGTACCGTCGGTCAACTGTTAGTGTTTGCCTCCGATGCGATCGGTTTCTGTTACGTAAAGAAACGATACCGCTCGGGCTACCGCCCGTTCGAGGCCTCGACTGCTTGAGTGCTGCTCGTTAGAAGCAGCAGTCGGAGCTGCGCTGTGGCATCGATCCTCGAGCGGCGCTCCTCTACGCCGTGACTGCGCGAGAGCCTCTTGGATCTTCTGCGCAAAGATGAGGAAGATGAATCGGGGCGACAAGGCGACGGAGCAGGCACGGCGGTTCGATTTCGTACGCTTGATGCGCGCGGTCGGAGAGCACGCCGCGGGAGCGGAGGGTGTTGTTTGCGATGACGCAACTGTTGACGAAGGCTGGGTGATCATCGAGCTGGTCGACGAGGAGGGGCGGCCGCGCGGCGTTCTCGATGTCGACCTCAGCGATCTGGAACTCGTGCAGCGCCATGTGACCTGAGGCTGGCGCCGGCTCAACGAAGCCTGGCGGCGCGGTCCTCGACGCAGACAGCTACACGGCCGGTCGTGCATCGGACTCGAAGCGGCGCGCGAGCACCCTGTCGATGAGGCCGTACTCCTTCGCTTCCGCTGCGGTCATGAAGTAGTCGCGCTCCATGTCCTTGGAGACCATTGGGAGCGGCTGCCCGCTGTGCTGGGCGACGATCTCCTCCATCCGCCGCTTGAGCGCGATCGTCTCCCGGGCCTGGATCTCGATGTCGCTCGCCTGCCCCTCGAAGCCGCCCCAGAGCTGGTGGACGAGGATCTTCGCGTTCGGGAGCGCCATCCGCTTGCCCTTGGCGCCCGCGGCAAGCAGGAGCGCGCCTAGCGACATGGCGATCCCGACGGAGATGGTCGCGATCGCGGGCTTGACGAACTGCATCGTGTCGTAGATGGCGAGGCCGGCGTAGACGGAGCCGCCGGGGCAGTTGATGTAGAGCGAGATGTCCTTGTCGGGGTCGTCGGACTCGAGATGAAGCAGCTCGGCGATCGTCAGGTTGGCGATCTCGTCGTCGATCGGGGTGCCGAGGAAGATGATCCGCTCGTTGAGGAGACGCGAGTAGATGTCGAAGTCGCGCTCGCCGTGCACGGTCTGCTCGACCCGTGGGGTGCGAAAACTCAGTCCATAGCGCTCGATTCGGCTGATTTGCAGGGAAGACCGAGTTCTTCCATCCCACGGGCTATACGTCCTCGCACAGGTACTGCAAGGCAGTAGGAGGCCGGGCCGGCGGGGACGCTTGAGCGCGGCTAGGGGCCGCCTCCGCGAGACGGCCCCTACGAACTGGGAGTGAGCTGCGGGAGCGGGCTACCTCAGCTTCGCCTGCGCCGACACGCACTTGGCAAAGGCGTTCGGGCGTGCGCCGTACTTCTGCCGGAATCCGCTCGGGTCTGAGCGGCGCATCGCCTTGCACGTCTTCGACGCATTCACGAGCGCCTGGGCAAGCTTGGCGTTGCTTGCCTGGAGCTTCTTCAGCACGCAGTTGCCAAAGGCGTTGCTGAGGTCGGCATTCGTCCCGTAGAACTGCTGGAAGGTCTTGCCGTCGTGCGTCGAGGCGAAGTTCGCGTCGGCCGCCTCGGCAAGGCAGGCTTGAGCGGCCGCAACGACGGCGGTCGTCTGCGCCCGAGCGACGATCGAGACGCACTTCCCGAAGGCGTTGCTGTGATTGGCATTTGTCCCGAAGGACTGCCTGAAGACAGGCCGCGTCATCCGGGTGCGCAGCGCTACGCAGGCGCGAGCCGGGTTCAGCCCCGATTGCGCCGCAGCGGAGGAGTTGCGGGCCTTGAGCGAAACGCAGTTGCCGAAGGCGTTCTTGTGCTTGGCGCCGCTGCCGTAGAACTCAATGAAGGTCTTTCCGTCGTGGCTGGAGGCGAAGTTCGGATCTGCCTGCTCCGCGCGGCAGAGAGCGTTGGCGCTGTTCAGGTTCGCCTGCTCGAGCCGAGCGAGCTTGGAGACGCAGGTGCCAAAGGCGCTCGAGCCCCCGCCGAAGGCCTGCGCAAAGGCAACCGTGCCGATCTTGGCGCGCAGCGCGGCGCAGTCCTTCGCAGCAGCCTGAGCTGGCCTTGGCGTCGCTAGCGCCGCCACCGGCGCTAGGACAAACGCCACCACTGCGCAGATGATCAGCTTTCGCATCGGAACCTCCCTGTTGTCGTCCCAAGAACAGACGCTTGCAGGGACGGTGTTCTGGCGTGCCGCTAACAGAAGCCTAACCTTGACTTACGTCGCATTACGGGCGGCCTCGAGGCCCTCGACAGGAGCGCGAGCACCGCGGCCCGGCCGGGCGAGCACGCTGTCACACTGTTCCAGCCAGGATCATGTTCGAGCTCGGCAGCAGCCTTCGCGAGGCGCGAGTCCGTCGCGGACTCGAGCTTGCCCAGGTAGCCGCGGCAACGCGCATCCGGACCCGATACCTGCGAGCCCTCGAGGAGGAGCACTTCGAGCTCCTCCCCGGCTCGGTCTACGCCAAGGGCTTCCTCCGCGCCTACGCCGACTTCCTTGGCCTCGACAGCCAGGTCTTCCTCGATGAGTACAACGCTCGCTTCTCAGCCGAGGAGACTCCGCCTCCACCTCCCCAGCTCAAGCTGCGACCCCGGTCGCCTCGGTTGTACGGGGTGGCGGCCACCGTTCTCCTCCTGGCGCTCGGCGGCGCCCTGCTTGCCTGGCAGCTGAGCGGCTCCTCACCGCGGTCCGCGCGCCCGCACGAGGCCTCGGCCGCTGCGGCCCGAGCTCGTGCCCCCGCAACGACACTCCGGGCTCCACGTTCCGCCGACCGGGCGGACAAGCAGGCACGCTCAGCCTTCGTTCTCCGTGCCACTCGAGGGCCCTGCTGGGTCTCGGTTCGTCAGCGGAGCGAGCAGGGCAGTCTCCTCTTCGAGGGGACGCTCGAGCAGGGCGGGTCGCGTGCCTTTGCGGACCAGCAGCTCTGGATCCGCATCGGCGCCCCTTGGAACCTCGTGGCGAGCCGTGCCGGGCGCCGACTCTCGCTCCCGCCGGCGCTGGCAAACGTGCTCGTGACGGCCAAGGGAATCCGCACCCTCGCGACTGGGTAGCGGTGCTGGTCCTGCAGCCGGAGACAACCCACGCCCAGACGCCTGGGGTGAGGGAGGGAGGCGCGAGCACGGCGCCGCCGCCGCTGGAGCGTCCGCTGCCTAGCCCGTCCAAGCCGCGGCGAGGAAGGAGGCCGATAAGGGACCAGCGAGGAAGAGCGGTTCGCTCAGGTTCTCCGCGCGGCAACCTGCGCAGACCAGTTTTCGCGCTCCCGCTCCTCGACTGAGCAAATGGGCAATCGAGGCGGAAGGGTGTGCGATGGCCACCAGCCTTCGGCAGTCGGGGCAGGGACTGCCGTTGACACGACCCGCCGCTTCGGTTCGCACGCCTCCGCGTGTCCGAAGGATTTGTTGTCGATGCCGGCGACGGCGCGGGCCACCGGGACGGCGAGTTCCACGGAAACGAAGTGTCCGACCCGGCTGTTCGCGCTGGGCGCTATGAGCCTGTTCGCCCTCGCTTTCGCGGAGCACGACCGCTGGCATCGTCCGGAGTCGTCTCGGTTGGTTCGACCCCTGCTCGTTCGATCTCATCGACCGCCTCTGGCTCCTCGTCCTCCGACTCGGCGGGCTTCCGGGCAGCCGCAGCGTCGGCCAGATCGAGGAGCCCGCTCGCCCTTCCGCGGATGTCCGCGAGCAGCTGGCGGCGCTCCTTCCAGACCTCCTCCGTGTCGGCCTGCAGCTCGCGCATCCGCGTCTCGGCCTCCTCGCGCAGCGCCGCCAGCTCT
>JBKPHO010000146.1:0-1266 GCA_046729915.1 Actinomycetota bacterium | reverse complement strand
CTCGAAGAGCGTCCGCGTGGTCGGGAGAGGAACGTTCCGCGGACACCGCGTGATCTGGCTCGAAGGCCTCGTCAACGGCCGTCCGCATACGCTCAAGGACGGTGGCGAACGCGTGGCGCTCGATGTGCTCACACACCGACCCGTCACCAAGCGCACGTTCGTTCACGGCCGACTGTGGTACCAGGAGGTCTACTCAGTCATGCGCGACCTGCCGGCGTCGAGAGTCTCGTTCGTCGTGCCTGACGGTGGCGCCGCGCACAATTCGTTTCCACCGTTTTCGTCCTTGACGACGCATGCGGCGAAAACGAATCTGCGAGCAGCCCGTGCCGCGCTGGGGGCTGTTCCGTTCTGGCTCGGCCCACGTTTTCACGGCCATTCGTTCAGGTCTGTCAGGGTCGGCACGGACACCTCGAAGGCGCCGAACGGGGAGGTTCTTCGTCGCGCCAAGTTCGTGCTGTTCGACTATGGCACCGTCAGACTGCGGGAGTACGGACGCGAGAAGCCGTCCGGATTCCTGCATGGCCCGCGGCCCGGCGAGATCGTGGTGGACGGCCGTGCCATGCTTACGCGCGACGGCCTGTTTGTGATCGCCGAACCGTTCGGCCGGGTTCCACCGATCAAGCGCGCAGCGGCACTGGTGCTGGCGAAGGCGCTGAGACCGGTACCGAGCCGATGACCGTCGTCGCGCCCCCACAACCGCCGCACGACGAGCTCGAGGCGCGGGATCGGGCGCGGGATCGAAGAGGCCCGCCGGCGCGCCCGCCGACGGCGGCTCGCGATCGGCGCCGGCATCGTCTCCGCTCTCGGGGCTGCCGGGCTGGCGCTGGGGCTGACGCTCGGGCTGCGCAGCGGGGCAGCCCCCGACGTCCCCCCGACGGGTACCGGCTGGTCCGGGCGCGCGGGCCGGTTCGCCACGCGCTCGTCGAGAACCTCCTCGACCACCCGACCAAGGCGCCGCTCGACCGCTCGAAGGCGCGCCGGCTCGTGTTGACCCTGCGGCGCGTCTCGGGCGACTAACGCTCCGGGGGCCTCAGCACCGCGAACTGGTCGGTGATCTCCAGCTTCCGCGAGCGGAAGCGGTAGAGCGCCGCCGGGCGGCCGCCGCTGCGACCCGGCTCGCGGCGCTCGCCGGTCGGCTCGAGCACGCCGCGGCGGAGCAGGACGCGCTGCAGGTTCGTCGCCGAGACCTCGTGGCCGAGCGCGGCGACGTAGAGCTGGCGCAGCTCCGAGATCGTGAACACCGGCGGCGCGAGCGCGAAGCCGGCG
>JBKPHO010000145.1:0-3092 GCA_046729915.1 Actinomycetota bacterium | reverse complement strand
TCGAGCTCGTGCGCGGCGACGTAGTCGAGCAGGAAGAGCGGCTCCGCCCCGGTCGTGAGCACGTCGTCGATGCAGTGGGCGGCGAGGTCGCGGCCCGCATCGCGCAGGCGTCCCGCCCGCCGTGAGAGCATGAGCTTCGAGCCGACGCTGTCGGTCGAGGCGGCGAGGAGCCGCCGCTCGTCGAGCGCGTAGAGCCCGGCGAAGCCCCCGAACGAGCCCTCGACCGCACCCGTGCGCGTCGATTCGACGGCCGCACGCAGCCGGCCGACAACTTCCTCGGCCGCGGCGAGCGAGACCCCCGCCGCCTCGTAGGTCCTGCCCCCGGAGCTCACGTGCCGAGTCTAGAACGGTGCGCGGCTACCCCTTAGTCGAACAGCTCGGCGTACAGCTCCGGCCTCCCGCGCGGGCCGCCGTCGAGGAACCTGACCGTCGTCTCTCCGACCACGACCTGCCCGTTCGACTGGTCGGCCTCGAGCAGGCCGCCGAGCGCCTCGGCTTTTGCCGCCGGATCGTCCGCACGCAGGTGCAGCTCGGACAGCCGCAGCTCGTCCGCGTTCTCGAGCAGCTCGTCGATCCACTCGCGCTGCGGGTGCACCTCCAGCCGGTAGCCGGCGTTGGTGGCGACGAACGTGCGCCGCCCCGGATACTCCTGTACCCGCAGGCGGAGCTGCGTCGCACGCTCGAGCACGTCGTGGAACTCCTCGTCGTCGAGCGCGACGCCCAGGTGGTCGACGCGCGGCAGCGGCCACTGCCCCGGCTGCACGACGACGTTCACCGCGCCCCGCTCGAGCTCCGTGAGACGGTGCCGAAAGCCCGTCCGCTCGAGCTCCTCCCACGAGACCCCGGCCTCGAAGTGCACCTGGTCCTCGCCGATCCGCCCGTAGCGAGCGACGAGCCGGAAGCCGAGCTTGCCGAGGTACCGCGCCTCGACCTCGCGCACGTTGCTCGTCACGAGGTGGTAGTGGAACAGGTTCAACGGGCCCGAAAGTCTGAAGGAAGTCGCGGCGAGACGCGGAACGTGACGCTCGGCACATGCGCTCGTCGGGCGTCCACCACGTCGACCTCGTCGTCTCCTCGATCGAGCGCAGCCTGCCCTTCTATCGCGACCTGCTCGGCCCGCTCGGGTTCCACGGGGTGAGCGAGGTGCAGGGCGAGCGAGGCGAGACGATCTGGTACCTCTGGGGCCCGGGCAGCTCGATCGGCCTGCGCGAGGCGCAGACGGAAAGCGAGGGCCCCTACGACCGCTACCGGGTCGGGCTGCACCACCTCGCGCTCGAGGCCGGCTCGCGCGGCGCCGTGAACGAGCGCGCGGAGTGGCTGCGCGCCCAGGGGGCCGAGATCGAGAGCGGCCCCGAGGAGTACTGGTACGCGCCGGGCTACTACGCGGTGTTTTTTTACGATCCGGACGGAATCAAGCTGGAGATCGTCCACGTCCCCGGCCTAGCGGCCTGAAGAAAGGAGAGCTGGCATGTCGACAACTCCCCCGGAGCAGCCCGCCGGCACGACGGGCCCATCCCGCCCGAGCATGGGGATGCCGACGATCGGGGCCGGTGCCCGGCTGCCGATCCCGGGCAACGCGGAGTTCGCGTTCGTCGTCGCGCTCGAGATCTTTCTGGCGATTCTGCTCTTCGACGACGCCTGGAACGTGAACGACTGGGCACGCGCGTCCGCGTTCATCGGCGTCGCGTACCTGATCAGCCGCGGCATCGCGAAGGCGAGCCGCGTGCTGGAGCAGTAGCTACCTCGGCAGCGCCGCTTCGAATCTGAGCTTCGCGCCCTCACGCGGGATTGCCGTCGGGTAGTCCCGCGTGAGGCAGGCGCGGCAGAGCTCGCTCGGAGGCCGAGTCGTCGACTCCTCCAGTCCCTCCAGGGACAGGTAGGCAAGCGATGTCGCGCCGATGTGCTCGCGTACCTCCTCGACCGAGCGTGAGGCCGCGATCAGCTCGTCCTCCTCGGCGAAGTCCATGCCGTAGAAGCACTGTCCGATCACCGGCGGGGAGGAAATCCGCAGGTGCACCTCCGCGGCGCCGGCCTCGAACAGCATGCCGACGATCTTGCGCGTCGTGTTGCCGCGCACGATCGAGTCGTCGATTGCCACCACCCGCTTGCCCGCAACCTCGGCGAGCGGGTTGAACTTCAGCTTCACGCCCTGCTCGCGCAGGCCCTGGTCGGGCTGGATGAACGTGCGGCCCACGTAGCGGTTCTTGATCAGGCCTTCGGAGAACGGAATCCCGCTCGCGCGCGAGAAGCCGATCGCCGCCGGTGTGCCCGAGTCGGGGATCGGCAGGACGAGGTCGGCCTCGACGGGCGCCTCCTGCGCGAGCCGCTCGCCCATCCGGATGCGTGCCCCGTGGACCTCGACGCCGTCGAGCCGCGTGTCGGGCCGGGCGAGATAGAAGAACTCGAAGATGCAGAGCGCGCCGTGCGGGGCGGGCTCGACCGCCTGCCGTGCGCGCGCGCCGTCCTCGTCGATCACCACGAGCTCACCCGGCGCCAACTCTCGCTCGAGCTCGGCGCCGACGAGGTCGAGGGCGCACGTCTCCGAGGCAAGGATCCACTCGCCGTGCTCGCCGCGGCCGAGGCAGAGGGGACGGAAGCCGTGCCGGTCGCGGAAGCCGATCAGCGTCCCCTCGGAAAGCGCGACGACCGAGAACGCGCCGTCGAGGCGCGCCATCGCGCCGGCGACCGCGTCCTCGAGCGGTGCCTCGTCGTTCGCGATCAGGGCCGCGATTACCTCGGTGTCCGAGGTCGTGCCGAGGGTGACCCCGTCCTGGGCGAGCCCCTCCCGCAGCTCGTTGGCGTTGACGAGGTTCCCGTTGTGCCCGAGCGCGACGGTGCGGCCGCGGCCGCGCTGGATCAGCGGCTGCGCGTTGGCCCAGTGCGTCGCGCCGGTGGTCGAGTAGCGCGTGTGCCCGATCGCGGTGTCCCCGCGCAGGCCGCTCAGCTTCTGCTCGTCGAAGACCTGCGTGACGAGGCCCATGTCGCGCAGCACCGTCAGGCGGCCGCGGTCGGAGACGGCGATCCCGGCCGACTCCTGGCCGCGGTGCTGCAGCGCGAACAGACCGAAGAAGGTCACGCGCGCGACGTCCCGC
>JBKPHO010000144.1:0-2497 GCA_046729915.1 Actinomycetota bacterium | reverse complement strand
AGGACGTTCAGCATCAGGAACGTGCGGTCGACCCGACCAAGCTGGCCCATGACGGTGTGGTGGTTCGACCAGATGATCCCGATGGTCACGAAGCTGACCGCGTAGGCGATGTAGGAAGGCCAGATCTCGAGGAGCCGGTTGCCGATCGCACCGGTGCCTTCCCCGACCTGTGCGTCGACGTTCAGGATCAGCAGCGTGGCGGCGATCGCGAAGACGCCGTCCGCAAAGGTCTCGAGCCGCGCAGTGCTCACGAGGCGAGTCTAGGAACCGGGCCTGTCGGTCAGCGCGTTTCCGCGAGCTGCGCGTGACGCGGCTGCGGCCACAGGCCGGCGCCGTGCTCGGCGGGGAGATCCTCCAGCTCGAGGCCGAATACCTCACCCAGCGCGGCGACGGCGTGCGGCCGCACCTCGTCCACCGACACCGGCCGGCCGAGCTCGCGGCCAATGGTCGTGAACGCGGTGTCCTCGAGGCCGCAGGCAGTGATCCAGTCGGTGAAAGGCGCCAGGTCGAGGTCGACGTTCAGCGCGTACCCGTGCGTCGTCACCCACTTCGAGACGTGGATCCCGATCGAGGCGACCTTTCTCGGCGGCGAGATGCCACCGGCCGCACCGGCAAAGCCATGCGACATCGCAAGCGACGTCGCTGGGAGCCAGATGCCGGTCAGGCCTTCGATCCGCGTCGCCTCTACGCCGACCGCCGCGAGCGTCCGGATCAGCGCCTCTTCCAGGTCGCGGCAGTAGCGCTTGACGTCCAGGCCGTGGCGTGTCAGGTCGAGGATCGGGTAGCAGACGAGCTGCCCCGGGCCGTGATAGGTCGACTTGCCGCCGCGGTCGGTCTCCACGATCTCGACGTCCGCGTCCTCCGGCAGGTGCAGCTCGCCCTCGCCGGTTCGCCGCCCGAGGGTGATCACCGGCGCGTGCTCGAGCAGCAGCACCGTGTCGGGGATCGCGCCCTGGGAGACGGCGCCCGCGAGCGCCCGCTGGAGCTCCCACGCCTCGCCGTACGGGACGAGGCCCTCGAGGTGCATGACGTACCCGCCGCGGCTCATAGCGCAACCTTCCGACCGACAACGTGTCGACCGGTCATTGCAGACGGCCGCCCGGGCAAAGCCCGGACGGCCTGGAAACGCCGTCGCAAGCGCCGGCTCACGCCCGGAGCGTAGCGGCCTCTGCTGCCGCTAGGCCGGCGAGGCCGGCCACGGTGATTGCGACGAGCGCGACACCGGCCGCCGAGAAGCCCGAGACGGCCGCGAGCCACGCGATGGCCAGCGCGGCCGTCAAGGCATTCCCGACCGCCAGCGCCTTCGTCCCCACCCGGCCGCTCCACAGGACGGCGGCCAGGAGCAGCAGCAGCGCGCCGACGGTCATCAGCACGGCCGTCCCGACCGGCCGCGGAAAGTCCGAAGCGCCCAGCGCACCCGCAGCGGCTCCGAGGACTAGTACGAGCCCGAGCGCAGCCTCGAACAGCGCGTCCGCCCTGAGCACGGTCCTCGCGTCCATGGCGTCCCTCCGCTAGTTTATGAAACGACTGTATCACTAATGGCGAGACCGGTCGACCCTCATCGCCGCGCCGCCGTGCTCGAGAAGGCGGCGGACTACGTCCTCGAGCGGGGCCTCGCGGGCCTCAGCCTGCGCCCGCTCGCGAAGGCGCTAGGGACGAGCCCGCGGATGCTTCTCTACGACTTCGACACGAAGGAGCGCCTGATCCACGAGATCCTTGCCGAGATCCGTCGCCGGGAGGTCAGCCTCCTGGACGCCGAGGTGCACAACCTCGACGACGTCTGGCGCTGGATCGCGGCGCCGGAGCGCGAGCCGTTCCTGAGGCTCTTCTTCGAGATCTACGTGGACGCGCTCGGCCGCGAGGAGGCCGAGCCGCTCGTGCGCGAGTGGCTCGACTACCTCCGCATGAGCTGGCACCCGCCGGTCGATGAGGCGACGGCAACGCTGATGGTCGCGGTCGTGCGCGGCCTCTTGCTCGACCGCCTCGCGACGAGAGACCGCGAGCGCACGGACGAGGCGCTTCGCCGCTTCGCCGAGCTAGCGAGTTCGGCGTGAGAGAGGCCGGCTTTGCCGGCCTCGTTGTTCTTGTGGTGCCCAACGAGGGGGCACACGGGGGAAACCGGGTTTCCCCCGTGAAGGCCACGTCAGTAGGCCGTCTCGTCCCAGGTCTCGAGCCGCTGCCGCAGGTCGCGCAGGAAGCGGCCGGCGAGCGCCCCGTCCACGAGCCGGTGGTCGTACGTGAGCGTGAGGTTCATGATCGGGCGAATCGCGATCACGTCCTCGCCGCGGTCGTCCTCGATCACCCACGGGCGCTTCACGACGGCGTAGGTGCCGAGGATCGCGGCCTGCGGCTGGCTGATCACCGGCGTGCCGTGGAAGGTTCCGTAGCCGCCGGGATTGGTGATCGTGAAGGTACCGCCCTGGACGTCGTCCGGGAGCAGCTTCTTGTCGCGCGCCTTGGCTGCGATGTCCGAGATCGCGCGCGCCATCCCGAGCAG
>JBKPHO010000143.1:0-30648 GCA_046729915.1 Actinomycetota bacterium | reverse complement strand
CACCTCGTGTTCTTCCAGGTGAAGTAGGTGTAGGACTGCTGGAAGCCGGCCTTCGCGAGCGTCGTCATCATCGCCGGGCGCGTGAACGCCTCGGAGAGCAGCACGAGCTCGGGCTCCCGCGCGCGAACCTCGCCGATCAGCCATTCCCAGAACGGCACCGGCTTGGTGTGCGGGTTGTCGACGCGGAAGACGCGCACGCCGCGCTCGACCCAGAAGAGCATCACGTCGCGGAGCGCATTCCAGAGCCCTTCGCGGTCCTCGGTCTCGAAGTTGACGTTGTAGATGTCCTGGTAGCGCTTGGGTGGGTTCTCCGCGTACTTGAGCGTGCCGTCGGGGCGGTGGTGGAACCACTCCGGGTGCTCGCGCAGCCACGGGTGGTCGGGCGAGCACTGGATGGCGTAGTCGAGCGCGATCTCCAGCTCGTGCTCGCGCGCCGAAGCCACCAGGCGCTCGAAGTCGTCCATCGTCCCGAGGTCGGAGTGGATCGCGGTGTGGCCTCCCTCCTCCGAGCCGATCGCCCACGGACTGCCCGGGTCGCGCGGGCGGGCCGTGAGCGTGTTGTTCCTGCCCTTGCGGTTGGTGTGGCCGATCGGGTGGATCGGAGGCAGGTAGAGCACATCGAAGCCGAGCTCGGCGAACCGCGGCAGCAGGCGCTCCACGCCTGCGAAGCCCCCCCACGAGCGCGGGAACAGCTCGTACCAGGCGCCGAAGCGCGCCAGTGTGCGGTCGACGTCGACGTTCATGGTCTCCGAGCGCGTGAGCTCGACGCGGGGGCCGGGCCCGGCGGCGAGGGCCTCCTCGACGGTCAACTCATCGCGCTCGAGCAGCACGGCGCCCTCCGCGAGCTCGCTGGAGAGGTCCTCCTGGCCGGCCTCGACCTTGCGCCGCAGTTCCCACTGGAAGGACGCAACCGGGTCGACCCAGGCCTCGATGCGGTAGCACCAGCGCCCGCACGAGTCCGGGACGAACGACGCGGCCCAGCGGTCGTTGCCGAGCTCGGTCATGGCGTCCTCCTGCCAGCGCCTCGCGCCCTGCGGCTTCATCCGCAGCGCCGCCCCGAGCACCTCGTGGCCGTCGCGGAAGATCGTCGCCTCGACCCGGACCTCGTCGCCGACGCAGGCCTTGGCCGGGTAGTGCCCGCAGTCGACCAGCGGGCTCGGCGACTGGATCTGGATACGGGGGGCCACCGAGCCGAAACCGTAAACACCGCGCAATGGTGCTGACGCGGTCCAGCGGCGTGCTGCTGCACCCGGCCTCGCTCCCCGGCGGGCGGCTCGGGCAGGAGGCGTACCGGTTCGTGGATTGGCTCGCGGCAGCCGGCCAGTCGTGGTGGCAGGTACTGCCGCTGCACCCGCCGGACGAACACGGCTCTCCGTACAAGGCGCGCTCCGCCTTCGCCGGGTGGACCGGCCTGCTGGCCGAGCCGCGGGCGCCCGTCTCGCTCGACGAGCTGGAGTCGTTCGTCGCGCGCCACGCCTACTGGATCGGCGACTGGGCCGCGTTCGAGGGTGGCGGAGCAGTCGCAGGCCAGGTGCGCTTCGAGCGGGAGTGGTCGGCCCTGCGGCGGTACGCAGCCGAGCGTGGGATCCGGATCTTCGGGGACCTCTCGATCTACGTCTCGGGCGCCGGCGCCGACCTCGCCGCTCACGCCGAGCTGTTCGAGACGAGCGTGGTGGCGGGCGCGCCTCCGGACGACTACAGCCGGACCGGACAGCTCTGGGGTAACCCGGTCTACCGCTGGGACGTGGCGCGGGCGCAGGGCTGGCGCTGGTGGATCGAGCGCTTCCGACGGACCTTCGAGCTCGTCGACCTGACGCGGATCGACCACTTCCGCGGCTTCGTCTCGTACTGGGCCGTCCCGGCCGGGGCGAAGACGGCGAAGGGCGGCCGCTGGCGGCGAGGACCAGGAGCAAAGCCGTTCGAGGCCGCGCGCCGCGAGCTCGGGGAGCTGCCCCTCGTTGCCGAGGACCTCGGCTCGATCACGCCCGCGGTCGTGCGCCTGCGCGAGCGGCTCGGCCTGCCGGGGATGGTGGTGCTGCAGTTCGGCTTCGGCGGAGGACCGTCGAACCCGCACCGGCTCGAGAACCATCCGGAGAACGCCGTGGTCTACACCGGCACGCACGACCACGACACCGCCCTCGGCTGGTGGTCGTCCCTGACCTCCGCCCGGAAGCAGGCGACCGGGCTCGACCCGGCCGACCCGAGCTGGTCGCTCGTCCAGCTCGCGCTCTCCTCCCGCGCGCGGCTGGCGATCCTCCCGGTGCAGGACCTGCTCGGCCTCGGCAGCGAGGCGCGCCTGAACACGCCCGGCTGCGCGGACGGCAACTGGTCGTGGTGTCTCCGGCGGGGCCAGCTCACGGCCGAGCTCGCCGAGCGCCTGCGGGCCGCGACGGCCGCAGCAAGGCGTCTGCCCTAGTCCGACGCTTCCTTCACGTACTGCACGATCAGCTCCTCAACGCGCTTGCGGGCCGGGTTCCCGGCGCGCAGGAGGTCGGTGCCGTGGTCGGAGCCTGGCAGCAGCTCGAGCCGCTTCGGCGGCGAGGCCCAGCGGAACCACTCGCGCGCGGCGACGGCTCCGCCGTAGATGTCGTCCCGCGAGGAGAGGAAGACCTTCAGGCCGCGGATGCCGTGGATCTGCGACCGGTCGAAGTCGTAGCCACTCGCATGGTTGATTCCGGCGAGCTCGATCAGCCCGGCGGGCTCGATCCGGTGCTTCGCAGCCGCGTAGAGCGACGACATCGCGCCGATGCTCGCGCCGACGACGACGCTCCTTCGGATCCCCCGCTCGCGGAGGAACGCAACCGCACCGACGACGTCGCGCCAGGAGGACGCGTAGTCGTCGGTTCCGCGAGAGCAGCCGGCGCCGGCGCGAGGGCAGACGCCGCGGCGGTCGAAGCTCAGGACGACGTAGTCCTCGCGGGAGAGCAGCCGCGCGATCCCGGTCCAGTCGGCCTGCGAGTCTCCCGGAGTCTCCCGGGCGGCCCATGTGGACGAGCACGACGCCGACCCGGCCGCCGCTCCCGAAGATGCCGCCGTCGAGCAGGACGCCGTCCGAGGCGCGGAAGTGCACGCGCTGGAACGTCGACTCAGGTCGGCCACCGCCTCCGCAGCCGGCGAGCGCGACCGCCAGCGCCGCCGCAAAGGGTGGCCTGAGCATCGCGATCCGCCACCTGATGCCGCGCTCGCTGGTCACCGAAGCTCCACGTAGCGCCTGGAGACGCAGATGAAACCGCCGAAGAACCCGCGAGGCACGTGCTGCGTGATGTAGAAGAGGCCGAGCACGACGCGGATGGGCGTCCCGGAGGGCAGCGGACCAGGGCCCGAGAATGAGCCGGACCAGCCTTCCCCGGGAGCGATCAGCGTCGGCTTCGAGGGCGCGAACCGGTCAGCGAGGGCGCGCGGCCCTGCCTCGGCGGTCTTGGCC
Source organism: Actinomycetota bacterium (assembly GCA_046729915.1). Lineage (GTDB taxonomy): Bacteria > Actinomycetota > Thermoleophilia > Gaiellales > Gaiellaceae > AC-32. The sequence goes on along the minus strand of JBKPHO010000143.1, from coordinate 27,224 downwards.
CGCCTGAGCACCTCTCGAAACGACGTCGTCGAAAACGGTTCGAGACCGAAGAGCCTCTCGCCTAGGAAATGCGGCCGCGTCACCCTCAGCGTCACGCGGGTGTCATTACGGAAGGAGAGCTTCACCCACCAGCGGCGCTCGCCCACGATCAGGCGGCGTGTCTCGATGAGGAGCGGATCGGCGCGCGTGCCACAGTTCTCGTGCCACCCGAGCACGACGGCCTGAAGACGGGCCGAGCGCGCGGGCTTTCCCGAGTCGCAGCCGGCGACGACCAGCGCGGCAGCGCCCAGGGTCACGAACGCAAAGCGCAATCCGACCGCAGTCTCTTCTAAGCACGCCTCGGGCGCTACGCTCGACCCGTGCTGACGATGAGCTTCACCGCGGGCGACAGCGCGCTCCTCGCCGGCCTGCTTGCGGTCGGGCTCCTCCTGCTCGTGGTCTCGCAGTCCGTCCGGATCCCGTACCCCATCCTGCTCGTCCTCGGCGGCGTCGGGATCAGCTTCATTCCCGGCCTTCCGACGGTTGAGCTCTCGCCGAACCTCGTGCTCGTCGCCGTCCTTCCGCCGCTCCTCTACGGCTCCGCGTTCTTCACCTCGCTCCGCGAGCTGCGCGCGAACCTGAAACCGATCGTGCTGCTCGCGGTCGGCCTCGTGCTGACGACGATGCTGGCGGTCGCGGCCGTCGCGCACGCCGTCATCCCCGGCCTGGACTGGCCGCAGGCGTTCGTGCTCGGCGCGCTGGTCTCGCCGACGGACCCGACCGCCGCTGCTGCGATCGCGCAGCGTCTCGGCCTGCCACGGCGGTTGATCGCGCTGATCGAGGGCGAGAGCCTCGTAAACGACGGGACGGCGCTCGTCGCCTACCGTTTCGCCGTCGTGGCGGTGGTCACCGGCAGCTTCTCCCTCCCGAAGGCGACCGGCGAGTTCGCGCTCAACGTCGTCGGCGGGATCGCGGTGGGGCTCGCCGTCGGGTACCTGATCCGGCAGCTGCGCCGGCGCCTGGACAACCCTCCGGTCGAGATCACGGTTTCCCTGCTCAGCGGCTACTTCGCCTACCTGCCGGCGCACGCGCTCGACGTCTCGGGCGTCCTGGCCGCAGTCACGGTCGGGATCTACATGGGCTGGCACACGCCCGAGCTGACGAACGCCCAGGTGCGCCTCCAGGGCATAGCCGTCTGGGAGATCGTCTTCCTGCTTCTGAACGGCCTGCTCTTCGCGCTGATCGGGCTGCAGCTTCCGTCGATCGTCGACGCCCTATCCGCCCGCTCCACGATGTCGCTGATCGGCTACGCCGCGCTCGTCAGCGCCGTCGTGATCGCGGCCCGCTTCGCCTGGGTCTTCTCGAGCGGATGGGTGAGCCATGCCGTCAGCCGCCGCTTCCGCCAGGAGGACCCCGCGCCCTCCTGGGCCTCGAAGACGGTCCTCGCCTGGGCGGGCATGCGCGGCGCCGTCTCGCTGGCCGCCGCGCTCGCGCTGCCGCTCACGACCGACGCCGGAGATTCCTTCCCCAACCGCAACCTGATCATCTTCCTGACCTTCAGCGTCATCCTCGTGACGCTGGTGGTCCAGGGCCTGACGCTCCCCGGGCTCATCCGCGTCCTCGATCTGGAAGACGACGGGTTGGCCGAGAAGGAGGAGGCCAAGGCCCGCATCTACGCGGCGCAGGCCGCGCTCGAGCGGTTGACGGAGCTCGAGGCCGAGGACTGGGTGCGCGAGGACACCGCCGAGCGCATGCGTGGCCTTTACGGCTTCCGGCAGAACCGCTTCCGCGAGCGCTTCGACCCTGACGGCGACGGCTCGGTCGAGGATCGCTCCCAGGCGTACCAGAGGCTCCGCCGAGAGCTCCTCGACGCGGAGCGGCACGCGGTGGAGGAGCTGCGGCGCGAAGGGCGGATCGACGACGACGTGATGCGCCGCGTCGTGCGTGACCTCGACCTCGAGGATGCCCGGCTCGAGCTTTGAGGCGCGTCGTTACCGAGGAGCAGGCCCGGCGAATCGCCGTGCGCGCGCAGTTGCTCGACGGCTCCGCCGGCGGCGTGCTCGACACCGTGCGGCGGCTCGGGTTCCTGCAGATGGACCCGATCGCCACGGTCGCGACCCCGCAGGAGCTCGTCCTCTTCAGCCGCCTGGGGCCATTCGACACAGCGAAGCTCGACCGGCTGCTGTGGGAGGAACGCAAGCTGTTCGAGTACGACGCGTTCATCTACCCGGTCGAGGACCTGCCGCTCCAGCGGGCGCGGATGGCGAAGTTTCGACGCGGCGGCAAGCTCAAGCGCGACCAATGGATCCGCGAGTTCCTGCGCGAGAACGCGCGCTTCCGCCGCCACGTCCTGCGCGAGCTCGAGCGGAGCGGCCCGCTGCTCTCCCGCGACCTCGAGCACGACCTGATGCCCGCCGGCCAGGGGCATCGCTGGTGGGGCGACCGCCAGATCCGGCTGATGCTCGACATCCTCGCCGCCCGTGGCGAGATCGCCGTCGCCGGCCGGGTGGGCAAGCAGCGGCTCTGGGATGTTGGCGAGCGGGTCTTCGGCGACGGCAAGGCGCTGCCCTGGCGCGAGGCCGGGCGCGAGCTCGAGCGGCGACGGCGCCGGTCGCTCGGCGTCTGGCTCGAGCGGGGTGAATGGGTCGCCCACCCCGACGTTCCCGACGACCCGGTGCCCGACCGGGCGGTGCTGCTCTCGCCGTTCGACCGCCTCGTGCACAACCGCGCCCGCGCCGAGGCGCTCTTCGGCTTCCACTACCGGCTCGAGATGTACGTCCCGAAGGCGAAGCGCGAGTACGGCTACTACGTGTTGCCGCTGCTCGTGGGCGACCGGATCGTCGGTCGAGCGGAGCCGCGCTTCAACCGCAAGGCGGGCACGCTCGAGCTGCTCGGCGCGTGGGGCGAGACCTCGCGGCTGGATGAGGCGCTCGAAAGCCTCGCCGCCTTTCTTGGCGCAGAGATCCCTCAGCGCGCCAGCCCGAACGCTCGGCGGTAGGGGTCCGCTCCCTACAGGTGGGAGAACTCGCCGGAGCGGAAGGGAGCGCGCATGGCACCCTTACCGCGTGAGCACGATCGAGATCACGCGCACGCCGCAGACCGCCCCGCGATCGGGCGAGTGGCTGCGACTCGCGAGGCTGGCGAAGCTCCTCGCCTGGATCAGCCTGGCCTGGCTCTGCATCGAGGGCTCGGTCGCCGTCGTGGCCGGCCTCGTCGCCGGCTCGATCGCTCTGGTCGGCTTCGGCCTCGACAGCGCGATCGAGGGACTGGCGAGCCTCATCGTCGTCTGGCGCTTCTCCGGCTCGCGCACCCTTTCGACCACCTCCGAACGACGCGCGCAGCAACTCGTCGCCGTCAGCTTCTTCCTCCTCGCTCCCTATGTCGCCGTCGAAGCGCTGCTCGCACTTGCGGTCGAGCACCACGCGGAGACGAGCTGGCTCGGCGTCGCCCTGGCGACGGGCTCGCTCCTCGTCTGCCCTGGCCTCGGCGTCGCCAAGCGCCGGATCGGCGCCCGGCTCGGCTCGGCCGCGACCAGAGGCGAGGGCAAGCAGAACCTGCTCTGCGCAGGCCTCGCGCTCGGCGTCCTCGCCGGCCTGCTCGCCAACACTCTCTTCGGCCTCTGGTGGCTCGACCCGGCCGTCGCGCTCGTCATCTCAGCCGCCGCCGTCCAGGGAGGAATCGACGCGTGGCGCGGCGAGGGCTGCGAGGGCTGCTGTTGAGCTCGGCCTGCCTGCGGGCACGCCGAAGAGCGACGGCTACGGGGCGAGCGTGACCGGGAGACGCACGGAGTGTGGCGGCTTGCCGGTCCCGGCCGCGTCGTCGTCGTGGACGACGATCGTCCCGCTCTGCTCGCGGTCGACCTTGAACGTCACCGGCACGGAGTAGGTGCCGCGGCAGCCGGTGCCGCACGTCGCGGTCGTGAACGCCTTGCCGAGCTGGTTGCCGGCGGCATCGAGGACCTCGACGGTCACGTTCGCCTCGAAGACGTTCGCCGTCCCGGCAACGGTCACCGGACTCGTCACACGCGCGTTCTCCGCGGGCTTCGTCACCTCGATCGCGGGCAGCAGGTTCGCGTAGTCGGCGCGGCCCACCGGGTGGTCGAGCACGATCCCCTCGCTCGAGAAGACGTCTACGGGGCTGCCGTCGAGGCGGAAGCGCACCTTCTGCACGGTCGGGAACTGCGTCAGCGTGTAGACGACCTGTCCGAGCCGCGTCTGCATCGAGCGCGAGCCGCCGCCGGACTGGTACTCCGAAGTGAGGTCGACGGTGGCGACCCCGTCGCGGATCGTGATGCCAAGGAGCCGCGTTCCGCTCGGCACCGCCGAGTCGACGCCGGAGGCCCGCTCCGCGGCGGTCGGCCCTCCGAGAAGCGCCTCGATCGCGCCCGTCGCCACGCGCGGCGTCGGCTTCTGGGTGCGGTGGACGGACACCAGCCCGTCGCCGCGCGTGAACCACACCTCGAGCGAGAGCAGCGTCGGGACGGTGCCGGTCGGCTCCGTGCCCGTCGTCGTGGCGGGCTTCGGCTTGCCGAGCGAGACGGCCTTCTCCGAGCCGCAGCCCGCCGCGGCGAGGGCGAGCGCCCCGCCGGCGACGGCTACGACCGCGAATGCGAGGAGCTTCTTCACGTCTGTGAAGATGATGACCGCCGTTCGCGACGGCTGTGTAACGGTTTCGTCACAGTCCTAGGGCTGGTACTGCTGATCGAGGGAGACGACCGGGTTTGGGTACTTCAACCCGATCTGGATCCAGAAGCCGGCCTTCGGCTCGAGCAGCCGGCGATGCTTGGGGTTCTTGCCCTTCACGATTTGCGCGAGCTCGGCGACCGAGATCGAGGTCTTCGCGATCGGCCCTTCGGTCATCGTGAGCACCGCGACGCGCGCGTCCCGCCGAACGACGAACGTGAGCAGCCGGTGGGTCTCGTCGAGGATGTAGTAGTCGTTGGAGAGTGGGTGGCAACCGCATGCGCGTTCGCCGGCCACTCCGGTCAGCCACCAGGCCGGGTCGAATCGCATGACGAAGCGCTGTCCCTTCGGCGTGACGGACTTGACGTGACCGTAGAACACCTGGTGCGGCTGCGCGGGCGGAGCCGACGTGGGCGCCGCCCGGAGGGCGGACGACGCGACCACCGCCGCGACGAACACTGCTGCGAGGGCGAGGATGACGAGCTTCATGGCGACCTCCTTGGGGTGACGCCGCCCAGCCTGCCCTCGCTAGGAAACACCCCCGTCACGAGCGGGTAACGGTTTTGCCACAGGCAGCCGCAGCGTGAAGCGGCTGCCCGCGCCCGGCTCGCTGGCGACCTGGATCTCGCCGCCGAGCAGGCGCGCGTTCTCCTGGGCGATCGCGAGGCCGAGGCCGGTGCCTCCGCCGCTACGCGCAGCGTCGGCCTTGTAGAAGCGCTCGAACAGGTGCGGCAGGTGCTCCGGCGCGATCCCCGGGCCGTCGTCGGCGACCTCGACCACCGCCCCGCCATCGTCGTTCGCGAGCCGAACGGAGACCTCGGACGCGCCGTGCTCCAGCGCGTTGCCGACCAGGTTGGCGACGATGCGCTCGAGCCGCCGCGGGTCGCTTGTGAGCTTCAGTCCGTTGCCGTCGAGCCGGACGCGCCCGTCCCAGCCGCGCGCCCGCAGCGTGGCAGCGACCAGCGCCCCGATCTCGACCTCCTCCGCGTGGACGCTCTCGGCGCCCGCGTCGAAGCGCGAGATCTCCATCAGCTCCTCGACGAGCCGGCGCAGGCGGCCGACGTCGGCGATCAGCAGCTCCGCGGGGCGACGCGACTCCGCCGGCATGCGCTCGAGATGCTCGGCGAGCAGCGAGGCCTCGCCGACGAGCGCCGTCAGCGGCGTGCGCAGCTCGTGCGCCACGTCGGAGGTGAAGCGCCGCTCCCGCGCCTGGGCCGCCGAGAGCGCGGCGATCTTCGCCTCGAGTGCAGCCGCCATCTCGTTGAACGATTGCGCCCATGCCCCGAACTCGTCCTGGCCCTCGACCGGTAGCCGCGTCTCGAGCAGCCCCTCCGCGAGCGAGTGCGCAGCCGCGCTCGCGCGGGCGACCGGCCGCAACGTACTGCGTGCGAGCACGATTCCCGCGAGCGCCGCCAAGAGCACGAGGATCCCGACACCGCCGAGCAGGACGTTCCGAAGGACTGCCAGCTCGTGCCGCAGGCCCTCCTCGGAGAAGAAGAAATACAGCTGCCGGTCATTGGGAGCCGGCGTGCCCGTGACGAGGTAGTGCGTCCCGGCGACGTTCGCGCGCTGGTAGCCGAGCTCGCCGCGGCCCACGATCGCCTTCAGGTCTGGAGGAACCTCTTGCAACGTGACCAGCCCGGAGAGGTAGACCTGGTCGTGACGGACCGCCACGGTGTCGAAGCCGCCCCGGCTCTGGTACGCCTTCACGAGATCGGCGGTCCCGCCTGGCCCAGTCCCGTAGGCGCGGGCAACGTCGAGGTTGCGGCGCGTCTGCGAGATGCTCGAGTCGACCGAGTCGGCGAGCAGGTTGTGCCGCATGACGAAGTACGACCCCGCCCCGAGAGCGGCAGCCGAGAGCCCGACCGCCAGCGCGAACGTGATTGTCAGGCGGCGGCGGAAGCCACCGGCGGCGATCCCCTGTCCCCGGCGCATCAGCCCGCGTCGAAGCGGTAGCCGACCCCGCGCACGGTGCGGATCAGCGTCGGCTGCTTCGGGTCGTCCTCGATCTTGGCCCGCAGGCGCTGCACTGCCGCGTCGACGAGCCGCGAGTCGCCGAGGTAGTCGTAGTTCCAGACGAGCTCGAGCAGCAGGTCGCGCGTGAAGACCTGCTTCGGCCGGCGCGCCAGCTCGTGCAGGAGCCGGAACTCGGTCGCGGTCAGGTTGACCTCCTCGCCTCGCTTCCTGACGCTGAACCCGGCCGGGTCGATCTCGAGGCCGCCCGCGCTGACGGTGCCGTCCCCGTCCGTCGCGGGCGCCGCCCGCCGGAGAACCGCCTTGATCCGAGCGACGAGCTCCGGCAGCTCGAACGGCTTCGTCACGTAGTCGTCGGCGCCCAGCTCGAGCCCGACCACGACGTCGTGCAGCTCGCTGCGCGCCGTGAGCATCACGATCGGCGTCGCACTTTCGCGGCGAATCTCGCGGCAGACCTCGAAGCCGTCGAGGGACGGCAGCATCACGTCGAGCACGACGAGGTCGAAGCCGCCCTCGCGGAAGCGCGCGAGCCCCTCGCGACCGTCCCCGACGGCGCTGACGCGCAGGCCGGCCTGCTGGAGGCCGAGCGTGGCCACCTCGCGAATCGAGGCATCGTCCTCCACGAGCAGCACGTGCTCGTCCACGCCTGAAAGGGTAGGCCCCGGGCCAGGCGGTGCCTAGTCGGTGGACCCGGCGGCGGACGCCCGGATCGCGAACTTCTCGGCGGTTCTGCAACGAAAGTGCACCGGAAGGCGCGCGGAGGGCGGGTCGGCGGGTCGGCCGCCGGTATCGGTGGGCGCAATCGACCGAGAGGAGATCACATGCGCCTTCTCCGAAGACGCGTCTTGCTGGTCGCGCTGCCGCTGGCCCTCGTGGCCGGTGTCGCGCTGGCGGCCCAACCGGACGGGCGGCGGCCGACGAGTGCCGTCGTCAACGCGTGCGTGAAGAAGAAGAGCGGCCTGGTGCGGATCGTCGCCTCGGCCGGCGCCTGCCGCCGCGGCGAGTCGCCGCTCTCGTGGAACGTGCAGGGCCCGGCCGGCCCGCGCGGCGCGACCGGTCCCGCGGGCGCCGCCGGTCCTGCCGGGCCTGCCGGCCCCGCCGGCCCGCCCGGGCCTGCCGGTCCTCAGGGACCGAAGGGCGACCAGGGAGGCCGGGGTGCCACCGGTCCCGCGGGAGCGGCCGGCCCTGCCGGGCCGCAGGGCCCCGCCGGACCGCAGGGACCGCCCGGCCCGCCGCTCTCGTCGCTGGAGAGCCTCGACGGCGTGGCCTGCAACCTCGCCGGGGTTGCCGGCACGGCCGACCTGACCTACGACGCGAGCGGCGTCGCCACGCTCAAGTGCGTCACTTCAGGCGGCGGCGGAGGAGGAGGCGGTACCGGCGACATCCGCGTGAACGAGTTCATGACCGGCTCGACCGGCGCGGCGTCGAACGAGTTCGTCGAGCTCGTGAACGCGAGCACGACGGCCGTCGACATCAGCGGCTTCAGGGCCGCCTACCGCTCCGCGGCCGGCGCGAGCGACGTCACGCTCGCAACCGTCCCGACCGGGACGAGCCTCGCGGCCGGCGCGTTCTACCTGCTCGGCGGCAGCGGCTACGCCGGCTCGCACACGCCGGACCAGAGCTTCTCCGCCTCGCTCGCGGCGGGCGGCGGTGGCCTTGCCGTCCGCGACGCGTCGGGAACGATCCTCGACTCCGTCGGCTACGGCGACGCCACGAACGCGTTCGTCGAGGGCCACGCGGCCACTGCACCGCCCGCAACGGCGGCGCCCGGGAGCAGCGCGAACCGGATCCCCGACGGCCACGACACGAACGACAACGCGGCCGACTTCTCGATCAGCACGACGCCGTCACCCGGCGAATCGAACCACTAGGACGGGTAGGGCGGCGCTCCGCGCGGGGCGCCGCCCTGCTCCGGGATCACTCCATGGGGTGATTCCGCACGCAGGGGCCGAACCGATACTGCGTACGCGGGGTCACTCTCGCATGGCGTACGAACAGACAACTGCGGAAACTGCGGCGATTGGTCTCATCGATCAGCACACCCTCGTTCGGTCGCTCTCGCCCGAGCTCATGCTCGTGGATCCAGCGCTGGCCGAGCGGGCTCGCGAGCTCCTGCGGGAGCCGCACGAGGCCAACGGAAAGGGCGAATACATGTCGGCACTAGGGACGCACGAGATCACTGCGGGAACGAGCCTGGGGCTTGAGCCTCCGCTCAGCCCGCCCGTCGTCCGAGGCCCCGTGGCCTCGGCGCTGCCGGCAGGGGACGGCCTTTCCGGGCTGCCCACCCCACCTCCGGCGATCAGGCCTCCGGAGACCGCTACGCCGGCGGCTGTGCCGGTGCAGGCACCCGCGCCCCAGGCCGAGGTGCCCCAGCAGCCCGAGCCGGCCCTCGCGGCCGCGGCTCCCGCTCCGGCCCCGGCTCCCGCTCCTGCTCCTGCTCCGGCTCCGCAGCTCGAGCCCGAGCTGCCTGCGACGGCCCCGGCCGAGGAAGCAGCGCCTGTGATCGACTACTTCGCCGCCGAAGCACCGGCGCCCGCGCCGGAGGTGGCTCCCGTCGAGGAGGCGCCGGCGGTCGAGGCGACGGCGGTGCCCGAGGTCGAGCTGCACACGATCCCCCTGATGGCGCCGGCCCCCGCCGAGGGGCTCGCCGAGCTGCCGACGGTCGCACCGGCCGAGCCGGAGCCGCAGCCAGAGCCCGAGCCCCTGCCTGCGGCGGCCGTCGTTTCCGAGCCGGCCGAGCTCGCACCGCTCGCCCCGATCGCACCTGAGCCCGAGCCGGTCGACGTCGTGCTGCCGATCGTCGAGCAGCCCGTCGCGGTCGAGCCCGAGCCCGTCGCTGCGCCGGAGCTGGCGGAGCTCTTCGCCCCGGCCCGCGGCGACTTCCGCGTCGTCGTGCGGCTCCGGGACGCCGAGGGCGTCGAGGTCGGCTCGTTCCGTGATTTCGGCACCGCGATGGAAGGCGCCCAGGAAGTCATCGAGCAGTTTTCGACCGCGACCGAGGGCAGCTGGCCCTTCTACGCGGGTCGCTTCATCCGCCCCGACCTGATCGTCTCGGTGGACGTGGTCGAGGGCAGCGCCGCCTAGGCGAGACGGCCGAGATAGATCGTCACGGTCGACCCGGTCGGCGCGCGCTTGCCGCCCGCCGGCTGCTCGTCGACCACCTTGCCTGCCTGCGCCCGGTCGCTGACCGTCTGCCGCAGCGTCTGAACCTTGAATCCCGCGTCCTCGAGCCGGGAGATCGCAGTGGCGCGGTCCAGCCCCGCGAGCTTCGGCACCACCAGCCGCTCGACCGGCGTCGGGCCTACGGACGCCCTGAGCTGAATGCGCGTGCTGCGCTTCGCCGAGGCGCCCGGCTCCGGCAACTGCACGATCACCCTTCCGAGCGGCTGGTCAGAGGGGACGTAGACGAGGCTCGTTCTCAGCCCCGCTGAGTTGAGCTGCCGCTGCGCCGAGGCCTGCGCCTGGCCCCTCACGTCCGGGACGGTCGCGGTCGCGGTCGCGGGAGGCGGTGGCGGCGGCGGCGGAGGTGGAGCCGGTGGAGCACCGGATCCCGCGGCACCGTTCGAGATGTTCAGGCGCACGCTCGAGCCGGGCTGCACGCGCTTGCCGGCCTCCGGGTTCTGTGCGACTACAGTCCCCTTCGGCTGCGACGACGGCACCGCAACGGCCCTCGGGACGAGCCCCGCCGCGCGAACGGCGGCGACCACGATGTCGCGGGACAGCCCGACGGTGGCCGGCACCGCCACGAGCCGGCGAGAGATCCGGATCGTGACCGTCGAGCCACGGGCGACCCGCGTACCCGCCCCGGGAGTCAGAGCGAGAACCGTCCCCGGCGGCTTCCGGGAGACCACGCTCGCCGTCTGCACCTCGAACCCCCTCGCGCGTAACGCCACGGCCGCCACCGCGGCCCGCCTTCCCACCACGTTCGGCACGGCCACCGCCCGCTGCGCGGAGACCGCGACGGTCACGACGGAGCGGCGCGTCACGTTCGCGCCCGGGTCCGGATCCTGAGCCACGACGATCCCCGGCTCGACAGCGCTCGCCCTTGTCACGACCCGGGCGACAGCCCTCGCCGGTTCAGGCGCTCCACGGCCTGTTGCTGGCTCAGGCGGACGACGACGGGAACGTCGACCGTCGACGCGCCCTTGCGCCCGTTGTCATGCGTGAAGTACCAGGCCGCGGCGAGGCCGCCCAGGACGAGCAGCAGCAAGAGCAGCAGCCACGGCCAGAGGAGCGGCCCGCGGCGGGGTGGCGGAGGCGGCGGGGCAACCTCTTCCTCGACGACGGGCCACGGCTCCTCGACGGTCGTGGCGCCGTCGGAACGGCGAAACGGGGACTCCGGTCGCCTCACGACGACGGGTATCCCCGGCGCCCGAAACCCCGAACCTCGCGCTCAAGGAATCTTTCCAATTCGTGCACGGACGCCTAATCCGCGCAGCGTTTACTGCGGCGCAGCAGGCACTCCAACGGAGGTTCCTTCATGGCACGCAAGCTGATCGTCCTCGTCCTCGCTCTCGGCCTCGGCCTCGCCGTCACGGGAGTCGCGGGGGCGCGCTGGTTCAACGTCATCCGCGGCACGCGCGGCGACGACGTCATCATCGGCACGGCCAACCGCGACCTCGTCCTCGCCTTCGCCGGGAACGACCGGATCTCGACCGACCGAGGCCGAGACCTCGTCTACGCCGGCAAGGGCAACGACACCGTCGACGGCGGTCCCGGCCTCGACCGCATCTACGGAGGCCCAGGTGACGACAACCTCAGCGCCGGCAACGGCCGAGCCGTGATCTGGGGCGGCCTCGGCAACGACACGCTCAGCGCCGGCGAGAACGGCCTCAGCAGGCTGCACGGCGGCCCGGGCGACGACTCCGTCACCGGCGGCTCCCGCCGCGACTTCCTGTGGGGCGGCTTCGGCGTCGACACGGAGAACGGCGGCGCCGGCAACGACGTCCTGCACGCCCTCGCGCCCGACAACCAGGTCGACTCGCTCGACTGCGGCCCCGGCGACCACGACGTCGCGTGGCTGCGCGCCGGCGAGCACGACACGACCGTGAACTGCGAGGTCGTGAAGACCGTCTCCGTCGGCTCCGACGGCTAGCTCTTCCCGTTCCCCCTCAGTGAGGCCCGCTGCCCGGCGGGCCTCACGCTTTCAGGCCGAGCGCTCGACGAGGGCGGCGTCGACGCCCTCAGCCGATCGTCCAGGTGTCCCCGGCGTGCAAAAGCTGCTCGAGATCGCCCTCGCCCTGCTCGCTCCGGGCTCGCTGGAGCTGCTCTTCCATCAACCGGTCGTAGACCGGGCGTTCGACATCGCGGAAGACGCCGATCGGCGTCGGCCCATGCGGCGTGTGCGAGAGGCGAGCGAGCGCCGAGGCCAGAGACGGCATCTCGGCATGCTCGTCGTGCACGAGCAGCGCGTCCTCGCCGGCCTCGGCGACGTCGACCAGCTCAGCCGAGCCGTCCGGCCGCAGCCGCACGCCGCGCTCGCCCTCCGCGCCGAACCGGATGGGCTGCCCGTGCTCGAGCAGGATCCGGTTCTCCTTCTCGTCGCGCACCGCGTCGAAGGCGCCGTCGTTGTAGACGTTGCAGTTCTGGTAGATCTCGACGAAGGCCGCGCCGGGGTGCGCGTACGCGCGGCGCAGCACCTCCGTCAGGTGCGCGCGGTCGGTGTCAATCGAGCGCGCGACGAACGTCGCCTCGGCGCCCAGCGCGAGCGCGACCGGGTTGAACGGCCAGTCGAGCGAGCCCATAGGCGTCGTCTTGTTGATCGTCCCGAGCGGCGAGGTCGGCGAGTACTGCCCCTTCGTGAGCCCGTAGATCTGGTTGTTGAACATCAGGATCTTCAGGTTCACGTTGCGGCGCAGCGCGTGGATCAGGTGGTTGCCGCCGATCGAGAGCGCGTCGCCGTCGCCGGTGACGACCCAGACGGAAAGGTCGGGCCGAGAGAGCGCGAGCCCCGTCGCGATCGCCGGAGCGCGCCCGTGGATCGAGTGGATGCCGTACGTCTCGACGTAGTACGGGAAACGGGCTGCGCACCCGATCCCGGAGATGAAGACGATCCGCTCCCTCGGGACCCCGAGCTCCGGGAGGAAGCTCTGCACCGCGGCGAGAATCGCGTAGTCACCGCAGCCCGGGCACCACCGGACCTCCTGGTCGGTCTTGAAGTCCTTGGTGGTCAGCCGAGCCTCGCCGTTCGTACTCACGACAGTGCCTCCATCGCGTCGGCGAGCTCGCCTGCCCGCAGCGGCACGCCGCGGACCTGGTTGTAGCCGACCGCGTCGACCAGGAACTCCGCGCGCACGAGCTTCAGCAGCTGGCCGAGGTTCATCTCCGGCACGAGCACGCGGTCGTAGGAGCGCAGCACGTCGCCCGTGTTGCGCGGGAACGGGTTCAGGTGCGTCAGGTGCGCCTGCGCGACCTTCTTACCGGACTTGCGCAGCCGCCGCACCGCCGCGGTGATCGGGCCGTACGTGCCGCCCCAGCCCAGCACGAGCAGCGAGGCCCCGTCGGGATCGTCGACCACGAGCTCCGGGATGTCCGCGGCAATGCCCGCGACCTTCTGAGCCCGCAGCCGCACCATGCGGTCGTGGTTGTCGGGGTCGTAGGAGACGTTGCCGGTCTCGTCCTGCTTCTCCAGCCCGCCGATGCGGTGCTCCAGGCCGGGGGTGCCGGGAATCGCCCATGCCCGGGCGAGCGTCTCGGGGTCTCGCACGTACGGCAGAAACTCGCCGTTACGGTTGGGCCCCGTCGCGAGCTCGACCGGGATCTCCGGCAGCGCCGCCGCGTCGGGCAGGAGCCACGGTTCGGAGCCGTTCGCGAGGTACGCGTCCGAGAGGAGGTAGACCGGCGTGCGGTACTTCAGCGCGATCCGCGCCGCCTCCAGAGCGGCGTCGAAGCAGCCGCCGGGAGTAGACGCCGCTACCACCGGCACCGGCGACTCGGCGTTCCGGCCGAACATCACCATCAGCAGGTCGGCCTGCTCGGGCTTGGTCGGCATCCCGGTCGAGGGCCCGGCCCGCTGGATGTCGAGGATCAGCAGCGGCAGCTCGAGCGCGACCGCGAGCCCGACCGTCTCGGCCTTGAGAACGACCCCCGGGCCGCTCGAGGTGCAGACACCCAGCGCGCCGCCGAAGCTCGCGCCCACGGCGGCCCCGGCGGCGGCGATCTCGTCCTCGGCCTGGAAGGTGCGGATGCCGAAGCGCTTGTGGCGCGAGAGGTCCTCCAGGATCCCCGAGGCAGGCGTGATCGGGTAGGCGCCGAGGAAGAGCTCGAGGCCGCTCTTGACGCTGGCCGCGATCAGGCCGAGCCCGAGCGCCTGGTTGCCCGTGATGTTCCGGTAGGTCCCCGGGGGCATCGGCGCCGGTGCGACCTCGTACGAGACGACGAAGTCCTCGGAAGTCTCGCCGTAGGCCCAGCCGGCCTTGAACGCCTTCACGTTCGCCTCGGCAATCGCGGGCTTCGAGGCGAACTTGCGCTCGAGGTAGGCGACGGTGCTCTCGGTCGGACGGTGGTAGAGCCACGACATCAGGCCGAGCGCGAACATGTTCTTCGAGCGCTCCCCCTCGCGCTTGGTCACGTCGGCGTCCTTCAGCGCCTCGAGCGTCAGCGTCGTAAGCGGCACCTCGTGGACGTGGTACTCGTCGAGCGAGCCGTCCTCGAGCGGGTTCGCGTCGTAGCCGGCCTTGTCGAGGTTGCGCTCGGTGAAGGCGTCGCGGTTGACGATCAACGTGCCGCCCCGCGGGAGGTCGCGCAGGTTCGTCCTCAGCGCCGCCGGGTTCATCGCGACGAGGACGTCGGGCGCGTCGCCGGGGGTGAGGATGTCGTGGTCGGCGAAGTGGAGCTGGAAGCCCGAGACGCCCGGTAGTGACCCCGCCGGCGCGCGGATCTCGGCCGGGAAGTCCGGCAGCGTCGAGAGGTCGTTGCCGATCAGCGCGGTCTCGCTCGTGAAACGGCCGCCGGTGAGCTGCATCCCGTCCCCGGAGTCGCCGGCGAAGCGAATGGTGACCTGTTCCAGCTGCTCGACGGGCTTCGCCATCTCGCTCGGTAGGTATAGCAGCGGCGCGCCTACAGCCGGGCCGACGCCCGGCTCCGATGCCGCCGCACGCGCGAGCGGTTCCCGCAGGTGCGAGTCGCACCACCGGCGGGTGCGGCTGCGCGGATCGACGCAGAACGCACGCCCGCAACCCTCGGCCGCGCAGCGCTTCAGGCGTGGAGGATGCGACCGTCTCAGGATCGACGCGAAGGCGCCCGAGAGCTCGCGTTCGACGCGGTCGATCCAGGCGCCGCCCACGGGCGCGAAGTCGACCACGTAGCCGCCGCCGGGCTCCGCCTCGAGCTGCGCACGCACCGGCAGGCGGCCGGTGACCTCGTTCAGCTCCGCCAGCTCACCGGCCGAGAGCGGCGCGCCGGCCGCAACCGTGTCGGTGAGCCTCGCAAGCAGGGCGACTTCGTCGACCTCGACCCGGGCCCGGGCACGCTCGACTGGAGCTGCGGCTCGCAGACCTACGATGGCCATACCGGCGAGGACTCGATCATCCGCTCGTTCCGCGAGCAGCGCATCGGCGTGCCGGTCTTCGCCGCACTCGACGGCGTCGTGATCGAAGTCTCGGGCCGCCTCCCGGACGAGCACACCGAGAGGACGATGACGGTCGTCGACAACCACGTGATCGTCTCCAGCCTCGGCAGGCAGGTGCGCACGATCTACGGCCACCTCCGCCGGGACGTGCCGGTGCGGGTCGGCCAGCGTCTGGTCGCCGGCCAGCAGCTCGGCTGGACGGCCTCGAGCGGCCACAGCAGCTGGCCGCATCTGCATCTGACCGGAAAGCTCGGTCTGCAGGTCTACGAGCCCTTCGCCGGCCCGTGCCGTCCGGGCCGGAGCTACTGGCGCTCGCAGCCGGCGCTTCCGAGCGCGCCGTACGTCCGCGAGTTCACCTTCTCGCGCAAGCCCTTCGGCGGTCGCCGGGACCCGCCCTGGGACGAGGCCGTCAGGACCGGAAGCTTCGCCGCGGGCAGACGCGACGTGTACTTCCGGGCCGAGCTCGCCTTCTTCGACGGCGGGCCGGTTTGCGTCACGGTCCTACGGCCCGACGGAAGTCGCCCGCGACGCCGAGCGCGACACGCACCTCCAGGGCTATCGCGCGACCTGGGCCTCTTGGCACGAGCGGCTCCAGCTCGAGAAAACCGGCAGGTGGCGGCTCCGCCTCGCTGCGGCCGGCAGGACGCTGGTGCACGCCCCGTTCAGGGTGGTCGCCTCCGGCTCCGGTCGGAACCGCGCGCCGCACCGGATCTCCGTCGCCATCGACCCCTCGGCGCCGACCCCGGAGGACGTGCTGCAGTGCTTCGTGGGCGCGTCGCTCGTCACCGAGGATCCGGACTACGACATCGTCCGCTACCGGTACCGCTGGCGCGTCGACGGCAAGGTCGTTCGCCGCGTGACCAGCGCCGCGCTCTCCGACGCGCTGCGCCACCGCCTCGCGCGGCGCGGGCAGTCCGTCTCGTGCGCCGTCACGCCGTCGGACGGGAAGCGCGCCGGCCCGACGGCCGTGGCCCGCGTCAGCGTGGGCTGACCCGCACGACAGTGATGCCCCACGCCTCGCCCGAGGCGAAGAGCTCGTCCGGGTCGAGCTCGTCGCGCCAGCCGAGGAAGTGCCGCTCCGGCTCGTCCTCGGTCGAGCCGTACACCGCGAGCCGCAGCTCGCGCTCCTCCTCCCCGGCCCCGCGCTCGAGCTCTTCGCGCCGGCGCTCGGCCTCCTCCGCCGCAGGGCCTTCGGCGTAGCCCTTCGGCATCAGGCGGCCTCCGCGAGGAGCGCGTCGAGGTCGAGCGGGGCGTTGCGCATCGCCACGCCACCGCCCTCGGCCCGCGGCCACTCCGCCTCCGGGCGGTCGCGGTAGAGCTCGATCCCGTTGCCGTCCGGGTCGCGAAGATAGATCGCCTCCGAGACGCCGTGGTCGGTCGCGCCGTCGATCGGCCAGCGCGCCTCCACGAGCCGCCGCAGCGCGTCGCCGAGCTGGGCGCGGTCGGGGTAGCGGATCGCGACGTGGTAGAGGCCGGTCGTGTCGGGCGGCGGCGGCGAGCCTCCGCGCGATTCCCAGGTGTTCAGCCCCAGGTGATGGTGGTACCCGCCGGCGGAGATGAAGGCAGCCTGGTCGCCCAGCCGCTGCATCACGTCGAAGCCGAGGACGTCCCGGTAGAAGCCGAGCGACCGGTCGATGTCCGAGACCTTCAGGTGGACGTGACCGATGTCGACGCGAGGATCGAGGCTCACGCGGCGACCATAGCCCACATCGACAACCGCCCGTTGACGGTGTCCTGGGTGAGGGTCAAACTGCAGCTGCAGTGGCGTCCGGGCACGAGGGAGGGGCCGAGACCATCGGCCAGCGTTTGCGACGCCTGCGTCACGAACGCGGGCTCTCGCAGCGCGAGCTTGCAAGCCCG
The DNA here is from genome assembly GCA_046729915.1 of Actinomycetota bacterium. Lineage (GTDB taxonomy): Bacteria > Actinomycetota > Thermoleophilia > Gaiellales > Gaiellaceae > AC-32. The sequence continues at coordinate 10,160 of JBKPHO010000143.1, read as the reverse complement.
GGCGTCTCCTACGCGTACATCTCGAGGATCGAGGCCGGCGCGCGGCGGCCGTCCGTGAAGGCGCTGCGCATGCTCGCCAGAAAGCTCGGGGTCTCTGCCGACTACCTCGAGACCGGCTCGGAGATCCGCGAGGCGGACGAGCGCGAGCTGCGGATCGCCGACGCGGAGCTCGAGCTGCGGCTCACTGAGAAACCGGGCGACGCCGTGGAGAAGCTGCTGCAGCTCCGGGACGACGCGGTGGCGGCCGGTGACTCGACGGCGGCTTCGCGTGCCAGCGTTGCGCTGGGCCTTGCCGCGGCGGGCGCGGGGAGCCATGGCCAGGCGATCGAGCGGCTCGAGTCGAGCCTGGAGGCCGCGCCGGTGTCCCCGAGCGCGCGGCCGGACCTCTACGCCGCCCTCGGTCGCGCCTACGTGGCGATCGGCCGGCCGGACCGGGCCGTCCGGCTCTTCGAGGAGTGTCTCGACGACCTCTCGCAGGACGCACCGGAGGATCTCGCCAGCGAGATTCGCTTCACGACCTACCTGGGCTACGCGCTGACCGACCTCGGGGAGCTCGACCGCGCCCAGGCCGTGCTCGACGACCTCCTCGATCGGGCCGCGGCGATGACCGACGCCTACGCGCACGTTCGGCTGTACTGGTCGCTGGCGCGCCTGAACGAACGGCAGGGAAGGTCGGCCGCGGCGCTCGACTACGTGCGCCGGGCGATCGCCCTGCTGGACGTCACCGACGACACGCTCCACCTCGCGCGCGCCCACCTGCTGTGCGGAAGAATCCTGATCTCGCAGGGCCGAGGCGAGGACGCAGGCCGGCACTTCGACCTGGCGGAGCAGCTGTTCGGGCCGCCCGCCAGGCTGGCGGAGCAGGGGCAGCGGCGCGACTACGCCGACGTGTACCGCGCCTGGGGCGAGTTCCTTCGCCGCGCCGGGCGCGAGCAGGAGGCGCTCGAGGTGCTCGAGCGCGCCGACGACCTCGCCTCCGAGCCTGTCGGCGCGGACGCCGGCGCGACTCGGTGATCTCGGCCGCGGTCCGGCCGCGAGGGCCGTACTCGCTCCGCGCCACCACGCGGCTGGCCGGTGACGCCACCCGCACGGCGATCGACGGCGTCCTCGTCGCCGCGCTGGCGAGCGGCGGCGCCGGCCGCGCGTGGCAGCAGGCCAACGGGACGGTGCAGCTGCGGGCCCCGAGCGAGGCAGGGATCGACGAGCTCCGCTTCGTGCTCGCGCTGGACGACGACCACTCCGAGTTTCTGCGCCGCTTCGCGCGGGACCCGCTGATCGGCGCGGCGACGCGGCGAGTCCGGGGGCTCCGGCCGCTGCGCACGGCGACCGTCGCCCAGGGTCTGCTGCGCGCGGTCTGCGGACAGCTGATCCAGGCGCGGCGCGCGCGGGAGATCGAGCGCACGGTGGTCCGGGCCGTGACCCCGCAGCTGACGGGGACGCGGCTGCACGCGCCGCCGACCTGCGAGAGCCTGGGGCGGCTGGCGCCTGCCGAGCTGCGCCGTCTCGGCGTCGGCATGCGCCGCGGCGCGACGCTCATTCGGCTCTGCCGCTCGGTCGACCTCGAGCGGCTGCGGTCGGTGCCGGGCGACGCGCCGGCCGAGCGGCTGCTGCGCGAGCGCGGGCTCGGCCCGTGGTCGGTCGGCGTCGTCTCGCTGCAAGGGCTCGGCCGCTACGACCGCGGGCTCGTCGGCGACCTCGGCCTGGTGAAGCTCTGCTCCGCGCTCCGGGGCCGCTGGGTCGAGGGCTGGGAGACCGCGAAGCTGCTCGAGCCGTACGGCGAGTGGGCGGGCCTGGCGAGCATCTACCTGCTCGCCGCCTACGGCATGGGCCTCGTGCAGCTACCTGGGGAGAGAGCCGCCTAGACTCCCCCGCATGGCAGTCGACGCGCGGCGCGTCGCGATCCTCGGGGCCGGGACGATTGGCGAGTCGCTGCTGCGTGGGCTGCTCAGCGGCGGTTGGCGCGAGCCGGGCGAAATCGTCGCGACCGTCCACGGCGAGGAGCGGGCGCGGGAGCTGGAGCAGCGGCACGGGGTGCGCGTCACGCTCTCGAACGCGGAGGCCGTCACGGGCGCGGCGCTCGTCGTGATCGCCGTCAAGCCCCAGGACTTCGACGCGCTGCTGGGCGAGATCGGCGGCGTGCTCTCACCCGAGCAGACGGTGCTCTCGGTCGCCGCGGCGATCCCCACGGCCGCGATCGAGCGGCGCATCACGCCGGGCGTGCCGGTCGTGCGCGCGATGCCGAACCGGCCCGCGACTGTGCACGAAGGGATCGCGGGGCTCTGTGCCGGCGCGCATGCCGGGGACGAGCACCTTCGGCTCGCCGAGGAGGCGCTCAGCCACCTCGGGGCTGTCGTCCGGGTGCCCGAGCGCTACATGGATGCGGTCACGGCGGTCTCGGGGTCCGGCCCCGCCTACTTCGCGCTGCTCGCCGAGGCAATGATCGAGGCGGGGATCCTGCTCGGGCTCTCGCGGGAGGTCTCGACGCAGCTCGTCGTGCAGACGATGCTCGGCACCGCGCGCCTGCTGCGCGACGAGGGGATTCACCCGGTCGAGCTCCGCGAGCAGGTGACTTCGCCCGGCGGCACTACCATCCGCGCGATCAGGGAGCTCGAGCGCGCCGGGGTTCGGGCTGCGTTCTTGAACGCGATCCAGGCTGCGATGGAGCGTTCCCAGGAGTTGGCGGCGGGAGAGCAGTGAGACGCTCCATCGCAGCGGGGAAGGGGGCATGGGGGGAACCGGGAGGTTCCCCCTCGTGAAATCCGCGGCGAAGCCGCGGCGTGATCGGAAGAAGAAAGGGGTACGCGGGGGAAACCTGGTTTCCCCCGCGGGACGGAGCCGCGAACGCGGCGGAGGACGCTGCAATGGAGCGGTCACAGGAGCTGGCTGCAGGCGAGCAGTGACGCTCTACGGGGTCGAGCTCACGGTCTGCGCCGACGCGGAGGAGGTGGCCTCCGCGGTCGCCGACGAGCTCGTCGCGGCGGCGCGGGCGGGCCGGTCGGTTGTGCTCACGGGAGGAACCTCGCCCGGGCGCGCTTACCAGCTCGCGGCCGAGCGCGAGCCCAACTGGAGCGACGCCTCACTCTGGTGGGGCGACGAGCGCTGCGTGCCGCCGGACGACGAGCGCTCGAACTACGGCATGGCGCGCGAGAACCTGCTGGAACGCCTGGAAACGCCGCCGCGGGAAGTGCGGCGTATCCGCGGCGAGCTCGGCCCGGAGGAGGCCGCCGCGGAGTACGACCGGCTGTTGGAGGGCGTGCGCCTCGACCTCGTACTGCTCGGGATCGGCCCTGACGGCCACGCGGCCTCGCTCTTCCCGAACCAGCCGACCCTCGACGAGCGTGAGCGACGCGCGATTCCGGCCGAAGCGACGCTCGAGCCGTTCGTCGCGCGGGTGACGCTGACCGTGCCGGTGCTCTCCTCGGCGCCGGCCGTTCTCTTCATCGTGACGGGTGAGCAAAAGGCCGAAGCGGCCGAACGCGCGTTCGCGAGGCCGGCCGACCCCTCGGCCCCGGCAAGCCTGATCCGCTCGACCAACGGCCGCACGAACGTTGTAGCGGATGCCGCCGCCGCTGCCCGGCTGCGCGGCTAGACACGGCTGAGCCGCCGGTGTATACAGCCCAGGCATGGCCGCGCCGGAGTCCAAGCAACCCTTGGACATCCTCACTCTCGATCGTCCAGAGCAGCTCAAGGCACTCGGCCACCCGCTGCGGCTGCGCGTGCTCGAGATCCTCGGCGCGGACGAGGGCGAACAGCTCACGAACCGGGAGCTCGCGAACAAGCTCGGGGTCGATCCCGGGCATCTGCACTTCCACGTGCGGATGCTGCTGCGGGCCGGGCTGATCGAGCTCGCCGAGGGCACGCACGGGCGGGAGAAGCCCTACCGCGCGGTCGCGCGGACGCTGCGCGTCGCACCCGAGCTCCTCGCCTCGGGTCTCACGACCGACCTGCGCGCGGCGATGCTCGAGGAGGTGCAGCGCGGCTGGGCCGAGCACGGCCCGGCGGGCACCTTCCGCTCCGCCCAGGTAACGGCGCGGATCCCGGCGGAGCACGCGCTCGAGCTGATCGAGGAGCTCGTGGAGCGCGCCCGTGAGGCCGAGGATCCGTCCCTCGAGCCGCTGATCATCACGACGGTGCTGCACCCGGCGACGAAGGTCGAGCCGGACTAGGCTTCTCCGGCCCGCGGCGGCAGCAGCGGCGAGCTCAGCTCGACGACGATCCCGCGGCGCCGCGCGAGCGCCTGCAGCACGAGGACGGTGTCGGCGACCGGTAGGTCTTCGAGGTACTCGTCCCGGTTCTCGAACGACTCGAGCACGGCCTCGACCGCCGCGGTGAATCCCGGAACGTCCTGCGCGGCGAGGAGCGCGAGCGCGTCGCCGACCGCGTGCGGGAAGTCGTCGCGGATACGAATCGCATCGGCGTGCGGCCTGGCCCGCTCGTCGTCACCCAGCACGAGCAGCCCGAGCGCGGCGGCGTAGCGTCCGATCGGCGAGCTCGCCTCGGCGGCGCCGGTCTCGAGCGCCCAGTGTGCGGCGCCCTCGGCGGCGGGCCAGTCACCGGCGAGGACGAGCGATTTCATGGCCCCGATCGGACGGCCCCAGCTCTCCGGCGGCGCGTCGGCGAAGCTCTCGCGGTAGCGCTCCGCGGCGCGCCGAAACCACGTCGCGGCCTCCTCCGGGCGGCCCTGCATGAGCAGGGCGAGGCCGGCGCCCCCCGCTGCGTTGCCGAGGCGTGTGAGCTGCCGCTGCCGAGAGTCCGCGTCGTGCGCGTCCGGCAGCCTCGCCTCGCCGTCGCGGAAGCGGCGCTCCTCCCGCTCGAGGTGGGCGGCCCAGTCCTCGCCGCTCGTCTGCGCCGCCGCCCTTGGTTCAGGCACGCCCAACCTCCTCCCCGAGGCGATCGTATCGAGGCTCGGCGCACGCATGGTCAAGCGACTGTGGCGAAAGCGTGACGATTGACTAGGGTCTCGCACGTGCGCGAGTTGCGCGAGGTTTTCTACGTCGACGGCGTCCGCACGGCCTTCGGGAGGGCCGGCCCGAAGGGCGTCTTCTGGCGCACCCGCGCGGACGACATGGGCGTCAAGGTCGTGCGCGAGCTCCTGCACCGCAATCCCTCGCTGGCTCCCAAGCGGATCGACGACGTGGTCATGGCCGCAACCGCGCAGGTGGGCGACCAGGGCCTGACGCTCGGCCGCGACGTCGCGCTCCTCGCGGGGCTGCCGCAGACCGTTCCCGGCTTTGCGGTCGACCGGATGTGCGCCGGCGCGCTCACTGCCGTCACCGCCGGCGCCGGCGAGATCGCGATGGGCGCTGCCGACCTCGTCCTCGCGGGCGGCATCGAGCACATGGGCCATCACCCGATGGGCGAGAACGTCGACTTCAACCCGCGCTTCGTCGCCGAGCGCCTCGTCGACACCAGCGCCGTGACGATGGGCGCGACCGCCGAGAACCTGCACGACCGCTTTCCCCAGCTGACGAAGGAGGCAGCGGATGCCTACGCGCTGCGCTCGCAACAGCGCGCCGCGGCCGCCTGGCAGAACGGTGTCATGCGCGAGACGGTGGTGCCGATGTCCGTCTTCACCGACGAGGGCTGGCGAGTGGCCGACCGCGACGAGTTTTTGCGGCCGGACACGACCATGGAGGCGCTCGCTGAGCTGCCGACGCCGTTCCGGGCGGGCGGCCGCGTGACCGCCGGGAACTCGGCCGGGCTCACCGACGGCGCAACGGTCTGCCTGCTGGCCTCCGAAGCTGCCGGGCGAGAGCACGGCCTCGAGCCGCGGATGCGCCTGGTCGCCTACGCGTTCGCCGGCGTTGAGCCGGAGCTCATGGGGCTCGGGCCGGTGCCTGCGACGCGCAAGGCGCTCGATCGGGCGGGCCTGTCCCTCGACGACGTCGGTCTGTTCGAGCTGAACGAGCCGTTCGCGGTGCAGGTGCTGAGCTGGTGCGACGGGCTCGGCGTCGATCCGGCGGACGAGCGCCTCAACGCCTACGGCGGCGCGATCGCTTGCGGCCACCCGCTCGCGGCCACGGGCGTTCGTCTCCTCGCACAGCTCGCGTACGGCTTCCGCGAGCGGCCCGAAGCCCGGTATGGGCTGACCGCCCTCTGCGTCGGGATGGGCATGGGCGCGGCGCTGATCTGGGAGAACCTCGCTGCCGGAGACTGAGTTCAAGCTCGCCCGGGTCGACGTACCCGATCGCGGGACGCTCGCGCTCGTCACGATCGACAACGGCGAAGACCACACGAGGCCGACCTTCTTCGGCCGGGCGGCGCTCGAGTCGCTCGAGCGCCTGCTGCCGGAGCTGGAAGAGGGCGACTGGGCCGCGCTCGTCCTCACGGGCAAGCCCTTCGTCTTCGCCGCCGGCGCCGACATCACCGAGTTTCCGAACGCGACGCGCGAGCTCGCGATCGAAGGCAGCCGCGCCGGCCACGAGCTCTTCGGCCGGATCCGCGCCCTGCCCAACCCGACCGTCGCCGCTGTCAACGGCGCGTGCCTCGGCGGGGGCGTCGAGATCGCACTGCACTGCGAGGCGCGCACGATCTCGACCGCGGTTCGCCACTTCGCCTGCCCCGAGTGCTTCCTCGGCATCGTCCCTGCCTGGGGCGGCACGCAGCTCGTCCCACGCCTCGTCGGCGCCGAGACCGCCGTGAAGTTCATCGTCGCCAACCCGATGCGCCAGAACCGGATGCTGACGGGCGGAGAGGCCTTCGAACTCGGCTTCGCCGACCGGCTGCTCGGGCCTGCCGAGTTCCTCGACGAGTCGATCGCGTTCGCGCTCCAGCTCGCAGCTGCAGGGACAGGCCCGACGAGGGACAGTCCCTCGGACGCGGCCGAAACGGACATGTTCAGAAAGGCCAGGTCCCGTCTGGACGGGCAGGTTCACGGCGCCGCCCCCGCGCCGTACAAGGCGCTCGACCTGATCGAGGGCGCGCTCTCCGGCTGGTCGCTCGAAGAGGGCTATGCGGCCGAGGAGGAGGCCGTCGGAGCGCTCCTTCCCGGCCGTCAGGCGCAAGCCTCGCTGTACGCCTTCGACCTGGTCGACCGGCGCGCCAAGCGCCCGCCCGGACGGCCCGACGCCGAGCCGCGCCCGGTCCGCAAGGTCGGCCTGGTCGGCGCGGGGCTGATGGCCGCCCAGCTCGCCGCGCTCTTCCTGCGCCGCCTCGAGGTCCCGGTCGCGATGCGCGACGTCAGCGAGGACGCGCTCACCGCCGCCCGCGGCACCGTCGAGGAAGCGCTGGCCGAGCACGTCGCAAAGGGCCGCTACGACGAAGGGAAGGCACGCTTCCTCGGGTCGCTGCTCTCCACTTCGACCGGCTACGAGGACTTCGCCGACTGCGACCTTGTGCTCGAGGCGGTCTTCGAGGAGCTCGACGTGAAGAAGCAAGTCTTCCTGGAGCTGCGCGAGCACACGAAGCCGGACTGCATCCTCGCGACGAACACGTCGAGCCTCTCCGTGACCGAGATCGGCGCCGACGTCGGCATCCACTTCTTCAACCCGGTCGCGGTCCTGCCGCTCGTGGAGCTCGTCCGCACGCCGCACACCGACGACCCGACGCTCGCCACCGCCTGGGCGTTTGCCGAGCAGCTGCGCAAGCGCCCCGTGCTCGTAGCGGACGCGCCGGCGTTCGTCGTCAACCGCGTCCTCACGCGCCTGATGAGCGTCGTCCTCGACGCGCTCGAGCATGGCAACACGCCCGACGAGGCCGACGAGGCGATCCTGCGCCTCGGCCTCCCGATGGCGCCGTCGGTGTTGCTGCAGATGGTCGGGCCTCGAGTCGCCAACCACGTCCTCGAGACGCTCCACGACGCGTACCCCGATCGCTTTCCGCTCTCGCAAACGCTCGCCAACTACGCGGCAGGCAGCGACGAAATCGCCCTCCGCGAGCACGACCCGAGGAGCGAGGGCGAGATCCTCGAGACCGCCCTCGAAGCTCTCGCGGACGAGATCCACCAGCTGCTCGAGGAGGGAGTCGTCGCCGAGGCCAAGGACGTCGACACCGCGCTCCTGCTCGGCGCCGGCTGGCCGTTCTGGCTCGGCGGGATCACCAAGTACCTCGACCAGGCCGGGATTTCGGAGAGGATGTTCGGGCGCCCGCTCGCCGAGGTCACCGCGGCGAGGGCGCCCGCAGCATGAGAGACGACTGGCGCATCAGGATCGAGCCGCGGGAAGCGGCGCACGCAGAGACGCTGCTCGAGCGCCTGGGCTTCGACCTCGGCTCCGACGAGGCGAAGCGGCTGGCACGCGAGCTCGAGGGCCACCGCCTCGCCGTCTCGCGCGACGGCGACACGATCTTCGTCTACGCCGAGTCGCAGGCTGAGGTCAACCAGGCGCGGCAGATCGTGGAGGCCGAGCTCGAGAACGAGCGCATCGAAGCCGACACCACGCTCGAGCACTGGCTGCACGGAGAGGAGCGGTGGTCGAGCGAGGCGCCGCAGGAGACATGGGAGCAGGAGGAGCTCGACCGCGGCTACGCGCCCTGGGAGGTGCGCGTCGAGCGCGATTCCCACGAGGAAGCCGATGAGCTCGCAGACCAGCTCGAGGCCGAGAGCTACGACGTCGTGCGTCGCTGGCGCTACGTGATCGTCGGCGCGGGCTCGGAGGAGGAGGCGCGCGAGCTCGCCCGGCGCCTTCACGGCGAGGCCGAGGCGGGAGGCGAGGTCGTCTGGGAGGTCACGCCCCAGAACCCGTTTGCGGTCTTCGGCGGGCTCGGGACCTAAACGACGTCGCAAGGATCGGCTATGCTTCGGGTGCGACGCTCGCCCAGGGGAATCCACGCGAGCGCGCTCTCTTACTGAGATTCGCGGCACCGAAAAGTGCTGCAGACATGCGGGAAATGACTGAGCAACCGATGCTGGCGCCGGAGGCTCCGGATGGCCTGGCAGCCGCCGCCCTCCAGGCGGAAGCCTGGGCCGGAGAGCCGTTCATCCATCCGGACGAGGATCCGGCGGTCGCGCTCGCCCCGGACACAGCCCGGCGGCGGGCGCTCGACGACGCGCTCACGGAGATGGAGAGCGGCGCGCACGAGCCCTCGTACGAGTGGAAGATCCGCTACGCGCTCATGCTCGGCCTCGAGCGCGTCCTCAGCCAGAGCCCGCCCAAGCTCGAGTCGGGCACCGAGCTGCGCCGGCACCAGATCGACGCGCTCGCCGGAATGCTCACCGAGCTGATCGCAGCCACGCAGACCGCGCCCGAGCTGAACGGGAACGGGGCGGCGGCCGTCGACGCAGCAGCGGCGGAGGCGGAAGCGGAAGCGGAGGACGAGGACGAAGGCGTCCACCTCGAGGAGCGCGCGGAAGAGCTGGAGCTGCCGCCCGAGCACGTTGGCAAGGACCCGGGCGCAAGCCGGCGCTACCGCTTCCGCCACCCGACCGCCTCGGGCAAGACGATCGCGGCCGCCGGGTTCGTCGAGGCCGCGCGCACCCTCGGCGTGCTGATCCTCACCCACCGCCGGCTGCTGGTCTCGCAGTTCCACCGTGAGCTGAAGGCGGAGGGGTACGGCGGGCGCTTCGAGGACGCCGTCCTCAAAACGCATACGCGTTCCACCATCACGCCGAACCCGGTGACGGTCCAAACGTACGCCTGGTTCGCGCGACATTGGAAGGACCTCGAGCCCAGCGCGTACCAGCTCGTGATCGCCGACGAGGCGCACACCGCGCTCGGCGAGAAGACGAGCCACGCGATCCGGAGCTTCTCCGACCCGATCTACGTCGGCATGACGGCGACCGAGCAGCTGATCGCCAAGCAGGTCTCGGACGTCTTCCCGGCCTCGATCGACGAGCTGCCGCTCGGCGACGCGGCGCGGCGAGGGCTGATCGCGCCGCTCCGCTGCCTGCGGGTGCCGCCCGCCGCAGCGATCTCGTCCGTGCCGATCGTCGGCGGCGACTTCGAGGAGCGCGCGCTGGCCGCGGTGCTCGACCATACGGCGCTCAACCAGGCCGCTGCGAGCCTCTACCGCGACCGCTTCGACAACACGCCCGGCATCGTCTACGCAGCCGGGGTCGAGCACGCGTACAACCTGGCCAAGGAGTTCCGCGCGGTCGGGCTGAAGGCCGAGGCGGTCAGCGGCCGCACGCCGCCGGTGAAGCTCGCGGAGACCCTCGCGGCCTACGAGCGCGGTGAGATCAACGTCCTGATCAACGCGATGCTGCTCGCAGAGGGCTGGAACTC